>CAYWZB010000062.1:5830-7318 GCA_964462775.1 uncultured Oscillospiraceae bacterium
CCAAAGACAGCGGGTTCTGGTATTTTGAAATTCAGAAAAATATTCGGCAAACCCTCTCAGTCATGCTGTCGCATGACAGCTCCCCCAAAGGGGAAACCAAGAAATCAACAAAAGTCGAGGAGGATGACTTATGGAATACATCATTGAAAACGAATATCTCAAGGTCACAGTTACCACCTGGGGTGCCCAGGTCAAGAGCGTTGTGCGTAAGTGCGACGGGGTGGAGCATATGTGGCAGGCGGACAAGGAGGTCTGGGGCTATCACGCACCCATCCTGTTCCCCCACACCGGCAAGGTCAAGGACAACCAGATTCTGGCCAAGGGGCAGGTTTTTGAGGCCACCCAGCACGGCTTCGCCCGGAACATGGAGCACGACTTCGTGGATCGCTCCAACGACACCGTGGTGCTGGAGCTGTGTAGCAATGACGAGACCCTGAAGCGGTTCCCCTATGAGTTCCGCCTGGTGTCCACCTTCACCCTGGAGGGGGATACCCTGCACCACACTCTGACGGTGGAAAATCTGGACGATGCCCATATGCCCTTCGGCATCGGCTACCATCCCGGCTTCACCGTGCCCTTTGACGACAAGCACACCCTGTCCGACTATGAGCTGCGCTTTTCCGAGGTGGAGTCCCCTCTGTGCCTGAGCTGCCTGCCCCACGGCCTGCTCCATGGCGATGTCTACTACCTGGGCTCCAACTTCCAGACCTTGCCTGTGGAGCCGAAGCTCTTTGCCGGGGACAGCCACTGCATGACCAACCTGCGCTCTGCCACCCTGGGTCTTTACGAGAAGGGCACCGGCCGGGGCGTGGTGTGCAACATTGCCGACTTCCCCTATACCCTGCTGTGGTCCAAGCCCGGCGACGATGTGAAGTTCGTGTGCATCGAGCCCTGGCACAGCCTGCCCTCCCCGGAAAACGGCACCATCGACTGGGAGGAAAAGCCCGCCGCCGCGGTGCTGCAAAGCGGCGAGGAATGGAGCTGCACCCTGAGCACCTCCTTCATCCGATAATCCTGACACACCGGGCAGGGAACGCGGAAGCGTTCCCTGCCTTTGATTTTTCGGGACTTGAAAAGGTTTCCAAAATAGTGTATACTGGTAAAAAAGAAACTTTCCACAGGAAAGGACGACCAGACTATGACCATCAAAGACCTCTCGGCACAGACCGGCTACTCTGTGGGTACCATTTCCCGGGTGCTGAACAACCAGCCCAACGTTAGCGAAAAGGCAAGGCAGACCATTCTCAAGGCGGCGGAGGAATCCGGCTTCCAGCTGAATATCAACGCCAAGCAGCTCAAGCAGCGGCAGACCAATTCCATCGTGGTGGTGGCCAAGGGTCGCACCAACGAGCTATTCAGCCGCCTGGTGGAGATCATTCAGGCCCGCACCGCCGGACTGCCCTACTCTCTGGTGGTGGACTATGTGGACGAGACGGGCAACGAGGTGCAGCGTGCCATTCAGCTGTGCCGGGAGAAGAAGCCCATGGG
>CAYWZB010000063.1:0-7121 GCA_964462775.1 uncultured Oscillospiraceae bacterium
ACAGCGTGGAAAACGCCGCCGCCAGCAAGCCCAAAATCGACCGGTTCATCACCCGCTTCGCCCGGATCTACACCCCGGCAGTGGTGGCCATTGCCGCCGCCACGGCGCTGATCCCCTCTCTGGTCACAGGAAACTGGAGCTACTGGGTGTATACGGCGCTGAGCTTTCTGGTCATGAGCTGCCCCTGCGCCCTGGTGCTCAGCGTTCCGCTGGCCTTCTTCTCCGGCATCGGTGCCGGCAGCAAACAGGGGATCCTGTTCAAGGGCGGATCGTCCATGGAGGCCATGGGCAGCCTGAAGGCGCTGGTGCTGGACAAGACCGGCACCCTGACCCAGGGGGACTTCCGGGTGCAGGAGGTGCAGGGGGAGGATTCCCTGCTGGCACTGTGCGCCGCCTGTGAGCAGCGCTCCACCCACCCCATTGCCGCCAGCATCGTCACCGCTGCCCGGGAAAAGGGTCTGACCCTTCCCCAGCCCGAGGAACTGGAGGAGCTGGCAGGCCGTGGCATCCGGGCAACCCTGAACGGACAGCAGATCCTCTGCGGCAACGGCAAGCTCCTGACAGAGTCCGGGATCGCCTACCCGGAAGAAACCGTCTGCGGCACCCGGGTGCTGGTGGCGGTGGACGGCGCTTACGCCGGTTCCCTGCTGATTTCCGACACCCTGAAGCCCGGTGCCGCCCAGGCCATCCGGCAGGTCAAAGCCATGGGCATCACCCCCGTCATTCTCACCGGCGACGCGGAAGCCCCCGCCCGGGCCATTGCGGATGCCGTGGGCATTCAGGAGGTGCACGCGGGACTTCTGCCCCAGGAAAAGCTGGAGCACCTGCAAACCATCCGCGCCCGGCAGGGTGCCGCCATGTTCGTCGGTGACGGCATTAACGATGCCCCAGTGCTGGCCGGTGCCGATGTGGGCGCCGCCATGGGCTCCGGTGCTGATGCCGCCATTGAAGCGGCGGATGTGGTGTTTATGACCTCCGACATGGCCGCCATTCCCCAGGCGCTGACCATTGCCCGGCAGACCCAGCGCATTGCCTGGCAGAACATGATTTTTGCGCTGGCCATCAAATTCTGCGTCATGGTGCTCGGCCTGATGGGCTACGCCTCCATGTGGCTGGCAGTTTTTGCCGATTCCGGTGTTGCCATGCTGTGCGTCCTCAATTCCATCCGCCTGCTCTACCGGCGCAAGCATTGAGCGCAGACCTTCGCCGTGGCGTAAAAGGGCTTTCCCTATTGAAGCTCCGTGATTTTTCTGCTATACTCTCTGTAAAAGGAGAGGATTGGAATGCTTTGTGACTGTCATATCCATATGGTGCTGGACGGGGCGGACTGGCGGTCTGCCATCCGGCGGCACAGCCTTCAGGCAGACGATGCCTGGATCCACGCCACCCTGACCCGCTACCGGCAGCTGGGATTTTCCTATCTGCGGGACGGCGGCGACCGCTGGGGCGTGGGCAAGCGTGCCCGGGAGCTGGCAGCGGACTACGGCATTACCTACCGCACCCCCCTTGCCCCTCTGTGCAAGGCCGGTCATTACGGCAGCTTCATCGGCATTTCCTACGCCGATCTCCGGGAGTATGCCGCTCTGGTGGTCAACGCCCGGCAGTCCGGGGCGGACTTTATCAAGATCATGATCTCCGGTCTGATGGACTTTGACCATGCCGGTGTGCTGACGGAGGAGGGGCTTGCCGATTCCGAGATCCGGGAGCTGATTCACATCGCCCATCAGGAGGGCATGGCGGTCATGGCGCACGCCAACGGAGACCGGATCGTCACCGCCGCGGCGCTGGCCGGGGTGGATTCCGTGGAGCACGGGGCGTACCTGGGCAGCGACGCCCTTCACGCCATGGCGGAAGCGGGTACCGTCTGGGTGCCCACCCTGTCCGCCGTTGGCAATCTGCGGGGCACGGAACGCTTTTCCGAGGAAGCGGTCAGGGAGATTCTGGCAGGCGCTCAGGAAAATGTGCGGCAATTTGCCGCCCGCGGGGGCTATCTCGCCCCGGGCACCGATGCCGGCGCCTGGGCTGTACCCCACGGAAGTCTGACGGAGTACGCCCTGCTGGAGCAGACGCTGGGAGAGCAAACCGATGCCCATCTCGCCCGGGGCATTGCCCGGCTTCAAAGGATTTTTTAACACAGGCAGCGCCAGGATAATTTCCGGGCGCTGCCTTCTTTTGCCGTTGTTATTTTGCACGAGCGTTTCCAAACCTTTTTCCTTTCCCCTTGGTTAATTCTACGGCAATTGCCCATACTCTGTGAACTTTTTGTTACACCGCTTGCATTGAAAAACCGGGTGTGGTAAACTGATATGTAGTAAGCTACGTTTTTGGAGGTGATCCCACTGGATCTGCAATACGGCCACCTGCTGCGCCATCTGCACAGCTGCACCGGGCAGGCCATGTCCGAGCTGATGGAAAGCTGGGACTTGACTTCCGCCCAGGGCCATGTGCTGGTGTTCATTGCCCGCAGCCCCACACCCCCCTGCCCCCGGGATATCGAGGAGGCCTTCCACCTGAGCCACCCCACCGTCTCCGGCGTGCTCAGCCGGCTGGAACGGAAGGGCTTTGTGGAATTTCGCCCCGATGAGCATGACCATCGCTGCAAGCGCATCTATCTGCTGCCCCAGGCGCTGGAGCTGGATGACGCCATCCACAAGGCCATTGCCGCCAACGAGAGCCGCCTGGTTCAGGGCTTTACCCCTCAGGAGCAGGCGCAGTTCCGGGATTTTCTGCTGCGCGCCATTGCCAATATGGGCGGAGACCCCGAAAAACGCAAACATTTCCATCATAAGGAGGAACGACCCTAAATGATCAAACGTCTTGCCCGGTGCATCCGGGAATACAAATGGCCCGCCATCTTAAGCCCTCTGTGCATGATTGGCGAGGTGACCATGGAGGTGCTGATCCCGCTGGTCATGGCCAATCTTTATGACTACGGCATCGTCATGCAGGATATGCAGGTGGTTGTCAGCCGCTCGATTTTGCTGGTGGTGTGCGCCCTGGCCTCCCTGTTCTTCGGCGCCGCCTCCGCAGTGCTGGCTTCCAAGGCCAGCTCCGGCTTTGCCAAGAATCTGCGTCACGATATGTTCTACAATGTCCAGCGGTTCAGCTTTTCCAACATTGACAAATTCTCCTCTTCCAGCATTGTCACCCGGCTGACCTCGGACACCGCCAACCTGCAGCAGACCTTCCAGATGCTCATCCGCATGGCCATCCGCTGCCCCATGATGCTGATTCTGGCCTACACCATGGCCCGTCAGCTCTCCCCGGAGCTGAGCTCCATCTATCTGAAGGTGGTGCCCATCATGGCGCTGGCGCTGTGCCTGCTGGTGCCCACGGTGTTCAGGATCTTCGACCGGGGCTTCAAGATGATCGACAAGCTGAACAACACCGTTCAGGAAAACGTCCACGGCATTCGTGTGGTGAAGTCCTTCGTCCGGGCGGAGAAGGAGACGGAGAAGTTCACCGAAACCTCCTCGGATCTGTACCGGAATTTCAGCAAGGCAGAGCACATTCTTTCCCTGAACCAGCCCATTATGATGGCCTGCGTGTATGTTTGTATGCTGTCCATTTCCTGGGTGGGTGCCCACATGGTGGTGGCCTCCGGCAACAACCCCGTGGCCGGTCTGACCACCGGCGAGCTCAGCTCCATGTTCACCTATACCACCCAGGTGCTGATGGGTCTGATGCAGCTGAGCGTGGTGTTCGTCATGCTGGTCATGTCTCGCACCCCCCTGCGCCGCTGCTATGAGCTGCTGGTGGAGGAGCCGAATCTGGTTTCCCCCGAAAACGCCGTCACCGAAGTGCCCGACGGCTCCATCGACTTTGACAACGTCTCCTTCCGCTACTCCGCCACCGCCAAGCACCGTGCTCTGAAGGAAGTGGATCTGCACATTCCCTCCGGTGCCACGGTGGGCATTCTCGGCTCCACCGGCTCCGCCAAGTCCACCCTGGTGCAGCTGATTCCCCGGCTGTATGACGTCACCGAGGGCACGCTGAAAGTCGGCGGCATCAACGTTCAGGACTACGATCTGGAAGTCCTCCGGGACAATGTGGCCATGGTGCTGCAGAAGAACGTGCTGTTTTCCGGCACCATCAAGGAAAATCTGCGCTGGGGCAATCCCAACGCCACCGACGAGGAGCTGGTGCACGCCTGCCGGCTGGCCTGCGCCGATGACTTCATCCGCTCCTTCCCCGATGGCTACGATACCTACATCGAGCAGGGCGGCACCAACGTCTCCGGCGGTCAGAAGCAGCGGCTGTGCATTGCCCGGGCACTGCTGAAGAAGCCCAAGATCCTGATTCTGGACGACTCCACCTCTGCGGTGGACACCGCCACCGATGCCCGGATCCGCAAGGCCTTCCGGGAAGAGATCCCCGGCACCACCAAGCTGATCATTGCTCAGCGAATTTCCTCCGTTCAGGAATCCGACATCATCATCCTGATGGAGAACGGTCAGATCGCCGCCGTGGGCAACCACGAAACGCTGATGGCCTCCTCCCCCATTTATCAGGATATCTTCTATTCTCAGCAGAAAGGAGGGCTTGAATAATGCCTCCTGTCAGAATGCGCGGCGACGGCCGCATGGCGAAAAACCCCAAAAATACCCTCCTGCGGCTGCTTTCCTACCTGAAAAAGTATTCCGCAACCCTGGTGGTAGTGTTCCTGTGCATCTTCATGACCGCCTTCGCCCAGTCCAAAAGCTCCACCGCTCTGGGAAAGCTGGTGGATAACTATATCCTGCCCATGGTCTCCAGCGGCTCGGAGGACTTCGCCCCGGTGCTGCAGTTCCTGCTGCAGCTGGTGTGTATCTACCTGCTGGGTCTGCTGGGCAGCTTCCTGCAGAGCTGGCTGATGGTGGGTGTTGCCCAGGGCATCCAGAAAACCGTCCGTGACGAAATGTTCACCCATATGCAGACCCTACCCCTGCGGTATTTCGACACCAACACCGCCGGCAACATCATGTCCTGCTACACCAGCGACATCGACACCCTGCGCCAGATGGTCTCCCAGTCCATCCCCCAGGCCATTTCCTCTCTGGTCACCCTGGTTGTCGTCTTTGTCACCATGGTCAGAACCTCCTGGATGCTGACCATCGTGTCCATGGTGACGGTGGTGGGTGTCATCTGGGTCACCAAGACGCTGGCAAGCAAGTCCGGTAAGTATTTCATTGGCCAGCAGCAGTCTCTGGGCAAGCTCAACGGCTATATCGAGGAAATGATCTCCGGCCAGAAGGTGGTCAAGATTTTCAACCACGAGGAAGTGGTCAAAGAGGAATTTGACGAGCTGAATGGCATTTTGCAGAAAAACGCCTACGCTGCCGGCAAGTTCTCCAACATGATGGGTCCCATTAACAACAATCTGGGCTATGTCCAGTACGCCATTTTGGCCATTGTGGGCGGCACCATCGTGGTCAAATCCGACGGCAATCTGCTGACTCTGGGCAGCCTGATGGCCTTCATGACCCTGTCCCGGAACTTCAATATGCCCATCAATCAGATCTCCAACCAGATCAATGCCATCATCATGGCGCTGGCCGGTGCGGAGCGGATCTTCCAGCTGCTGGACGAGGAGCCGGAAGTGGACGACGGCTACGTCACCCTGGTCAATGCCAAGGTCGCTTCCGACGGCACCGTTACCGAGACCCAGGAGCACACCGGTCACTGGGCATGGAAGCACTTCCACAAGCTGGAGGGCACCACCACCTACACCGAGCTGAAGGGCGACATCACCATGTACAACGTGGACTTCGGCTATGTGCCGGAAAAGACGGTGCTCCATGGCATCACCCTCTATGCCCATCCCGGCGAGAAAATCGCCTTCGTCGGTGCCACCGGCGCCGGCAAGACCACCATCACCAACCTGATCAACCGCTTCTACGACATTGAGGACGGCAAGATCCGTTACGACGGCATCAACATCAACAAGATCAAAAAAGCGGATCTGCGCCGCTCTCTGGGCGTGGTGCTTCAGGAAACCAACCTGTTCACCGGTACCGTCATGGAGAACATCCGCTACGGCAATCTGGATGCCACCGACGACGACTGCATCCGTGCCGCCAAGCTGGCCAACGCCCACGACTTCATCACCCGCCTGCCCAATGGCTACGACACGGAGCTGACCGGCAACGGCGCGAGCCTGAGCCAGGGTCAGCGGCAGCTGATCGCCATTGCCCGGGCAGCCGTGGCAGATCCCCCCGTTATGATTATGGACGAGGCCACCTCCTCCATCGACACCCGCACCGAAAAGCTGGTGCAGGACGGCATGGACGCACTGATGAAGGGGCGCACCGTGTTCGTCATTGCCCACCGGCTGAGCACCATCATGAACTCCGACTGCATCATGGTTCTTGACCACGGTCACATCATCGAGCGGGGCACCCACGACGAGCTGATCGCCCAGAAAGGCACCTACTATCAGCTCTACACCGGCGCCTTCGAGCTGGAATAACGCATCCCACAGGCTGTCCGTCCCCTGCACCGGTGCGGCAGCTGGCGAAAACCTATGTTTTTTGTCTGAGGGGTTGCCTTTGTTGCAAACGCAAACGTCTCCGTACTGTTCAGGTACGGAGACGTTTTTATGGGGAAAAGGCGCAAAAATTCCCCTTTCCTCTTGCGGTAGCGGCACAATTGTGCTATGATAAAAGAAAAATGAAAAGGAGATTTTATTATGAATCAGCCCATCCATACCGACCTCGCTCCCGCCGCCATCGGCCCCTACTCCCAGGCTGTCCAGGCAGGCTCCATGCTCTTCGTCTCCGGTCAGATCCCCCTGGATCCCGCCACCGGTGCCTTCGCCGGCAACGACATCACCACCCAGACCCGTCAGTCCCTGACCAATCTGAAGAACATTCTGGAAGCCGCCGGCTACACCTGCGCCGACGTGGTCAAGACTACCGTGCTGCTGGCCGACATGGGCGACTTCGCCGCCATGAACGCCGTGTATTCCGAGTTCTTCACCGGCAATTACCCCGCCCGTGCCGCCTTCGCCGTGAAGGATCTGCCCAAGGGTGCCCTGGTGGAGATTGAATGCGTCGCCAATAAGTAAGAACAAGCAACCGCCTTCCCAGTGAAGTGACCCCAAAAAGTTAGACAAATATTTCTGACTTAAATTGTTAAAGCAG
>CAYWZB010000064.1:0-7090 GCA_964462775.1 uncultured Oscillospiraceae bacterium
TCCAGCTGGATGGCCAGATCCGCCAGCTCCTTGGCGTGGGCGGCGTTGTGGCCGACCATGTACTTCATCAGCGCCATCAGCTCCTCCAGCGGGGTGTGCTCGCACTGGCTGGGGCAGGTGCCGCAGTCGTGGCTGCACTCGTGGGAATGGTCATGGTCGTGCTCATGCTCATGCAGATGCTCGTGGTCATGGGGATGGGCATGATCGTGGGTGTGGGCGTGGGTATGCTCATGGGTGTGGGCAACACCATTGTGGGTGTGCTCGTGGGTATGGGCATGGGTATGCTCGTGGGTGTGCTCACCGGCGGAAGTATGCTCGTGATCGATATGCATAGGAAGTGCCTCCTTGGAATTTTTCTTTTATTATACTGTGATTTCCCGGGCAAATCAAGAGCGAAGATGCCGCCCCGGGGATTTGCCGGAGTCTGACCCCGGTGGGAAATCTTTTTTGCGTCCCCCGGCAAAATGAAAAAAGCCTCCGAAGGGGCTTGCGGATCGGTTGCATTTCTTCTATAATGGCAGGTAAGAACAGGCAGGGCTACCCTGCCCGGAGAAATAGGGAGGAACCACATGGTACAGTATATGGATGCAATCGTCAAGCCCACCGCAGGACCCGGTCTGGAGCTTCGGAAAGTCCCCGTCCCCCAGCCCGGCCCCGGTGAGGTGCTGATTAAGGTGCACAAGACCGCCATCTGCGGCACGGATGTGCACATCTACAATTGGGATCCCTGGGCAGTGGAGCACATCAAGCCCCCCATGACCATTGGCCATGAGTATGTCGGTGAGATCGCCGCTCTGGGTCAGGGTGTCACCGGTCTGACCATCGGTCAGCGTGTCTCCGGCGAGGGACACATCACCTGCCACCACTGCCGCAACTGCCACAATGGCAACATCCAGTGGTGCAAGGACACGGTTTCCGTGGGCGTGGATCGGGACGGTGCCTTTGCCGAGTACGTCTGCATCCCCGAGACCAACGTGATCCTCATTGACGAGAGCCTGGACGAGGATGTGGTTGCCTTCTTCGATGCCTTCGGCAACGCCACCCACACCGCCCTGATGTTCCCCCTGATCGGTGAGGACGTGCTCATCACCGGTGCCGGCCCCATCGGCATCATTGCCGCCGCCGTGGCCAAGCACGCCGGTGCCCGCCGGGTCATCATCACCGACGTCAACGACTACCGTCTGGAGCTGGCCAGGAAAATGGGTGTGGATGCCGCGGTGAACACCGCCCGGGAGGATCTGCCCATGGTCATGAAGGATCAGGGTCTGGTGGAAGGCTTTGACGTGGGTCTGGAAATGTCCGGCAACGGCGCGGCGCTGCAGCAGATGATCGGCGCCATGCGTAACGGCGGCAAGATCGCTCTGCTGGGCATCTCCAACAAGCCTGTGCCCATGAACATGAACACCATCATCACCAAGGGTCTGACCCTGCAGGGCATCTACGGCCGTCACCTGGACAACTGGCACCAGATGAGCTACATGGTGCAGGGCGGTCTGGATGTCAGCCCCGTCATCACCCACCGGTTCCATTACACCGAATTTGAAAAGGGCTTCGAGGCCATGAACTCCGGCCGCTCCGGCAAGGTGGTTCTGGACTGGACAAAGAAGGCCTGATTTTTCCCGACACCAGCCACCGATTTTGTCATCCTTAGCGGAGATCCTGACAAAACGGGGTGTCGAAGGCGCCGCCCCCTACGAACCTGCCCCACCGGGGGAACCTTTCCACAACACCCCTGTAGGGGTCGATGCCCACATCGACCCGTTCTGCCATATCCCTACAAACTGCAGCATACCTCTTCCGTCACGGCTATCGCCGTGCCACCTTCCCCAAAGGGTAAGGCTTTGGGGTGCCACTTCACCATCAACACACATCACGAATGGAGAAAACGCTATGAAAACTGCATTAACCGCCATTTCCGCCGAGCTGGAAGCCATTCGGGCTGCCGGTACCTGGCGGGAGGAGCGAATCATCACCACCCCCCAGTATTCCCGGATCGACACCACCGCCAAGCCCGGCGTGGTGAACTTCTGCGCCAACAACTATCTGGGTCTTTCCACCCATCCGGCGCTGATGGAAGCCGCCAAGGAAAGCTATGACAAATGGGGCTTCGGCCTCAGCTCCGTCCGCTTCATCTGCGGCACCCAGCAGATTCACAAGGATCTGGAAAAGAAAATTGCCGGCTTCGTGGGCATGGACGATGCCATTCTCTACTCCTCCTGCTTCGATGCCAACGGCGGTCTGTTCGAGACGCTGCTGGGCGCTGAGGACGCGGTGATCTCCGACGAGCTGAACCACGCCTCCATCATCGACGGCGTGCGGCTGTGCAAGGCCAAGCGCTACCGCTACAAGAACAACAACATGGCCTCCCTCCGGGAATGCCTGACCGATGCCAGAAACTCCGGCTGCAAGAAGCTGCTCATCGCCACCGACGGCGTGTTCTCCATGGACGGCTACATTGCCAACCTTCAAGGCATCTGCGATCTGGCGGACGAATTTGACGCACTGGTGATGGTGGACGATTCCCACGCCGTGGGCTTCATGGGCGACCACGGCCGGGGCACCCCGGAATACTGCGGTGTCATGGGTCGGGTGGACATCCTCACCGGTACCTTCGGCAAGGCGCTGGGTGGCGCTTCCGGCGGCTATACCGCTGCCCGCCAGCACATCGTGGATCTGCTGCGCCAGCGCAGCCGCCCCTACCTGTTTTCCAACACGGTAGCCCCCGCCATCTGCGCCGCAACCCTGAAAACCATCGAGCTGCTGGAGGAGAGCACCGCCCTGCGGGACAAGGTGCACGAAAACGCCCGGTACTTCCGTGCCGAGATGGAGAAGCTGGGCTTCGACCTGCTCCCCGGCGAGCACCCCATCGTCCCCGTCATGCTCTATGATCCCCACACCGCCCACGAATTTGCCAAGCGGATGCTGGACAAGGGCGTGTATGTGGTGGCCTTCTGCTACCCCGTGGTGCCCAAGGGCAAGGATCGCATCCGCACCCAGATTTCCGCCGGTCACACCAGGGAGGACATCGATTTTGCGGTGAAGGCCTTCGGCGAAGTGAAAAAGGAAATGGGACTGTAAAGGTTTCCTCATAACGAAAAGGGAGGGCTAAAGCCCTCCCTTTTTCTCGCCCCTGCCAATGGAGGAGCAATTCTGAATTACAAATTACGAATGATAAATTATCCCCCGTAGGAGCCGATGGATACACATCGCCCCTTTCACCGCACCTCGAAGAAACCGTAGAGGAAGGCCTTGGGTGCGTTCCATTGCACCAGCCACCATCCCTGTCATCCTGAGCGGAGCGCAAGCGAAGTCGAAGGATCTACGCACTGTCGTTACCTTTAAGGGCAATTCCGTGCGAAGATCCCGACCCGCGGCTTCGCCTCGGTCGGGATGACATACGGAAAATCCGGCGGAACCTCGCAGGGAACAGCCTGTGTGCCGTTCCGTCCTGTATTCTTCCGGAATATCATCTTTTACGATTATCTATTTACATCTTTATTTTCTTATGTTAATATACAGTATATAATTATATCATTTGTAGGTGAATTTTATATGATATTCGACACAAAAAAGCTGAAAACGCCTGCGTACACCGCCATTCTGTTTGGATTTTTCGGAGGGCTGGTCATACATCTTTTCGGGCTGGTTACTGTCATTCACAATTCTGACGATATTCATTGTCAGCCCAACGGATATGGTGCGGGTGTTACTTCGGGCAGATGGTTTCTTACCTTTCTTGGGAAACTTTTAAAAGCAGATAACCTCAACTATAATTTAGGTCTGTTTAATGGATTGATATTCATCGGATTTCTTGCTGTTTCGGCTGGTTTTCTGGTACTGGTTTTCAATATTAAGCATCGTCAAACCGCAGCCCTGCTAAGCTTGATTCTGGTTTCTTACCCTACTGCCTGTTCAACACTGCTCTATAAATACACATCCGGCTTTTATGGTCTCTCCTTTTTCTTTTCTATTTTAGCCGTATGGGTGCTTCCGAAATACAAATTAGGCGGTTTATTTTTGTCAGCCTGTTTTACCGCGCTTTCTCTGGGAATCTATCAGGCATACCTGCCATTTACCGCGTCTATCTTCGTTCTTCAGCTGTGTCAGCAAACCGTTTCCGAGGATATTGGCTTTTCACAGCTGCTGCGTAGAGGAATATATGCTTGCCTATCCATGATTCTAGGCCTGGCGTTGTATTTTGCAATCACACGTCTGTCTCTGGCACATTACCACACCACCTTGAATTCTTATCAAGGCATCAATAATATGGGCAAAATTGCACTTTCCGATCTACCGGTACTCATTGGCAATGCCTATCGGCGTTTCTTCACGCTGCCTTTTTCCGATTATTGCAATCTTGCAACAAATAAGCTGCTTAAAACCGTTTATTTATTGCTCTATATCATCAACATTGCTCTGCTCATTCTGGTTTTGCGTGTAAAGAAAAAGAGAACAGGGAATGTGATTATGGCTATTTTGCTATATGCTATTTTCCCTGTCGCTATCAATTTCATAGAAATCATGTGTCCCACAGGCAGAATTTATACACTGATGGTATATTCCTGTGTTATTACCGCGTTTATTCCTATTGTCCTGTTGGAACAGCTTCCGCATCCGCATAAATTGATTACGAAAACGATTTCTGCCGTCTTGCTGGTATTCATCATCAGTAACACATACTTTAACAATTTGACATATACATCCCTGTATTATGTAAATCGTCAGACAGAAAACTACATGACCTCCATGGTCGCGCAGATCCGTATGACGGAAGGTTTTAGCGTTGATAAAAAATGGGCCTTTATCGGCACCAATTCTGATCCGATGGTGAATAATAAGTGGCAGTCCGTTCCGGTTTACGGCGGTGCTGAGCATACAAACAGAATGATCTCCGCCTATTCCTGGAAAGGCTGGATTTCTCACTATTTAGGTTATTCCATACCAATCGCTGGCAATGAGGCTGTTGATACTGTAAAGCAAACACAGGACTTTCAGGAGATGTCCTGCTGGCCAAATGACAATTCCATTCGAATAATCAATGACATTATCGTCATCAAATTTCAGGAAGAATCCTAATCGCCTTTTTCTAAATCATTTCATGATTTTCCCTGTTTAAGTTATCTTTTTCAGCAGACTCATGCTCCAGAACAGCAGGCACGCCCACAGGAACAGGCTCAGCACCCAATAGCCGCTGCAGACCATGGGGGTGGAAACCAGGATCAGCAGGACGTGGAGAAATACCCCCACCGCGTCTCCTGCCAGGGCGCAGAGCATACTGGTGACCAGCAGCACCAAAGTCAGCCCCAAAGACAGCGCCGCCAGATCCCGCAGCAGCTTCAGCGTCTGCTGGTCTTGTTCCTGCCCGGCTTGGTAAGCCAGCAGGAAGGGGGGCACGAAGCAGCCCACGCTCAGCGCCGTCAGCACGATTTGCAAACCGGGGGCCACCTGCTGGGAAAAGCCGGGAATGAAGCCCAGCCCGGCGCACACCCCAAACAGCACACCCCACAGGGAAAACAGCATTTTCTTGTTCATATTTCCTCCTTGATACCATCCCGGCACTCCGGGACACACAAACGAACCGTTTCCCTCATTCTACCCCAAACAGAACCCCTTTGCAACCCCGGCTGCAAAAAAGTCTGGACATCATCAGGAGAATCTGGTATAATGAGAGAATAAATTGATAAAAGGGAGTGGTTTCCCATGAAGTGTCCCTACTGCGGCGACCAGGAAAGCAAGGTCGTGGATTCCCGGCATTCGGAGGATTCTCTCAGCATCCGCCGCCGGCGGGAGTGCATGAACTGCCAGCGCCGGTTCACCACCTACGAGATCGTTGAAAGCCTGCCCATCATTGTGGTCAAGCGGGACGGATCCCGGCAGAACTTCGACCGCAACAAGATCCTCAACTCCATGATCCGTGCCTTCGACAAGCGGAAGGTGGATGTGACTGAGCTGGATCGCATCACCATCGAGATCGAGCAGACCATCCAGAACACCCTGGAGCGGGAAATCTCCACGGACAAGCTGGGTGAAATGGTCATGGAACGGCTCAAGCCCCTGGACGAGGTGGCCTACATCCGTTTCGCCTCCATCTATCATCGGTTCCAGGACGCGGGCAGCTTCATGCGGGAGATCAGCAAATTCCTGGAGGAAAAATAATGATGCTTACCCCTGTCGCGCTGCAAACCTCCGTTGCCACGGAGGCTACGGAAGCAGCCATTGATATTGCGTCCATCAAGGAAATGATGGACGGCTTTGATCCGGCGGCGCTTTTGCCGGAGCTCAGCGATGTATTCGGCTCCATCGCCACGTTGTGCCGGGTTGCCGTGCTGCTGGGGCCGGTGATTTTGCTGGTTCTGGGGCTTGCCTACCTGTTCCTGTCCCCCCGGGAGGCCAATTACTATTTTGGCTACCGGTGCTATTTCGGCATGGGCAGCGTCAACGCCTGGCGGTTTACCCAGCGTTTTGCCGGTCTGCTGCTGGGCGGTCTGGGTCTGGTGCTGACGGTGGTCATGGTCTTCGTCACCGGAAGCTTCGCCGCCATGGAGGTGGAGGCGCTGGTTTGGAAGGCCGTGTCCTGCCTGATCTGGGAAGCGGCACTGTCCCTGATG
Source organism: uncultured Oscillospiraceae bacterium (assembly GCA_964462775.1). GTDB lineage: Bacteria > Bacillota > Clostridia > Oscillospirales > Oscillospiraceae > Faecousia. The sequence continues at coordinate 6,609 of CAYWZB010000064.1, forward strand.
GCTACCCTGGCCATCAACATCACCGCCGCCGTGCGCTTCGACCGGAAGGGCGAATATCGCAGAAAACAGAAATAATACCAAACGGGAGGGTCTGCGACCCTCCCGTTTTTTCTGTCAAAAATTCTCCCCCCTCCTCTGGGAGAGGTGCGCGGCGAATGCTGTGACGGGGATGGTTCTGGGTTTCCATGAATCATCCCTCTCAGTCATGCTATCGCATGACAGCTCCCCCAGAGGGGGAGACAAGAGATGACGTTTTTGGGCAAAAGAAATCGGGTCACCCGGGATGGGCGACCCGATTTTGGTTTACTGCTTTGCCTTGGCCAGCTGCTTCTGGAGCCAATCCTTGCCGTCTACGAAACGGGAGACGATGAAGCTGACCACATAGTCGCCGGCGGCGTTGACCATGGTGGCAGGGGGATCGATCAGATTGCCCAGGGCAATGGCGATGGGGTAGGCAATGGCCATCTGTTCCGGGAAGAACA
>CAYWZB010000065.1:0-6847 GCA_964462775.1 uncultured Oscillospiraceae bacterium
CTTACAAGCCATTTTAAATTACGTCAAAAAGTTAGAAAAACACCCGAAAACAAATCGTTTTCGGGTGTTTTATGGTGGACGATATAGGACTCGAACCTATGACCTTCCGCACGTCAAGCGGATGCTCTAGCCAGCTGAGCTAATCGTCCATGGGCAATCGACTTGGATATTATATAGGATAAAAACAGCTTTGTCAAGACTTTTTTGGAAAAGCGCCCTGCTTTTTTGCAAAACAGGGCGCTTGCGGGGTTATGCGGGGATGGAATTGTCCTCCAGGGCGCAGGTGAAGGTGAATTTGTAGGCCACATAATTCTCCCGGGGATCCTGAGTCAGCTCCAGGCCGGTGAAATAGCAGTGGCGGCTGCCCCAGATGGGGTGCACCAGCTCCCCCGGGGCAGCCAGCTCAAAAACGGACATGAGCTGCAGAAAATGGGCGAAGGCATTGTGCCCGACAAAGGCACCGGTGCCGGTGATGATCCGCTTGACCTCACTCATGCCGCCGTAGCATTCCAGACCGTTTTCCTGCAAATAGTAGATAGGGGTGCGGCTCATTTTTTCCTCGTATGTGGTTGGATTCTGGGGGAAGGTGTAGGTTTTGTATTTCAGCTTATCCATTGCTTTCCACCTTTCTGCTCTGGGCAAAGCCTACCCGGGTCTGGCGCAGACCGGCGGGAGAAAACTCCCGGGTGATGTCCGTCCAGCGGCAGCCGGTATAGGTCTCAATCTGTCCGGGAAGGTAGATTTTCAGGGTAAAGGTGCCGGTAATGACCTCGGAATCCAGAAACCCGGCAGGGATCCATTCCTCCAGCCGCAGCCGGAACAGGTGCTTTCCGGTGCTGGAATTGACCGGCTCGGCGCTGCCGCACAGGTATTCCGGCTGACAGCCGGTGGTTTCCTCACTGCGGAAGGCGATGGAGCAGCTGCGCCGCTTGCCGTCGAGCACCACGGTAAAAAAGGGCGCAAGCTCCCCGGTGCCTACTGCCGCCGTGGAGAAAGCGGCGTGAATCACACAGCAGTAGGTGCGGCTGATCCGGTCGTAAACGCAGCCGTCCTGCACGCAGGAGGCACCGGCCTTGTGCAGCGCCTGGGCGGCACGCTGGGCTTCCTCCTCGCAGGCGCTGCCGCCCATGACTGCCGGACAGAGGATGTGCACAGCCACGATTTGCTCCCCCTGCGCCAGATCCAGCCGTTCCAGCTGTACCGCCGCAACCGTGCCGGTGATGACTGGCGCTGCCTGCCCGGGGTAGGCCATGGCGGCGGAAAAGCCGGCGGCTTTCAGCACCTCCAGCACCGTGTCTATGTGCTTGTTGGCCATGTTTCCGTGTCGCTCCTTTCCATGCACAGCCCCCATTGATACAGGGGCTGATCCTGATAAATGTACACTTCACAGCGGCGCAGTAGGTACTGCTTTCCGCCGACACGCAGCACGTCCCCTTCCCGGATGGGGGTATCTGCCGGGCCGATGTAGGTGTACTGCCCCTGGGAAAGCGTTCCCAGGGGCGTGGCTTCTTTTTGCATACTCTGCTGGCTGGTGGAGGTGACCGGGTGGAAAAATCCCAGGACGGTCTTTGCGCCTCCATCGTCGGTAATTTCCACCCGGGTGCCATACCGGCGGAGCATGGAATCTAGGATGTGCTTCATATCAGACTCCTAAAAACGTGAACTGATCCTTCAGATAGGGGGAGATCATCAGCTCTGCCTGCCGCCGCAGGCACCGGGAAGCGGCATCCTTGCCGCCTTCTCCCCGGCGGATGGTCAGATCCCCGGCCTGAAGCTGCTCTACCTGATTGCTTTCGGACAGGGTGTTCAGACCGGCCAGCGCCATTAAGCTGGCTGCGGCCACGAAATCCGCTTTGCAGTCCTCCGGCTGCAGTCCCTCCCGCAGCTGGGCGGTCAGGGTGGAGGTGGCGGAGGCGCACAGCAGCTGCAGCAGCCTGCTCTGCTTTGCTTCCAGCTCCCCCACCAGCAGCACCGCCTGGGCGTAAACCTGCTCCGTCAGGGTCATACGTTCAGCGCGCAGACCGCGCCATCGCAGATCTTGCCGAAGCCGGAGATGGTGGTAATGGCGGCACGTTCCAGCTGGCGGTCGATCAGCTTGTCATACTCCACCAGCACATCCCCGGCACGAACCTGCTCCAAAGCGTAGCGGTTGTCCAGACCGATGATGGTGCCATCGGCAACGGCGCCGGTGCGGTGCAGCGCCGCACCCAGAGGGGTGGTCAGCTTGCCGGTGCCCTGGAAATTCAGCCCGGTCAGGGGATTCTGCAGCTCGGGGATCTTCAGCAGCTGGGTCATGGTGGCGGTGGAGCAGAGGATGGTATTCATGGTGTAGGGATCAAACTGCCCCCAAAATTCCACCAGCTGGTCATAGCCCAGTTTCCCCTTGGTGCCGGAGATAGGGCTGGTGCCCACGGTGTAGGTGGCGGCGGCGTTTTCGTTGCCGTCCCCCTCCAGCAGCACCTTCAGTGCGTCACCCACCTGCTGCTTCTGGATGTGGGCACCGATCTGGCGCAGCATCACGCCGAACAGATCCAGCTTCTGGAAGCGGATAGCTTCGTAGGAAGCCACCAGCATCCGCCCCCGCTTGCTCAGGGAAACCAGATGCTCCTTGGTCTTGATCTCGGTGGTGGGAATGCTGGCACCCTCTGCCACATTCTTCAGGGACTTGTCATCATCGGTGGGATTGGAGTAGATGGAGCGGTAGTCCATGGCATCGATGACAGTGGTGGTGGCGGTGATAGCGGGCAGAATGTCGTTTTCCTCCAGCCCCTGGCGCACCGTCCGGGCGATGTACTCCGGGAACAGCACCGCACTGTCCATAGTGGCGAAGAACTTCTCCACCGGAGAAGAACCGGCACCCTTTACCCGGATGCCGAAGCGCTTGAGCTGCCGCTGAAAGGCATCGGTCTTTTCCAGAGCGGTGCCCCGGTAGTTTTCGCTGGGATCCAAAGATTCCAGCACCTGGGTAAAGTTCATGCCGCTCTGGCGGTACATACCCTTTTCCAGTTTCAGATTGTCGTAACCCATATGTTTGTTCCTCCTAAATAAATTGTATGGTCACCGGCGCCGGCCGGTAAAACCCGAAATTGCTTCCGTCAGATCAGGAAGCTGCTTTCCACTTCCTCCTGGCGGTAATGGCTGCTGCCCAGCTGGGTCACCGGGGGCATCATTTCCGCCAGGCGCTCCTGCAGAGCCTCCTTCAGCCGAAGAAGATCCTCCGCCCCGGCGGTCTGCACCAGACTACGCAGCACCGGCTCCTCCACCCCCAGCCCCAGGGACAGCCCCAGACGCACCACGCTGTCGCACAGCTCCTGCTGATAGCGCTTGCCCAGCTGCGCCTGCTTGTACAGCGCCTGATATTCCGCCTGGGCACCAAACTCCGCAGCCAGCTCCTTCAGCGTCCGGCTGCCGCCGCCCATGGCTTTCAGCACCCCGGCATCTTTCTGGGCAGGCACCGCCACGAAGGAAAATTCATAGGCATCCATGGGCTGACGCAAAATGGCGTAGCAGGGGACACCGTCGTAGCTTTCTCCCTTGTGATGGCCGCAGGTGCCGTATTCGCTGCCGCAGATGGAGCAGACCGCCTGCCCCATGGCGCAGCCCACGGAGACCTCCTTCTTGATCCCGGCTTCAATGTCGGCAATGAAATCCTCATTGCTGCCGCCCCGGCGGATGTAGGCCCAGGCCTTCAGATAGTGGATGCCCTCCTCCTGCACTACCTGGGTTTCAAAGATCCGGGCAATCTGCTTGTCCGTGGCCCAGCTGTGGTCGGTCACGCCGGTCTTGCCGATGAAGAGCCGGGCAAGCTCGGGCAGGGCATCGGTGTCAAACCGCTCCTGATCCCGATCCGGCTGATCGTCGCACAGCCGCAGGGAAAAGACGTACACCTGCTCAGGGTGGAGCCGGGTTTTTGCCAGACGGTTGATGGCTTCCAGCTGCAGGGCGGTGGGTTCTCCGGTTCCAGCGGCCTCGGCCGCTTTTTTGATTTGCATAACAAACCTCCTTAATTGTTCCGATAGTTTTCAGCCTGGGCGCGGTACAGATCCGCCTGGGCTTCCTGGGTGATGTCCTGCAGGCTGATGTCGTCCCACTGAATCTCCACCCGGTCGTCCAGTCCCTCCAGCGCCAGAAAGGTGCGGCAGATCTTCAGCATGGCCGGCTCCACTGTCCGCCGCAGCGCCCACAGCTCACTGGTCAGCAGATCCGCCTGCTGGGTACTCATGCGCTCGGTGGTGGACCAGTTCAGCCCCAGCAGGAAAGGGGGCAGCCCGGTTTTGGCAATGAGCTGCTCCAAAATCTGCCGTACCGGCACCTCGGAGTCCAGAATGGGGGCTTCGTTGCCAATGACCTTGATCTCCACATCCCCCACAGCGACAAAGTCCCGGACGGTGCCGTTTTTGGTATCCTCCATGGCCTTGGCCCATTCGCTGGCCACCGCCTTGCCCCGCTCCTGGGCAGTCACGGGATCCAGCTCGTCGCCGCCCTTGCAGATCACACTGTAGCGCAGATTACCCGCCCGCTCCCAGTTGGTGCCGATGGTCTGGTAGATTTTCATGAGGATATCCGCCAGGAAGGGCATTCCCCGGAACATACTGACACCGTAGGGATGTCCCGGCTCCGGGTTCATGGTGGTGAACAGCAGCAGATGCTGATAGGGCAGAGGGCGCATCTGCCCCCGGCTGTCCGGCCCCCACAGCACGGTTTCCAGTGGGCTGTCCCCCTCATGGGCTTCCAGCGCGGTCACATCTCCCCAGCAGACCGCCCGGAGCCTGCCCCCGGTCACCACCAGCTCTCCCACAGCCCGGCCGTAGGTCAGCAGGCTGTCCAGATATCCGCTTAAAAAGCTCTCAATGCCCATCTGCCCCCGACCGCAGGGCAGAAACCGCAAAAATTCGTTGAGTTTCTCCTGCGCCTGAGGATTGCGGCATTTGGCTTCAAAGCCGCCGCACAGCCGCACCATCTTCCCCACGGCGGCATCCAGCACCGGGATGGCCTCCCGCAGCTGGCGGTATACCCGCTCCTCTCCGGCACCCAGAGGCACGAAGCCCTGCATCAGCCCAAAGGGATGGACATTGCCGCTGCGCAGCTGACACACTGCCGCCACAGCGCCGGTTTTTCCTTTGCGTTTCATATTACCTTCCTTTCCGTGTCACCGAGCAGGCCAGAAAGCCGCCGGTGGTTTGCCCCAGCACCGTGGACGCGAAGTAGCGCATATCGTCCATGGCGTGGTCGTGCTCTTTTTTGACCCGATCCCGGCTGCCGCTGGTCAGATCCCAGACGTATTCGTCCATTTCCCGCAGGCAGTCGTTGCAGCCCTGGCAGATCACGATTTTTCCCGCCTTCAGCAGATCCGAGGTCAGCCGGATGCCCGAGAGCACATCGTTTTCCGCCTTCCGCACCCGCCAGCCCCTGCGGCGCAGAACCTCCAGAAAGCTGGCAGCGGAGGGGTCTACGATCACGGCGGTGATGCTTCGTCCCCCGGCCAGCCGGGAAAGCGCCTCGGCGTATTCCTCGTCGGTCATTTGCCGCCGGGCATCCCGGGAGCTGAAATAAAACTCCTTCACCCGGTACCACACGCCGCCGTGTAAGCCCCAAAGCCCCATGGAGGTGGGGTTTACGGTGCCATAGTCGCAGGAAATGTACCATTTCTCGCAGGTTTCAGGTGCTTTTCCCACCATATCCGGGGAGAAAAAGTCGTACACCCGCCCTTCCGCCTGCGCCCACTGCCCCAGAATGAACCGCCGGTAGAATACCCCGGTGTACAGATTCTGGTACCGCTGCCGGATCTGGGGCGTCAGGCTGGGGTTGTCCTCCATGGTAAAGCGCAGCCGCAGACAGTTGCGCGCCTGGGCTTCCAGCACCCACTCCCGGTAAAACCAGTGCCCCGGCCCTGCCGGGTTGCAGTTGAACCACAGCCGGCTTCCCGCCACCGAGCACCGGGAGCAGGCCTGCTCCACGAAGGAGCGGGGCATCAGCGCCACCTCGTCCAGCAGCACCCCGGCGAAGGTGATGCCCTGGATCAGGCTGGCAGAGCTTTCGTCCCGGCCGCCGAAGATGTAGAACCGGTTTTCCCGCCCCCGGTAACGCACCGTCACCAGATTCTCCGACCGCTTTTCCTTCCAGCTCAGCCCCAGCCCCTCCAGCTTGGGCAGGATCTCCGAGAGAACATTGCGCCGCAGGGACAGGATGGTTTTGCCGCAGACACCGAATTTCTTCCTGTCGAAGCAGGTCATGGCCCACAGAAAGAAGCTCAGCCCCATGGCCAGTGTCTTGCCGGAGCGCACGGCACCGTCGCATAAGATGGCATCCTTGCCAAAGTGGGGATTCCCCGGCATCCACCAGGTCAGCACTTGCCGCTGCTTTGGCGAAAATCCCTTCCAGTTCATCCCTCCTCGCCGCCCTGCAGCGCCAGCAGGAAGCTCTCCAGATCGCCGCCGTCGTCCTCAGCCAGCTGAGCCAGCTCCTCCAAAGCCCGGAGACGGTCGATGAGCTTGATCTCCACCGTCCCCTTGTCGTTGCGCTTGACCTCGCTGAGCAGACTCAGATCCAGCTTATCCAGCCGGGGATCGTCCTCCAGCGCCAGCCGCACGCAGTCATTGGCCTTTCCGAAGGCCAGCTCCGCCAGCCGCCGGGTCACGTCCTGCCGCCGGATGGTTCCTGAGCGGATGCGCTGCCGCAGTTCCTTTTCCACGCTTTTGCGTTCCATAATTACCTCCTTTTCACCTGTAGTCCCCCAACGAAAAAAAGTTGCACCCACGGGTGCAACTTCCAGGCAAAATCAGAAAAAGGCGGAAACTTCCGCCCCAAAAAGCAAAAAAAGATCCCAAAGCCAGTGGCTTTGGGATCT
>CAYWZB010000066.1:0-6748 GCA_964462775.1 uncultured Oscillospiraceae bacterium
TGCGGGTGCGCTGCTCCAAGGGCACCTATATCCGTACACTGTGCAAGGATATCGGGCAGGCGCTGGGCTGCGGCGGCTGCATGGCACAGCTGCGCCGGGTACAGGCGGGGGAGTATACCATCGATCAGGCAGTGCCCCTGCAGGAACTGCTGGACGCGGAGGATCCTTCTGTGTATCTTCGGGAGGTGGACACCCTGTTCCACAGCTATCCTGCCGTGACCCTGACGGCCAATCAGGAAAAGCGCTGCCGCAACGGCAACGCCTTCACCGTGTCCCATGCCCCCGGCACCTACCGTGCCTATGGCCAGACGGGAGAATTTCTCATGCTGGCCAAGGTGGAGGATGGGACGATGTCCACCATTAAGAGCTTTTTTAACGTAGAGTAAGTGATGAACAAAACCATTTATGCCCTGGGCTTTTTTGACGGAGTCCATCTGGGTCACCAGGCTCTGCTGAGAGCCTGCCGGGAGCTGGCAGCGGCGGAAAATGCCCAGACCGGTGCCGCTACCTTCACCGCCCACCCGGATACTCTGGTGCTGCACAGCACCCCTGGGCTGATCAATACCAATTCAGATCGGGAGCGGCTGCTGAGCCGCTTTGGTGTGGAGAAAATTGTGAGCCTTCCCTTTGACGATGCCATGCGGTGCCTGCCCTGGGAGGACTTCCTGATGAAAATGCGCCGGGAGTACGACGCTGCCGGCTTTGTCTGCGGGGAGGATTTCCGCTTCGGCTTCCGGGGCGACGGAAACGCTGAGAAGCTGCGCCGGGCCTGCGAGGGCTGGGGGATCCCCTGCGCCGTGGTGCCGGAGCAGACGGTGGACGGGGTGCGAATTTCCAGCACCCACATCCGGGAACTGCTGGAGCGGGGCAATATGCGGGGCGCGGTGCGCTTCCTGGGTCACCCCCACATCCTGACGGGTACCGTGGTTCACGGTCAGCAGCTGGGACGGCGGCTGGGCATCCCCACCGCCAATCTGCATTTGCCCCGGGGGTTGGCCATCCCCCGGTTCGGCGTATACGCCTGCCGGGTGGAGCTGGAGGGTAAGACCTATCCCGCAGTAACCAACATCGGCGTGCGCCCCACCGTCTCCGGAGTGGGCATCACCGTGGAGCCATGGATTCTGGACTATACCGGGGATCTGTACGGCAAAGAGATCACCCTGGAATTTTTCGCCTTCCTCCGCCCGGAACGGAAGTTTTCCGATTTGGAGGAAATGAAGGAGGAGATTGGGCACAACGCCCAGCAGACCCGGGAGCTGTTTGACACCTGGGACTGATCCCTTCAAACAACGTTTACATTCTGCCCCTTGTGTTTCTCCGGGAAATGAGGTATAATGACGGAAATTATTGCGGCTTTGGGAGGGAAATGCCATGGCGCTGCACGATGAGGAAATGAATAGACGCCGCCAGAAGCGGGAGGCTCAGCGCCGCAAGCAGCAGGCGGAGGCTCGCCGGCTGAAGATCACGCTGGCGCTGGCAGCTGTTGTGCTGGTGCTGTGCGCCGTGGGGCTGAGCCGCCTGATTGGCGACAAGGCAGACACCGAGACCTTCGTCCAGGCAACGCTGCCCAGCACCAAGCCCACGGAGACCACCGCCCCCAAAACCAAGCCCACCAAGACTACCATCCACATCAAGGCCGCGGGCGACCTGAATGTGACCACCAACGTGGTGGACTCCGGCATCGCCGTCAACGGCTACGATTACACCAAGGCATTCATGGACGTATCCGCCATTTTGTCCGACGCGGATTTGACGGTGCTGAACTTTGAGGGCAACGTCTGCGGCGAGCCTTACGGCAGCGCCACCACCTCCGCCCCCAAAGAGCTGCTGGAGGGACTGAGGAACGCCGGCGTAGATCTGCTGCAGATGGCCAATTCCTGCACCATCAACAACGGCCTGATCGGTTTGACTTCCACCCTGCAGGCCATTCGCAACGCCGGCATGGAGCCGGTGGGTGCCTTTGCCAGTCAGGCAGAGCGGGACGAGTCCAAGGGCTATACCATTGCCACTGTTCAGGGTGTGAAGGTTGCTTTCGTGGCCTTTACCAAGGGTCTGGGCGGCCGCGGTATGCCTGCCGGCAACGAATCCCTGGTGAATCTGCTGTATAAGGACTACTACGACACCTACGACGAGCTGGATCGGGACAACATCACCGCCATCCTGAAAAACGTGGAAGCGGAGAAGCCGGACATCACCGTGGCGCTGGTGCACTGGGGCAGCGAATACAACGAGGTGGTCAGCGATACCCAGAAGGCCATCGTTTCCTTGATGAAGAAGCGGGGCGTGGATGTGATCATCGGCACCCATCCCCATCTGGTGCAGGAGATCGCCTACGACGAGACTGACGGCACCCTGGTTGCCTATTCTCTGGGGGATTTCTTCGGAGACGCAGAGCGTGGCGGCACCAATTATTCCATCATTCTGGATGTGGAGATTACCAAGGATCTGGAAACCGGAAAGACAAGGGTGACGGGCTTTGACTATGTGCCCATCTACACCCTGAAGGGCTCCGAGTGCGACGGCAATACCAACACCTACCGGGTCATGCGGATTGATACGGCACTGTCGTCTTACCACGGAAACTTCCTGGATAAGATCACCAAGACCACCCAGGGCAATATGGACTATGCCCTGAGCCGAATCCTGAAGCGCACAGACCCCACCTATACCGAGCCCACCAAGGTCACAGAAGAGCCCACCGAGGCCACGGAAACCACCCAGACAACCGAATAACACCAAGGACGCTTCCCCGGAAGCGTCCTTTTTGCAGCGATTGCGCCCCAAGCCTTCCCCTTTGAGGAAGGTGATACGGCGATAGCCGTAACGGAAGAGGTTGCCGCACCGATTTCCACTGCAAGGTACGATGGTGCGGACGGAAAGGGTCGATGTGGGCATCGACCCCTACGGAGGGTGGGGGAGGTCGGAATGTTCGGTATGCTCGGAGGGGAGAGGGTTCCTCTCCCACTGGGGCAGGTTCGTAGGGGGCGGCGCCCTCGACACCCCGCTTTTCCGGGGTCATCCCGACCGAGGCGTAAGCCGAGTGGAGGGATCTACGCACCGAATTGTCCTTAAGGGTTACGAAAGTGCGTAGATCCTTCGACTTCGCTTCGCTCCGCTCAGGATGACAGGGACGGGGTGCGGTGGAACGCCCCAAGCCTTCCCCTTTGGGGAAGGTGGCACGGCGTAGCCGTGACGGAAGAGGTTGCCGCAGCAATTTTACCTGCAAGGTACAATAGAGGGAACGGCACATAGGCCGTTCCCTACGGTGGTTCGGGCACGGCGGAAATGATGGGGAGGATTCTTTGCATTTGCGTTGTTTTTTCTTGCTATTTTCGCCGGTGGAAGGTATAATAGGGAAAAAGAAATCTGGCGGAGGTGACCCATGACCCAAAAACGAAAGATCCTTCTGCTGACCACCGGCGGCACCATTGCTTCCATGCCCGGCGGCGAGGGGCTGGAACCCCGGCGCTCGGACGTGATGGAGCGGGAGCTGGAGCAGCTGAGGACTTATTACGACATTACTGTCCGGGACGTGATGTGCCTGGACTCTTCCAATATCCGCCCCGAGGAATGGCAGCTGATCGCGGAGGCGGTATTCCGGGAACGGCTGGACTTTGACGGCGTGGTGGTGTCCCACGGAACGGATACCATGGCCTATACCGCTTCAGCGGTGACGTACATGCTGCCCAACATCGACCGGCCGGTGGTGTTCACCGGCTCCCAGCTGCCCATGGCGGATATGCTTTCCGACGGCCCGGGCAATCTGCGTACGGCCTTTGCCATGGCGGCGGCGGGGTATCCCGGCGTGTTCCTGGCTTTTGACCGGAAGGTGATGCTGGGCTGCCGGGCGGTGAAGATCCGGGCATCCGGCTTTTCCGCGTTTGAGAGCATCAATGCCCGCTATGCCGCCCATGTGTCCAACCGGGGACTGGTGGTGGATCACCGGGTGCTGCCCAAGGCCAACGGCTCGGCTCAGCTGCGCCGGGAGCTGAGCAAAAATGTATTTCTGCTGAAGCTGACCCCCGGCCTGAACCCGGCGGTGTTTGATATGCTGGCAGCCATGGGCTACCGGGGCATTGTCATCGAGGCCTTTGGTCTGGGCGGTGTCAATGTGCTGCACAAGGGTCTGCGGGGCATCCACCGGGCGGTGGAGGACGGCATTTCCGTGGTAATCACCACCCAGTGCCTGTATGACAGCGCCGACCTGCAGGTTTATCAGGTGGGCAACAAGCTGCTGGAGCTGGGCGTGATTCAGGGTCGGGATATGACCTCGGAGGCTGCCATGACCAAGCTGATGTGGGCTTTGGGTCAGGGCATGGATCAGCAGCAGATCGCCGCGCTGTTTGCCGAAAATCTGGCAGGGGAGATCACCGTGGAGTGATGCCCCATCTGCCGCAAAACATTCTACATTTACGATATAACAGGAGGAATCACCATGGATCCCATTTATGTCACCGGCCACCGCAATCCGGACACGGATTCCATTGTCGGCGCCATTGCCTATGCCGCCCTGCGTAATGCCTGCGGCGACCGGGAATATGAGCCTGCCTGCCTGGGTCGTGTGTCCGACGAGACCAAAATCGTCCTGGAACACTTCGGCTACCAGCCCCCCCAGCGGATCACCGACCTGTATACCCAGGTGCGGGATCTGGACTTTGATGTGCCCCCCATTCTGAGCACCGGCGTGACGGTGGGGCGTGCCTGGGACGCGCTGCAGGAGCATCCCAACATCTCTTCCGTCCCTGTGGCACGGGAGGACGGCAGTCTGTACGGTGTCCTGTCCCGGACGGACATTGCCGAGTACAATATGTCCGGCATCGCCTCCAGTGTGCTGGAGCAGGTGCCCCTTTTCAACCTGGTGTCCGTGCTGGAGGGTCGGATCCTCAATGAGGCCGGCGAAAACACCGATACCATCACCGGCGAGGTAACCATCGCCCTGCCTCAGAATCAGGAGAATCTGCTGTTCCAGAAGAAGGAATCCATCGTTCTGTGCGGCTATCAGCCGGATCTGATCCGCCGGGCGCTGGAAATGAACGTCAGCTGTCTGGTAATCTGCCAGGCGGAGCTGCCTGGGGAACTGCGGGATCTGCCCACGGAGACCTGCATCATCGCCACGCCCTTCGACGCCTACCGGGCTGCCCGGCTGATTTTCCAGTCCACCCCCGTGGAGCGGATCTGCCACAGCGGCGAGGTGGTGTGCTTCCATCTGAATGACCGGGTGGACGACGTGAAGGAAATCGTGCTGAAATACCGCCATCCCAGCTATCCCATCCTGGATGCCCAGGAGCGGGTGGTGGGCATCCTGACCCGGTATCATCTGCTGCGCCCCAGAAGAAAGCGGGTGGTGCTGGTGGATCACAACGAGGCCGCCCAGTCCGTGGCAGGACTGGATCAGGCGGAAATTCTGGAGATCATCGACCACCACCGTCTGGCGGATATCCAGACCACCAACCCCATTTTCGTCCGCAACGAGCCGGTGGGCTCCACCAATACCATCATTGCCTCCATGTTCCAGGATCGGGGTCTGATGCCCCCGGCTTCTCTGGCGGGCATGATGGCGGCGGCGATTTTGTCGGATACGGTCATGTTCAAGTCCCCCACCTGCACCCCAAAGGACATCAAGACCGCCGAGCGCATGGCACGGATTGCCAACGTGTCTCTGGACGAGCTGGGCAAGGAGATTTTCTCCGCGTCCATTGAAAATAAGAGCGCGGAGGAGATCCTCTTCGCGGACTATAAGGAGTTCCATATCGCCGGTCACGAGCTGGCGGTGGCGCAGATCACCTGCGTGGACAGTGCCCGGATGCTGGAGCGCAAGGAGGAGTTCCTGCCCCTGATGGAAAAGCACGCCAAGCAGAAGCACTTCGATTTGATGGTGCTGATGCTGACCGACGTGCTGCTGGAAGGCACCCAGATCCTCTACACCGGCGACGGCGAAGCCATTCGTCAGGCCTTCGGTGTCACCCCCCGGCAGAATGTGGCGTTCCTGCCCAAGGTCATGAGCCGCAAAAAGCAGGTCATCCCCATGCTGTCCGACCTGTGGGGTTAAAAACCGCCCGAAGCCTTCCCCTTTGGGGAAGGCGGCACCCTCTCAGTCATGCCGCCGCATGACAGCTCCCCCAAAAGGGGGAGCCAAGCGACAGGCGGAGCCTTCCTTTCCGGGAAGACGGAACGGCACACAGGCCGTTCCCTGCGGTGATGACGGGCGGCGGGAAACTTTTCCGGGAAAAAGCACATTTTGTGAAAATTGTGGGTTGAATTTATGGCGTAGTTGTGATACGATATCGTTGTATCGATATGGGAAAACTGCGCCCATGTCGCTTTGCGTGCGTTTCGGCGCCGCTGTATCCCAAGAAGAAGGAGAACCTGAAATGCCTCATACCATTGCCGTCGCGGGTAAGGGTGGCGTAGGAAAGACCACCACCTGCGGCATGATGATCGATTACCTGTGCAAGAAGCGCCGCGGCCCTGTGCTGGTGGTGGATGCCGATGCCAATTCCAACCTCAACGAGGTGCTGGGCGTGGAGGTGGAGACCTCCCTCGGTCAGATCCGGGAGGAAATGGCGCAGGCGGAGCTGAAGGGTTCCATTCCCAAGGGCATGACCAAGGCGGATTACGCCGAGTTCAAGTTCAACTCTGCCCTCATTGAGGATGATGACTTTGATATGCTGGTCATGGGTCGCACCCAGGGCAAGGGCTGCTATTGTTATGTAAACGGCGTCCTGCAGTCCCAGGTGGACAAGTACGC
>CAYWZB010000067.1:0-6667 GCA_964462775.1 uncultured Oscillospiraceae bacterium
CGGCATCACCCATTCCCTGTCCCACGCCTCCGCCAGCGGTGTCCATGTGGCCCGGGACATTGCGGAGAAGTAACCACAATCGTCTGCAAAATTCACAGCAGAGTCTGCCCAATTCCGCGGCAGGCTCTGTTGCTGTCAGGCTGGCTTCATTCCCCCTTTCTTTTTGCCCTGTCCTGTGCTACAATTACCAAATCATTCCATAAGGAGGCTTCCCCATGACTCAGCTTCTGCTCCGTCTGTTTGTGAAAAATCCCAACGATCCTTCCGATCCCCATACCCGGGGCGCCATTGGCCGCCTGTCCGGGGGTGTGGGCATTCTTTGCAATGTGCTGCTGTTTCTGGCAAAGCTGATCATCGGCACTATTTCCGGCTCCGTGGCCATCACCGCCGACGCTATGAACAACCTCTCCGATGCCAGCAGCGCCATCGTCACCCTGGTGGGCTTCAAGCTGGCGGAGCAGCCCGCCGACGAGGAGCACCCCTACGGTCATGCCCGGTTTGAGTACCTGTCTGGCCTTGCGGTGGCGGCGCTGATCATCGTCATCGGCTTTGAGCTGGCAAAAACCTCTCTGGGCAAGATTCTTGCCCCCACCCCTGTGGCTGTTTCCGTGCCGCTGGTGGTGGTGCTGGTGCTGTCCATCGCCGTCAAGCTGTGGATGAGCCTGTTTAACCGGGAGCTGGGCAACCGGATTCACTCCACCACCCTGCTGGCCACCGCCGCCGACAGCCGCAACGATGTGATCTCCACCGGCGCCGTGCTGCTGGCCGCCCTGGTGGAGGCCGCCACCTCCTGGTCTGTGGACGGCTTCATGGGTCTTGCGGTGTCCCTGTTCATCCTCTACAGCGGTTGGGAACTGGCCAAGGAGACCATCAGCCCCCTGCTGGGCGAAGCCGCATCCCCGGAGCTGCAAAACCTCATTGTGGACTACATCAGCGCCCAGCCCAAGGTTCTGGGCTACCATGACCTGATGGTGCACGACTACGGCCCCGGTCAGCGGTTTGCCTCTCTCCATGTGGAAATGGACCGCAACGAAGATCCCATGCTCTGCCACGAGCTGATCGACGACATGGAGCGGGAATGCCTGAAAAGCCACAACATCCATCTGGTGATTCACTATGACCCGGTGGTCACCGACGACCCGGAGCTGAACCGGCTTCGCACCGTGGTGGAGCAGCTGCTGGAAGCCATTGACCCCCGGCTGCTGACCCACGATTTCCGCATGGTGCCCGGCGACGGTCACACCAACCTGATCTTCGATGTGGCGCTGCCTGTAGACCTGCAGGGGCAGGAGCACCGGATCAAGGAAACCCTGGACAGCGCCCTGGCTGCCCGGGAAACCAAGCGGCTGCAAACCGTCATCACCTTCGACCCCGCCATGTTCCAGCAGGGTGTCTGACCCCGAATCCATCGTCCGTTTTTCCCGGATTTTAAAAATGGGTACAGCGTGTCACCCCCTGGCTCCCCCATAGGGGGAGCTGGCCGAAATCCTTGATTTCGGTCTGAGAGGGCAAAAGAAGCCCCCTGTCCCGGCGAAATACCGTACCACCGCACACAGATTGTTTTAAGCCGTCTCCGTCCGTTCTTCCCAGTGTGGAAGAACGGACATTTTTTCGACTTTTCTCACAAAAATCTCTTGCTTTTTTCCAAAGCGGTATTATAATATCTGTGAATATTTTACAAAAGAAGGTCATATTTTGAAAGATAGCAACAAGCGGATGCTGCAAGGCCCTCTGTTTTCCGGCATCCTTTCGTATACCCTCCCCATCATCCTGACCAGCCTGCTGCAGCTGCTCTTTAACGCCACCGATCTGGTGGTGGTGGGCAGATACTGCGGCAGCGTGTCCGTAGCAGCCGTGGGTGCCACCGGTGCCATTACCAATCTGATGGTGAATTTCTTCATCGGTCTGTCCGTGGGTGCCGGTGTGACCGTCGCCCATGGTCTGGGCAGCCGGGAGGACGACGTGGTGCACAACACCATCCACACCGCTCTGCCCACCGCTCTGGTCAGCGGCGTGGTGCTGACGGGGGTGGGCATTTTCTGCTGCGAATACTTCCTGACCTTGATGGGCACCCCGGACAACGTGCTACCCCTGTCCGCGATGTACATGAAGATCTATTTCGCCGGCATCACCTTCACCATGGTCTATAACTTCTGCGCCGCCATTCTCCGTGCCGCCGGGGATACCAAAAGCCCCCTGTATTTCCTGTTTTTCGCTGGAATTTTGAACGTGGTGATGAACGTGATCTTTGTGACCCGGCTGCACATGAACGTTGCCGGTGTGGCACTGGCCACCACCCTCTCTCAGGGCGTTTCCGCCGTGTTGGTGGTCATTGCCCTGATGCGCCGCACCGATGCCTGCAAGCTCCACTTAAATAAGCTCCGCTTCCACAAGGCGCAGCTTCTGAAAATGCTGCGGATCGGTCTGCCCGCCGGGATTCAAAGCTCTCTGTTCTCCATCTCCAACGTGATCATCCAGTCCTCCGTCAATTCCTTCGGAGATGTGCTCATGTCCGGCAACGCCGCCTCTTCCAATCTGGAGGGCTTCGTCTACGTTTCCCTGAACGCCTTCCACCAGACCGCCGTCAACTACATCGGCCAGAACGCCGGTGCCCGGCAGTATCACCGGGTGCATAAGATTCTGTGGATTTGCCTGGGCTGCGTCAGCGTGGTGGGGCTGACTTTGGGCACTGCGGTCTACTGCCTTGGCCCCAGCCTGCTGTCCATTTACATCACCGACTCCGCCGAAGCCATTTCCTACGGCATGATCCGCCTGAGCTACATCTGCCTGCCTTATTTCCTGTGCGGTCTGATGGATGTGACCACCGGTGCCCTCCGGGGGTTGGGTGCCTCCTTTGTGCCCATGGTGATTTCGGTGCTGGGCGTGTGCGGCATCCGCATCGGCTGGGTGTACACCATTTTCCAGACGGAAGCCTTTCATACCCCCCAGTGCCTGTACCTCTCCTACCCCATTTCCTGGACAGTGACCTTCCTGTGCCAGGTCACCGCCTTCCTCATCGTCTACCGCAAGCACAGCCGTCAGGCACAAATCGGATAACGCAAACGGGTGCGCTGCCCATTCCGCAGCGCACCGTTTTTTGTTTTTATGCGTATCCCCGCTCAACGACCTTCCAGACTCCCAGCCAGGTCTTTACCAGCGTCCACTGATAGCGGGAGTAGGTAGCATCCGGCACCCATACCCCCGGGCCGATGTCGGCGGATACATGGAAGGTTCCGGTCAGAATGATCGTCTTACCTACCTGATTTTTATGGGCATACTTTTCCGCCTGGGCATCCCAGCTCTGGTCATAGCTCAGCTCCAGCAGAGAGCAGTCCTTGAAGTTCCTGCGAAAATCCTCAGTGACCACGTCCATGGCCTTTCCAATTTCCTTCCGGGTATAGTTCTCGCTGATGCCCTCCGAATAGACCGTCTGGCTCACATCTCCTTTGCCGCAGGCAGTCAGCAGCAGGCTCAGTACCAGCGCCAGCAGCAAAAGCCATTTGCGTTTCATGGCATCACCCCTTTTCCTTTTATTGTAGCATCCCCGCCCCGAAAGTCAAATTAAGAAATGCGTAAGATTCCCCCTTGACAAGATTGCATCTGTGTGCTATGATTCATTTAACAATTAAGTTAATTGTTAAATATTCAAAGGAGGTGCCCTATGGGTCTGCAACAAACCCTGAAAGCCCTGGCCGATCCCACCCGGCGGGAGATTTTGAACCTGCTCAAAGGCGGCAAGCGTTCCGCCGGGGAGATTTCCGACTGCTTCGACATCACCGCCGCCGCCATTTCCCGCCACCTGTCCGTGCTGAAGGAGGCGGATCTGATCCGCGACTCCCGGGAGGGAAAATTCATTTTCTATGAGCTGAATACCTCCGTTTTGGAGGAAACGCTCCTCTGGATCACCAGCTTAAAGGAGGAAACACCATGATCCGCAAATATCGGAAAACCCTCATCGTCACCACCCTGGTAACTCTGCTGCCCATGCTGGCAGGACTGCTCCTGTGGAACCGGCTGCCGGATGCGGTGGTCTCCCATTGGGGTGCCAGCGGGCAGCCTGACGGCACCACCAGCCGGGGCTTCGCCGTGTTCGGTCAGCCCCTGCTTCTGCTGCTGATCCAGTGGCTGTGCATTCTCGCCACCAGCCTCGACCCCCGCAACCGGGATCAAAGCCGCAAGCCCCTGATGCTGGTGCTGTGGATCATTCCCCTGACCTCCAACCTGATTGCCCTGATGATGTATGCCACCGCCTTAGGGGTGCCCTTCTCCCCCATTCGTTTGCTTGTGGGTGCCCTTGGGCTTCTCTTCCTTGTTATTGGCAATTACCTTCCCAAGTGCACCCCCAACAGCACCCTGGGCATTCGCATCCCCTGGACCCATGCCAGCAATGAAAACTGGGTGGCTACCCACCGCTTCTGCGGCAAGGTCTGGGTCATCGGCGGCATCGTGATTCTGCTGAGCATATTCCTGCCGGTTTCCGTCGTCTGCTATGCCCTGCTGGCTGAGCTTGCGGGAATGATTCTCCTGCCCGTGGTCTATTCCTATCGCTTCCACCGCCGGAGTGCTTCCCGGTGACCGCTGCCCCGCCCCAAAATCCGCCGCCCGCTGCCATCACCCCGGCACGGCGGCGGATTCTTTCTGAAAAATCGCAAATATTCCTTGACTGTCATGGAAAATTCCTCTATAATAGTTGGGACTATGGAAACTTACACCTATGAGAAAGGATTTTGAATATGGCTAAGGAATACAAAATCACAAGCCTGCGTCTGGCAGATCTGGAAAAGGAACTGAATTACCTGAAGACCACCCGAGAACGGGAGATCGCCGCCATGATCGCCGAAGCCCGCTCCTACGGCGACTTGTCCGAAAACTCCGAGTACGATGCCGCCAAGAACGAGCAGGCAAAGCTCTACGGCCGCATTGCCGAGATTGAGGATGTTCTGTCCCACGCTGTCATCATCGAGGACGAGAACGAGGCCTCCGGCCGTGTGGGTCTGGGCTGCACCGTCGTGGTGGAGGATGCCAGCGGCAAGCAGACCAGCTACCGCATCACCGGCTCTCAGGAAGCCAACCCCATGGAGTTCAAGCTCTCCGATGACTCCCCCTTCGGCCGTGCCATCGTGGGCAAGGCTGCCGGTGAGAGCTTCACCGTCAACGCACCTGCCGGCTCCTTCACCATGAAGGTCGTCAGCGTCTCTCGTGAGGGCTAAGCCATGGCAAAGTTTGTACCGCAGCAGGAGCTGTCCCTGAACGACCAGATGCAGATCCGCCGGGAGAAGCTGGCCGCTCTGCAGGCAGAGGGTCGGGATCCCTTCCAGCAGACCAAGTACGATTTCACCGCGGACTCCGCCGCCATCAAGGCAGACTACGATGCCTTCGAGGGCAAGACCGTCCGCCTGTCCGGCCGTCTGATGAGCAAGCGTGGCCAGGGCAAGGTCATGTTCTGCGACCTGCAGGACTCCACCGGCCGGATCCAGCTGTTCGTCAAGATCGACGAAATGGGCGAAGAGGAATATAACCGCTTCAAGAAGAACGACATCGGTGACATCATCGGTGTGGAGGGCGAAGTCTTTAAGACCAAGACGGAGGAGATTTCCGTCCGCACCAAGTCCATCACCCTGCTGAGCAAGTCCCTGCTGCCCCTGCCCAACAAGTTCCACGGTCTGACCGACCGGGAGACCCGCTACCGTCAGCGCTATGTGGATCTGATTGTCAACCCCGAGGTCAAGGACACCTTCGTCAAGCGTTCCATGATCCTGCGGGAGCTGCGCCACTTCCTGGACAGCAAGGGCTTCCTGGAGGTGGATACCCCCATCCTGACTCCCTTCGAGATCGGCGCTGCCGCCCGTCCCTTCTATACCCACCACAATACCCTGAACCTGGACATGGTTCTGCGTATCGAGACCGAGCTGTACCTGAAGCGGCTCATCGTCGGCGGTATGGACCGGGTCTACGAGGTGGGCCGCATCTTCCGTAACGAGGGCATGGATCCCACTCACAACCCCGAGTTTACCACCATTGAGCTGTACCAGGCTTACACCGATTTCCGGGGCATGATGGATCTGGTGGAGGAAATGATGAAGACCGTGGCCATGAACGTCTGCGGCACCCTGCAGATCACCTACCAGGGCAAGGAAATCGACCTGAGCCACTGGGAGCGGATGACCATGGTGGAAGCCGTCAAGAAGTATTCCGGCGTGGACTTCGCCGCCATCACTTCCGACGAGGAAGCCATTGCCATCGCCAAGGAGAAGCATGTGGAGCTTCCGGAGATTCCCACCAAGGGCGCGATCCTGGCAGAGTTCTTCGATGCCTTCGTGGAGGAGAACCTGATCCAGCCCACCTTTATCTACGATTACCCCGTGGAAAACAGCCCCCTGGCCAAGCGCAAGCCCAGCGACCCCGCCTTCACCGAGCGGTTTGAGTACTTCATCAACGCTACGGAATTTGGCAATGCCTTCTCCGAGCTGAACGATCCCATCGACCAGAAGGCTCGCTTTGAGAAGCAGGTGGCCGACCGGAAGGCTCTGGATCCGGAATCCCAGGCTCAGGTGGATTACGACTACGTCACCGCTCTGGAATACGGTCTGCCCCCCACGGGCGGCCTGGGCTTCGGCGTAGACCGTCTGGTCATGCTCCTGACCGACTCCGCCTCCATCCGGGACGT
>CAYWZB010000068.1:0-6513 GCA_964462775.1 uncultured Oscillospiraceae bacterium
TGGAGCGCATATCGGTACGGCCGGAGGGGTCACCGATCATGGCGGTGCCGCCGCCGATCAGGGCGATGGGCTTGTTGCCTGCCATCTGCAGCCGCTTCATCAGGCACAGTGCCATGAAGTGACCCACATGGAGGGAGTCAGCCGTGGGGTCAAAGCCGATGTAGAAGGTGGCCTTGCCGTTGTCGATCATCTCCCGGATCTCTTCCTCGTTGGTCACCTGGGCAATCAGGCCACGGGCAACCAGTTCATCATACAGTTTCATACTTGTTTCCTCCTAAATTTTCTTCTGGATGGAGGTACGAAAAAACGCCCTCCGTCCTGCTCGGACAGAGGGCGTAAAACTTACGCGGTACCACCTCTGGTTCACCGATACCTCACGGCACCGGCCTCACGGTGTCCAACAACACCTCTCGCTGTGTCGGGCGACCCCGTCCTCCCCTACTGCGTTTTTCAGGGAAGCCACTCCGGGAGGTATTTCATCACCGCTTTCCACTGCCTTGCACCACCCGGCAGCTCTCTGGGGAAAGGAAAAGCGATTACTTCTTCCCATCTGCGTGTTATGCCGATATCCTAACAAATTCAGCCCCATTTGTCAAGGGTAAACTCGCTGAAATTCCTCACAAACCAGCATCAAATCCTCCCGGAAGCGCTCGCCGGTTTCCTTCAGCTCCTCCGTGAAGAAGGCTTCGTGCACCTGCCGCCAGTAGGACAGGCTTCTGTCGCCCTCCCCTTCCTTCCGGGCGTGATCCGGCGTGACCTCTCCAAAGGTGGTCAAATAGACCCGGGTGGTTTCGATTACGCACATCGCCTGCTCCCGGCTGTCCAGGATAACGCTGTACTCCCCTTCCTTAGGCAGAGGCTCTCCCTCCGCTTCATACAGACAATGCAGCGAGCAGGTGGCGGTTTTGATGCCCTGCAGCGTCAGCTGCGCCAGTGTATCCGCATCGTCACCATAGCTCCAGCAGTCATATTCGGCGGAAATCCCCTGCTTTTGGGAAAATTCCTCCCACATTTCCTGTCCGGTCATCATTTCTCCTTATTGCCGCAGCATTTCTTCGGCGCTGCGGAGTGTGGTTTCGGTGATGTGGGTGCCGCCGATGATTCGGGCAAGCTCCCGCTTCCGTCCTTCCAGATCCAGAGGGGTCACGGTGGTGTAGGTACGTCCATCCCGCTCCTCCTTGGCGATCAGCAGATGGGTCTGGGCAAGGGCTGCCAGCTGGGGCAGATGGGTCACACAGAGCACCTGCTTGTGCTGTGCCACACTGCGTAATTTCTCCGCAACCTTCTGGGCGGCACGGCCAGACACGCCGGTATCCACCTCGTCAAAAATCAGGGTGTTCACCTGATCCTTTTCCGCCAGCACGTTTTTCATGGCCAGCATAATCCGCGCCAGCTCGCCGCCGGAGGCCACCTTGCTCATGGGCTTCAAGTCCTCACCGGCGTTGGCGGACATATAAAACGCCACCGTATCCGCACCCCGTGGGGTCAGCTCCGTTTCCGTGAACCGGCATTGGAACTGCACCCGGGGCATATCCAGCTGGGCAAGTTCCGTCAGGATCCGCCGGGACATCTGCTCAGCGGTTTTCACCCGGCTCTCCCGGAGGGCTTTGGCTGCCTCCCAGGCGGTTTTTTCCGCTTTTTTCAGGTTCTTTTTCAGCCGCTCCAGATGATCGTCTGCAAATTCCATATCATCCAGCTCTTTTTTCGCCTTGTCCAGATAGGCAAGGATATCCTCGCAGGTCACGCCGTACTTCCGGCGCAGCCGGTGGATGGTATCCAGCCGGGCTTCGATGTCCTCCAGCTCATCGGCGGAGTAACTCAGATCGTCCCGGGCGGCACGCACCTCCTGCGCCGCATCCTGCACCTGATACATCAGGTCTGATACCTGGTCGTGGAGGGTCTGGAAGCTGTCGGTGAACCGCCCCAGCCGTGCCAGAGCGTATTCTGCCTGCGCCAGCAGTCCGGCGGCACCGTCGGAATCGTCACCGCCATAGATGCAGGCCACGGCGGTATTCAGCCCATCACTGAGTTTCTCGGCGTTTTGCAGCACCTTGCGGCGCTCCTCCAGCCGGTCATCCTCCCCCAGCTCCAGCTCGGCTTTTTCAATTTCGGCAATCTGGTATTTCAGCGTCTCCATCCGGCGCAGCTTTTCGCTTTCGTCCATGGTCATCCGGTCGATCTCCCGGCGGAGCTTGGCCACGGCTTCGTACTTTTCGCCGTAATCCGCCAGCAGCGGCTGATGATCCCCGAAGGCATCCAGGAAGGTCAGGTGATTCTCTTCGTCAAACAGTGACGCGGAATCGTGCTGACCGTGAATGTTGATCAGCTGGATGCCCAGTCTGCGTAGAATGGACACGCTGACAAGGCTGCCATTGACCCGGCAGACATTTTTTCCATCCAGGTAGATCTCCCGCTGGATCACCGTCTCCGGGTCGTATGCCACCCCGTTTTCCTCGAACCAGGGCAGCTGGGGTACCTGGGTGAACACCGCCCGGACGGAAGCCTTGTTGGTTCCCGTGCGGATCATATCCCGGTACGCCCGCTCTCCCAAAATGGCGGAGATGGCATCAATGACAATGGATTTACCGGCACCAGTCTCGCCGGTCAGGACATTAAAGCCCCGGTCAAAGGAAATATCCGCACTTTCAATGACCGCAATGTTTTCAATATGCAGAAGACTCAGCACGGCACTTCCTCCTTTCCTCAGTGCAAAAGGCTCTTAATCTCGCCGCAGAAGGCCGCGGCGGCATTGGTATCACGCATTACCACGAACACCGTATCGTCACCGGCGATGGTGCCCAGCACCACGCCCATGTGCATGGTATCCAGAGCGGAAGCAGCGCCGTTGGCCAGACCCGGCAGGGTGTGGATCACCACGATGTTCTGGGCATAGTCAAAGCTGGTGACACATTCCCGGAAAATGGTGTTCAGTCGCCCTGTAAAGCTGCTGGGCACCTCCCGGGCGGCAGTGGCATAGCGGTAGGTGCCGAAGGAGGTCAGCTCCTTAACGATCCGCAGCTCCTTGATGTCCCGGGAAATGGTGGCCTGTGTGCTGGTAAATCCGGCGGCCTGCAGCAGCTGCAACAGCTGCTCCTGGGTTTCTACATTGGTATTGGAGATGATCTCCATGATCTTTGCCTGTCTTTTGGATTTCATCGTACCCTACCTCTCATTTCCTGAATTTGGAGCTGACCACATCGTAGAAGCTCCGGTTTTTCAGCCGAACCAGCCGGGTCTCCAGATTGGATTTCTTAATGGATGCCACATCCCCCATATTCATCCGCACAGCCTTGCCGCCGTCCACAGACAGGTAGGCGTTCCGCCGGGCGTTGACGATGGTCTCCACGGTGACGATGCGCTTGTCAGATGCCACAATGGAGCGGCAGCCCATTTCGTGGGCGCAGATGGGGGTGATGATAATATTCTTGGTATCCGGCTCCACAATGGGGCCGCCGGCGGAGTAATTATAGGCGGTAGAACCGGTGGGGGTGGAGACGATGATGCCGTCGCCGCCGCACTCCATGGCGGGAATGCCATCGCACTTCACCGCCAGATGGACGATCCGGGCAACCGCCCCCTTGGTGATGACCACATCGTTCAGGCAAATGTCATGGAAGAGGATATTCCCCTCCCGCTGCACGGTTACATCCAGCATCATGCGGTTTTCCAGGGTATAGTCTCCCTTGGCAATGCGCGCCAGCTTATCCAGCTCTGTGCTTTCCAGCTCCGCCATGAAGCCCATGGTGCCGATGTTCACGCCCATAATGGGCAGCCCCCGGCGGGTAGCCGTCTTTGCCATGTGCAAAATGGTGCCGTCTCCGCCGAAGCAGATCACCATTTCCGCATTGGGAAGTTCCCGATCCAGCCGGGAGAATTTCAGATCCCGGGGCAGGTCAAAGCTCTTGTCCACCTCAAAGGGCAGGCACAGCTTGGTCTGCACACCGGCAGCACGCAGCACCTCCATGGCACCCCGGACGGTCTGGAAGTTTTTGTCCCGGTAGGGATTGGGGGTCAGGATCACATTTTTCATGACTTATACCCCTTTGTTCAGCGTATTGTGGGCTTCTTCCACGATTTTTGCCGTATCCGGGCGGATGCCCTCCACGGCATCCAGGCTCAGGTGACCCAAAAATTCAATATTGCCCTCCGGCCCCTTCACCGGGGAGAAGGTCAGTCCCAGAATTTGGAAGCCCAGCTCGTCTGCCAGGGCAACGAAATTGTCCAGCACCTCCTGATGGGTGCTCTTTTCCCGGACAACGCCCTTCTTGCCCACCTTGTCCTTCCCCGCTTCAAACTGGGGCTTGATCAGGCACAGCACCTGACCGGTGGGCTTCAACAGGGTCTTGATGGTGGGCAGCACGATCTTCAGCGAGATAAAGCTCACATCCACCACGGAAAGATCCAGCGGCTCTCCCAGCTCTTCCGGGGTCACATAGCGGATATTCGTCCGCTCCATGACCACCACCCGCTCATCCGAGCGGATTTTCCAGTCCAGCTGACCGTAGCCGACATCAATGGCAAACACCTTTTTTGCGCCCTGCTGCAGCAGGCAGTCCGTGAAACCGCCGGTGGACGCGCCGGAATCGCTGCAAACATAGCCTTCCGGCTTCACGCCGAAGTCCCGCAGCGCCTTTTCCAGCTTCAGACCGCCCCGGCTGACATAGGGGCACACCGCTCCCCGAACCTCCAGCTCCACCGTTTCCTCGTAGGAAACGCCGGGCTTATCCGCTTTCTGACCATTGACGTAGACCTGGCCGCTCATAATAATGGCCTGCGCCTTGGAGCGGGTATCCGCATACCCCTGCTCGGTCAGCAGCACATCCAATCTCTTCTTCACCTTCACCGGTTAGTCACCTCTTTCGCAAACGCGGCGATGGATTGGCTATCCAGCCCGCGGAAATGATACAGTTCCTTCTGAGAGCCATGGGGCACGAAATCCGCTCCCAGGTCGATGCCCTCCACCCGGAGCTGGGGGCACAGAGCACGCAGCTCCCAGGCCAGAGCTTCCCGGACACCGGAGCCGGTGCAGGTCTCCTCCACCAAGATCACCGGCTTATCCTTGGGGATCATGGTCAGAATCTCCTCCGCCGGCAGGTGGGACGCGGACATCAGCCGCAGTACGATTGCCTCAATCCCCTGCTCCGCCAGCAGCTGAGCTGCCTGCAGCACGTTGTCCAGCAGGGTTCCGTAGGTCACCAGGGTCACATCGCCGCCCTGACGGTGGCACTTGACCATGGAGCCTTCCAGCCACGTCCAGTCCGAGCCGGTGTAGCTGCCCTCAGTGCCCCGGGGGTAACGGATGGCCACCGGGCCGTCGTAATCGTTGACAGCCCAGCTGAGCATATCCTGCTGCTCCGCCAGGGAAACCGGGTTCAGGATCAGCATACCCGGCACCTGGCGCAAAAATCCAACATCAAACACACCGTGGTGGGTGGGGCCGTCGTCCCCTACCAGTCCGGCACGGTCAATGGCCAGAATCACATGCAGATGCAGCATGGCAATATCCTGGATGAGCTGGTCGTATCCCCGCTGCAGGAAGGTGGAATACAGCGCCAGCACCGGGATCATTCCCTGCTTGGCAAGACCGCCCGCCATGGACACAGCGTGTTCTTCGGCAATGCCTACGTCAAAGGTACGGCTGGGGAAGGTTTTCTGGAAGCCGCTTAGCCCCGTGCCCCCGGGCATTGCCGCGGTAATGGCGCACAGCCGGGGATTCTGCTTTCCCAGCGCCACCATAGCCTCCCCAAAGGAATCGGAGAAAGTTTTCACGCTGGCAGTCAGCTTTTCACCGGTTTCCGGGTCAAATTTGCTGATGCCGTGGAACTTTGCCGGATCATTTTCCGCATACGGGTACCCGCAACCCTTTTTGGTTACGACGTGCACCAGCACCGGCTCCTTCAAATCCCGGGCAGAGCGCAGCAGGGAGATCAGTCCCGGCAGGTCATGCCCGTCCGCAGGGCCAAGGTAGGTCAAACCCATATTCTCAAACAGGGTTGCCGGCATCAAGAAGTGCTTCAGCCGGTTTTTCAGCCGGCTGGTCACCCGGTAGAAGGCTTCGCCGCCGGGGAGCTTTTTGATTGTCCGGCGATAGGCCTTTTTGGCATTGATATACTTGTTGCTGGAACGAACCCGGGAAAGATGCCGGGAAAGTCCACCCACATTTTTGCCAATGGACATCTCATTGTCATTGAGGATAATGACCATCGGCTCACCACTGACGGCGGCATCGTTCAAGCCCTCGTAGGCCATGCCGCCGGTACAGGCACCGTCGCCAATGAGGGCAACCACCTGGTAGTCCTCCTTCAGCAGCGTTCTCGCCCGAGCCATGCCCAGGGCAATGGAGACGGAGCTGGAGGCATGACCGGCCACAAAGGCATCGGATGGGCTTTCCTCCGGCTTGGGGAAGCCGGACATTCCGCCAAACTGCCGTAAATGTGCAAAATCCGCCCGGCGGCCGGTCAGCAGCTTATGGACATAAGACTGGTGACCCACATCAAAAACCAGGCGGTCAGA
>CAYWZB010000069.1:0-6371 GCA_964462775.1 uncultured Oscillospiraceae bacterium
TGGTGGAGACCGTGGTTCAGGAGAACGAGGTTCACTACACCTACCTGCGGGAGCGCTGCGAGTATATCACCCGGATCGTCAAGATTGAGGAGGAAAACTTCTGCCGCACCATCGACGGCGGCATGGCAATTTTCTCCGCCAAGCTGGCTGAGCACAAGGCCAAGGGCGAGACTCAGTTCTCCGGCGCAGATGCTTTCCTGCTGGCCGATACCTACGGCTTCCCCATTGACCTGACCATTGAGATGGTGGCCGATGAGGATATGACCCTGGATCTGGAGGAGTACCACCGCCTGCGGGAGGAGCAGAGAGTCCGTGCCCGGGAGGACCGGAAGAAGTTCGGTGATCTGGGCTGGGCCGGTATCGACTTGGGTCTGGACAATACCCCCACCACCTTCGTCGGCTACACCGAGAACAACTGCTCTGCCAAGGTTCTGGCAGTTTGCGTGGGCGAAGAGGTCTCCGGCACCATCGCCGGCGGCGAGGATGGCATCATCGTGCTGGACAAGACCCCTTTCTATGCGGAAATGGGCGGCCAGGTGGCGGATCACGGCGTGATCCTCATGGGCGACAGCCGCTTCCAGGTGACCAATGTCCAGAAGGACAAGGGCGGCAAGTACCTGCACCACGGCAAGATGATCTCCGGCGTGCTGAAGGTGGACGATGTGGTTCTGGCCTCCATCGACGTGGAGCGCCGCAAGGCCATCATGCGTGCCCACTCCGCCACCCACCTGCTGCAGAAGGCGCTGCAGAGCGTGCTGGGCGACCATGTGCATCAGGCTGGTTCCTTCGTG
Source organism: uncultured Oscillospiraceae bacterium (assembly GCA_964462775.1). Lineage (GTDB taxonomy): Bacteria > Bacillota > Clostridia > Oscillospirales > Oscillospiraceae > Faecousia. The sequence continues at coordinate 792 of CAYWZB010000069.1, forward strand.
GAGCCTGACCACCTGCGCTTCGACTTCACCCACTACTCCGCCCTGACCCCCGAGGAGCTGGCCAAGGTCAATTCTCTGGTTCAGGCTTCCGTTCTGGAGGGCTACTCCATTGTTACCCGGGAAATGCCCATTGACGAGGCCAAGGCCATGGGCGCCACCGCTCTGTTCAGCGAAAAGTATGGCGATACCGTCCGTGTAGTCAACATGGGTAACTATTCCATCGAGCTGTGCGGCGGTACCCATCTGGACAATACTGCCAAGGTCGGTTCCTTCCAGCTGCTGGGTGAAAACTCCGTGGCATCCGGCGTGCGCCGCATTGAGGCCATCACCGGCAAGGAATGCCTGGAGCGGATGGAGCGCAACCAGCAGCTGCTGTTGGACGCTGCCGCCAAGCTGAAGACCAAGCCCGCAGAGCTGGCCGGACGCATCCAGGCTCAGCTGGAGGAGCTGAAGGAGCTGAAGCGGGTCATTGAGAGCTACAAGGCCAAGGAGACCGCCGGTCAGATCGACCGGATCCTGTTTGGCTCCCGGAACGTGGACGGTTTGAAGATCATCACCGCTTCCATCCCCGATGCCGATGCCGGCAAGCTGCGCCAGATGGGCGATCTGCTGCGGGATAAGGACGCTTCCGTGGTGGCTGTGCTGGCTTCCGTCAACGACGGAAAGATCAGCTTCCTGGCTTCCTGCGGCAAGGATGCCGTGGCCAAGGGCATCAAGGCTGGCGACCTGGTCAAGCAGGTCTGCGCCTGCTGCGGCGGCAAGGGCGGCGGCAAGCCCGACTGCGCCATGGGCGGCGGCAGTGACGTGACCAAGGTGGACAACGCTCTGGCTCTGGTCGATGATTTCGTGACTTCCAAGCTGAACTGATTTTCAGGGCGTCGCCGTTGGGCGGCGCCCTTTTTTAAAGGAGGGGCATCTGTGCGAAAGCTGGTATATCTGGCTCTGGGCTTTGCCGGAGCCTGCGGCCTGTGGTGCTTTGCGCTGACCGGCGGGGCTGTGGTACCCCTGAGCCTGGCGGCAGGGCTTGCGGCGCTGGTGCTGGGAAGGCTGGGCTGGCGGCGCACGGCGCTTTGCGCCCTGGGCTGTGCCATCGGTCTCGGCTGGTGCGCCGGGTATGGGGCGGTGATGCTCCGGGAATGCCGGGCGCTGGACGGAACAACGGCGGAAGCCACCGTCCACATCAGCGATTACAGCGAACCGACGGCCTACGGCATCGCCGCGGAGGGCTGGCTTTCGGCAGAAGGAAACCCCTGCCGGGTGCGGGTGTATCTGAATCAGCAGACCCCCATGGAGCCGGGCACGGAGATCACAGCAACCTTCCGCTTCCGGGCCACAGTGCCCGGAGGGGCGGAAAAGGTTACCTACCAGTCCGGCAAGGGAATCTTCCTGCTGGCCTATCAGCGGGGCGGGGAGGCAGAAACCACCCGGGCGGACAGCTATCGGGACATCCCTGCCCAGATGCGGCAGCGGATCCGCCAGACGTTGGAGCAGAGTATGCCCCGGGATACAGTTGCCTTTGCCAAGGCGCTGCTGCTGGGCGATACCTCTGAAATTGACTATGCCACGGATACCGCCCTGAAAATCAGCGGAATCCGGCATATTATCGCCGTTTCCGGTCTGCATGTGTCGATTTTCTTTGGGGCAATGGAGCTGATGACCCTGAAAAAGCGATACCTGACAGCGGTGCTGGCATTCCCCGGACTGTTTTTGCTGGCGGCGGTGATTGGCTTTACTCCGTCGGTGAACCGGGCGTGCCTGATGATCGGGCTGATGCTGCTGGCACGGCTGACGGACAAAGAATACGACGGCCCCACCGCTCTGGCCTTTGCGGTGGCAGTGATTCTGCTGGTCAATCCGCTGACCATTGCATCCGTCAGCTTCCAGCTGTCGGTGGCCAGTGTGGCGGGGATCTACCTCTTTGCCCCGGGAATCGCCCGGTGGCTGGGCACCCTCTTTGGGGAGGTGAAGCCCAGAACGCTGAAAGAGAGACTGGTGAGGTGGTTTACCTCCTCGGTATCCGTTACCTTAAGCGCCATGATCCTGACCACGCCCCTGTGCGCCTGGTATTTTGGTACCGTCAGCCTGATCAGCGTGGTGACCAATCTGGTGACACTGTGGGTGGTGAGCATCCTGTTCTGCGGACTGGTGGCGGTGACTCTGCTGTACCCCGTCTGGCACTGGGGCGCTCAGGCGCTGGGCTGGTGCCTGAGCTGGGGCGTACGGTATGTCCTTGGGGCGGCGAAGCTGCTGTCCGGGTTGCCTCTGGCGACGGTGTATACCGCCAGCCCCTATATCGTTGCCTGGCTGGTGTTTGTGTATGTGCTGCTGGGAGCCTTTCTGCTCAGCCGGAACCGGCGCCCGGCGGTGCTCTCCGCCTGCGCCTGCACGGGGCTATGCCTGGCGCTGCTGTGCTCCTGGGCGGAGACGGATATGGACGATGTGCGCCTGACAGTGCTGGATGTGGGGCAGGGGCAGTGTTTGCTGCTGCAAAGCGAGGGCAGAACCTACATGGTGGACTGCGGCGGCGACAGCGACACGGAGGCAGCGGATCTGGCTGCGGAGACCCTGCTGAGTCAGGGCATCCGGCGGCTGGACGGCCTAATCCTGACCCACTGCGACCGGGATCACGCAGGCGGCGCCGGTTTGCTGCTCAGCCGGGTACCTACGGAGCTTCTGATTTTGCCGGAAAACGCCACGCTGGATACCCAGACCCCCACGGTATACGCCGGGGAGGAGCTGGAACTGCGGTTTGGAGATGCCCAATTGCGGATCTTTCCTCCAGCCTATCCCGGAAACAGCAACGAAAGCAGTTTATGCGTCTTGTTTGAAACAGAAAAATGTGATATACTCATCACCGGAGACCGCAGCGGCTTCGGAGAACGGAGTCTGCTGCGCCATGCGGACATCGGTCAGGTGGATGTGCTCATTGCCGGGCACCACGGCGCGAAGGATTCCACCTGCGAAGAGCTGCTGGCTGCGACCCAGCCGGAGCTGGTTTGCGTCAGCGCCGGGCGGGACAACGCCTACGGCCACCCGGCACCGGAGACACTGGAACGGCTGGCAAAGGCAGGTTGTCAGGTGTACCGCACAGATCGATTGGGAACCATAACCATCAGGAGGTGAAACCATGGCAAAGAAACCCATCCAGCAGAGCAACGAGCCTGTACTGAAGCAGGACTTTAAGAATAAGACCCTGAAGCGGCTGTATGTTTTCCATGGTGAGGAAACCTTCCTGCTGCATCACTATCTGGAGCAGATGCGAAAGCTCCTGCTGGACCCGCTGACGGAATCTTTTAACTATCATCGGCTGACCAGCGAGACCTTCGACCTGCGAACCTTTGCCGACGCGGTGGAAAATCTGCCGATGATGGCGGAGCATACCCTGGTGCAGGTGGATGATATTGATATCTTCAAGCTGAACGAAGGCGACCGAACCAAAATGGCGGAGGTGCTGGGGGATATCCCGGAATACTGCACCGTGGTGCTGACCTATGAGACAGTGGAATGGAAGCCGGACAAGCGGCTGAAAAAGCTGTGGGAGGCAGTGGACAAAAACGGCCTGATCGTGGAATTTTCCAAGCGGGATCAGCAGGAGCTGGTTTCCTGGATCAGCCGCCACTTTGCTGCCCAAAGTAAGCGGATCAGCAACGAGCTGTGCCTGTATCTGATTGAGATTACCGGCGGCACCATGACGGCGCTGGGGGGAGAGATCCAGAAAATCTGCGCCTACTCCGGGGCAGATGAGATCCGCAAATCCGACATTGACGCAGTTACTGAGCCGGTGCTGGACGCGGTGGTGTTCCAGATGACCGATCAACTGACCGGCGGACGGTATGACCAGGCACTGCTGAAGCTGCAGCAGCTGCTGAAAATGCAGCAGGAGCCGCTGCTGATTCTGGGTGCGGTGGGCGGCCATTTCCGCCGCATCAGCACCGCCAGAACCCTGCTGGATCATGGCAAAACTGCCTACGATTTGCAAAAGCTGTGCGGCATACAGGACTTTGCCGCCCGCAGAACCATGGATGCCGCCCGGCGCTTCCGCCCGGAATTTTGCCGGGCAGCGGCGGAGCTGGTGCTGGAAACGGACTATAAGATCAAAACTTCCTTTGACGATGCGGAGCGTCTGCTGGAATTGCTGCTGCTGCGGCTGGCACAGGAGGCGCAGAGATGATTAAAATTCGGGAAGCCATCGTTGTGGAAGGACGATATGATAAAAATACCCTGAGCCAGATCGTGGACGCTCCCATTTTGGAGACCTCCGGATTTGGAATCTTCAAAAACAAGGAGCAGATGGCGCTGCTGCGGCGGATCGCCGAGACCAGAGGGCTGATTGTCTTTACCGACTCCGACGGTGCCGGCTTTGTCATCCGGGGACATATCAAAAGCGCCATTCCCGGCAAATACCTGAAGCACGCCTACGTCCCGGATATTTACGGCAAGGAAAAGCGGAAGGCGGCTCCCGGCAAGGAAGGCAAGCTGGGAGTGGAGGGCATGACCCGGCAGGTGATCGTGGAGGCGCTGAAAAAGGCAGGTGCCACCATCGAGGGGGAGGAAGCCCCCGTAAGCCGGGGCATCACCAAGCAGGATCTGATGGCGCTGGGGCTTTCCGGCGGCGCGGATGCCTCCCGGAAGCGGCTGGCGCTGCTGAAAAAGCTGGGCTTGCCGGAGCGCATGAGCGCCAATGCCATGCTTCAGGCGCTGAATTTGCTGTATTCCCGGGAGGAACTGACGGCGATTTTACAGGAGATATAGAATGGTAGATATACAGGTAAGCAATTTAACAAAGTTTTTCGTCATCGGTGAGAATCTCCTGCAGGGGCTTTCCTTTGAAATCCAGGAGGGAGAACGGGTGGCGATTTTGGGGCGCAACGGCTGCGGCAAGACCACCCTGTTCAAAATCCTCACCGGGGAAATGGACTACGATGAAGGAGAGGTCTACGTCAATCCCAACAAGCGCATCGGTCTGATTTCCCAGATCCCCAAATTCCCCATGGGCTTTACTGTGGAGGATGTGCTCCGCTCCGCCTATGCCGATATTCTGCGTGCCAAGCAGAAAATGGAGCTGCTGGAATGCGAAATGGCGCAGGGGGCGACCCAGGAGCAGCTGCGCCAGTACGACATCCTGGTAAATCGCTTCCAGTCCGGCGGTGGCTATGACATGGATGTGGAAGTGGACAAGATCTGCAACGGTCTGGGCATTTCCCCGGAGCAGCGGGCACAGGAGTTTGACAGCCTGTCCGGCGGCGAAAAGACCCGGGTGAACCTTGCCCGGCTCCTGCTGGAAAAGACGGACATTCTGCTGCTGGACGAACCCACCAACCATCTGGATTTGAGCAGTGTGGAATGGCTGGAAGGCTACATCAATACCTTCAAGGGCACGGTTCTGGCCATTTCCCATGACCGCTATTTCATCGACCGGATTGCCCAGCGGGTCATTGAGATCACCGACGGCCATGCGGAGTTCTATTCCGGCAACTATTCGTTCTACATGGACGAAAAGCAGGCACGGTTTGACCTTCAGATGAAGCAGTACGAGCAGGAGCAGGCGAAGCTGAAGCAGCTGGGCTACACCGTGGAGCG
>CAYWZB010000070.1:0-6269 GCA_964462775.1 uncultured Oscillospiraceae bacterium
CGATATATTACCACACCACCTCCCATTTGTCAACACCTTTTTCCCACTTTTTTCATTTATTTTTGATTCTTTTCGTCATCAGGCTTTAACTGCCCATTCCGGCGCTTTTCCCGGCTCAAACGCCGCCGCAGGATGCCCCTTCCCCCTGGCCAGGGCATCAGATAAGGTACTTCCAGGCATTTCAGCCTTCCCAGATGCCAGAGCATCACTCCCATTGTAATGGCCACGCCCCAAAAGCCCATTAGTGCGCCTGCTATTCCAATCAAAAAGCGCCAGACCCGTATCCCATTGGCGAGATCCCGATTCGGCAGCACAAAGCCGCATACCCCCGCTATGCTGACGATCACCAGCACCACCGAGGATACCACCCCCGCTTCCACTGCCGCCGTGCCAACAATAATCCCCCCGATAATCGACACAGACTGGCCGATGGCCTGGGGCAAGTGAATACCGGACTCCTGCAACAGCTCATAGGCAATCAGCAATCCCAGTACCTCCGTGACTGTGGAAAATGGCACCTCGCTCTCGCTTCTTCGGATGACTTCCCATACCCCCGGCGGAATCCACCCGCTGTGATGCACCACCGCCGCAATATACAGCCCTGGCAGCAGCAGATCCAACAGCAGCGCCCCATAGCGCAGGATGCGGACACAGGAAGCGGAGATATAGTCCCGGCTGCGATCCTCCGGGCTTTCCATCAAATAGCCCAGAGTCGCCGGTGCCAGATAAGCCAGAGGAAGCCCGTCAACCATTAACCCTACCCGGCCATCCAGCAATCCCTGACAGAATCTGTCCGGGCGCTCGGTGTATTGCAGCAGGGGAAACGCCGTTGCCCGGGAACCGGTGACGTATTCCTCTACTGCCGACGGAGACAGCAGACCGTCAATGTCGATGCTGTCCAGCCGGGACAGCATCCTTGCCACCAGCAGCTGGTTGGTAATCCCCTCGATCCATACCACCGCCACGTTGGTCAGACTTCTCCTGCCCACGGTGGTGGCCTGGATCCGAAGCTCCGGCGTGCGAAGATGCCGGCGAATCAGGCTGGTGTTGATGCGGATGGTTTCCACAAAGGCATCCTTAGGGCCTTTGACGGTGTTTTCCACCTCTGGGGAACTGGGTTCCCGCTTGACTCCGGTCTTGACCTCAAAGGCAATGGCACCCACATCAGGAAACAGCACCACGCAATAGCCGTTGACAATTCGCCTTGCCGCGTCCTGCAGATCCTTGCAGGGCTTTGCCACGGAATTGTACACCGCCCCCTCCAGCGCCGCCCGGTAAGCCTGGCGGATGTCCTCCGGCAGATTCTGGGAAATGGGCTTGAAAATATACTCGGAAATATCACTTCCCGAGGTCAGTCCATCAATATAATAGGCGTACAGCGCCTTCTCGCCGCCACGCAGCACTCTTCGCTCAAAATCATCCGCCCCGGCGAACAGCACCTTTATGGATGTATCCGTCATCCTCTCCACCTCTTGGGAAAGTATGCCCGGTTTTTCCGGGAATATCATTGCATTTTCGAGGATTTGGTGCTATAGTGAATTATTATATTGTAGAGGAGGGACTTCCATGAGCGGCATCGGCAGCATCCGCAAGCTGACGGACAAGCCTTATCTGAATCTGTATGAGCTGGAAGCCATCCACCGGGACGGCAGCCGCTCTCCCTACTTTGTGGCATCCCGTGCCAAAAATGTGGAGAACCTGAAGGCCGTCACCCGGGACAATCCTCCGGACGAGGTGATCGTATGCGGCGTGTACGGAGAAAGCCGTGACCGGCTGGTACTGATCCGGCAATATCGCTACCCGTTGGGTGCTTATGTCTATGAGCTGCCCGCCGGGCTGGTGGATTCCGGAGAAGAAACCATGGAAGCCGCCGTCCGGGAGCTTTACGAAGAGACCGGGCTGACCTTTACCCCGGTTTTCGATGCCCGTCCCTTTTTCACCAACGTCGGCCTGACTGACGAAAGCTGCGCCACCGTCTTTGGCTATTGCCAGGGCAGCCCCACCAGCTGCCATCAGGAGGACAGCGAGGAGATTCAGGTGGTTCTTGCCGACCGGGCAGAATGCCGCCGGATTCTGAAAGAGGAAAATGTTGCTCTGATGTGCGGCTATATGATGCTGCACTTTCTTTCCTGCCCCGGCGATCCCTGGGCAGCATTTATCGACCCAGAAGGAGAATGAATATGTCCCATACCATCGCCGCCGTTTCCACCGGCAATTCCGTCAGCGCCATTGGCATTCTGCGCCTCACCGGTGACAACTGCATCGCTGTTTCGGAAAAGGTTTTTACCTTATTAAATAAGAAGCCCCTGTCCCAGGCTCCCAACCGGAAGCTGGTTCTGGGAGAGCTGCACGACAAATCCGGGCGGATCATCGATCAGTGCATGGCGGTGGTCAGCCGGAATCCCCACAGCTACACCGGCGAAGATACCGTGGAATTTCACTGCCACGGCTCCCCGGCTGTTCTGGCCGCCGGACTGGAAGCCCTGTACCACGCCGGAGCACTGCCTGCCAAGCGGGGAGAATTTACCAAGCGCGCCTTCCTCAACGGCAAACTGGGACTGACGGAAGCGGAAGCAGTCATTGACCTGATTGAAGCGGAAACCGCCGATGCCGCCGCCAACGCCGCCGGGCAGGTGGCGGGCAGGCTGCAAAAGAAGCTGGCACCCATCTACGACGATCTGACCAATCTGTGCAGCCATTTCCATGCCGTGCTGGATTACCCTGACGAGGACATTGCCGATTTCGGTCTTTCTGCCTATGAAGCCTCCCTGCGGGAGGACAAGCGGCAGCTGACCGCCCTGCTGAAAACCTACGATCAGGGGCGGATCCTCCGTCAGGGTGTGGCCGCCGCCATTGTTGGCAAGCCCAACGTGGGCAAATCCAGCCTGCTGAACGCTCTGGCCGGCTACGAGCGGTGCATCGTCACCGACATTCCCGGCACTACCCGGGATACGGTGGAGGAAAGCGTCCTGCTGGGCAGCACTCGCCTGCGGCTCATTGACACCGCCGGCATCCGGGAAACCAGCGACGCTGTGGAAGCCATTGGCGTGGAGCGGAGCAAGACCGCCGTGGAAAACGCCGACCTGGTGATTTTCGTCTGTGACGGCTCCAAGCCCCTGGATGACGAGGATCAGAGTATTATCCAGCTGTGCGAAAATCAGGAAAACGTCATCGCCCTCATCAACAAGACCGATCTGGGTCGTGCGGTGGAGCCGTGCGAGCTTCCGTTTATGTACATCGTCAACATCTGCGCCGCCACCGGCGAGGGGCTGGAGCAGATGGCGCAGGCGGTGGACATGATTTTTGAGAACGACACCCCCTGCGACGGTTCGATTCTGACCAACGCCCGGCAGTTTGACGCCATCCGCCGGGCAGAGGATGCCATGGAGCGGGCACTAAAGGGACTTTCTCTGGGACTGACCCCGGACATGGTGCTCATCGATGTGGAGGAAGCCATGGAAGCCATGGGTGAGGTCACCGGTGCCACTGTCCGGGACGATATCACCGCCCGGATCTTTGAGCGGTTCTGCGTAGGCAAGTAACCGCCAACCACGAAATTCAAATTATGGAGCATGATACTATGATCTATTTGGACAATTCCGCCACCACCAAGCCCTGCCCGGAGGCAGTGGCCGCCATGACCGCCGCTCTGACGGAAAACTGGGCAAATCCCTCCGCCCTGTATGGCTTCGGCATTGATGCCGCCCGGGAGCTGCGGCTTGCCCGGCATCGGGTCGCCGCCGCCATGGGTGCTGAGCCGGATCGGATCTTCTTCACCTCCGGCGGTACGGAGGCGGACAACTGGGCGATTTTCGGCGCTGCCCGGCGAATGGGCAAGCGGGGCAGGCACATCATCACAACCGCCATAGAGCACCACGCCATCCTCAACTGCACGAAGGAACTGGAAGCCCAGGGCTTTGATGTCACCTATCTGCAGTCCGATGCGCTGGGGCGGATCACGGTGGAAGATCTGAAAGCCGCCCTGCGTAAGGATACCATTCTTGTGTCCATCATGATGGTCAACAACGAGGTTGGCTCGGTGTTGCCCATTGGGCAAATGGCGAAAGTCACCCACAAGCTCTGCCCCGATGCCATTTTCCACACCGATGCCGTGCAGGGCTTCCTGAAAGTGCCCTTCAACGCAAAAACTCTGGGAGCGGATCTGATTTCCGTTTCTTCCCACAAGGTGCACGGCCCCAAGGGCTGCGGCGCGCTGTACATTACCCCCAAGTTCAAGTCCTTCCCCGCTTTCATTCAGGGCGGCGGTCAGGAAATGGGCTACCGCAGCGGCACCGAGGGCACCCCCGCCATTGCCGGCTTTGCCGCCGCCTGCGCCGCCGGTGCCGCCACCTTTGCCGCTGACCGCCAGCGGGAATGCGCCCTGATCGCTGAGCTTGCCGGCAAGCTGTCCGCTTTGGAAGGGGTAGTCATCACCGGTGCCCACGAGGCACCCCATGTGCTGAACATTTCCATCCCCGGCGTACCCACCCAGAACTCCATCAACATTCTGCAGGATCACGGCATCTGCGTCAGCGCCGGCTCCGCCTGTGCCAAGGGACACCGCAGCCATGTGCTCAGCGCCATGAACGTAAATCCCGAGGTGATCGATGCCTCCTTCCGGGTCTCCATCTGCCGGGACACCACCGCCCAAGAGCTGGACACCCTTTATGCCGTCATCCGGGACGAAATCCTGCCCCGTGCCCGGTGAAAAACCGAGTATTCTGGTCCAAAATGCAAGTTCTTCAAAAAGGACTTGCATTTTTCTTTGCTATCTGCTACAATGGCGAAAACAAAATCTATCTTGGGAGGACAATTGTTTATGAGTTATGTAGACGAAACCCTGGAGCGGGTCAAGCGCCTGGATCCCGACCAGCCGGAATTTCAGCAGGCCGTCCAGGAGGTTCTGGAGTCTCTGCGTGTGGTCATTGAGCGCAACGAGGAAAGCTACCGCCGCAACGCCCTGCTGGAGCGGCTGACCACCCCCGAACGGTGCATCCTCTTCCGTGTCCCCTGGGTGGATGACAAGGGTCAGGTGCAGGTGAACAACGGCTACCGTGTTCAGTTCAACAGCGCCATCGGCCCCTACAAGGGCGGTCTGCGGTTCCACCCCAGCGTGAACCTGAGCGTGATCAAGTTCCTGGGCTTTGAGCAGGTATTCAAAAATTCCCTCACCGGTCTGCCCATCGGCGGCGGCAAAGGCGGTGCGGATTTTGACCCCAAGGGCAAATCCGACTGGGAGATCATGGCCTTCTGCCAGAGCTTTATGACGGAACTTTCCAAGTACATCGGTGCCGATACCGACGTGCCCGCCGGTGACATCGGCGTGGGTGCCCGGGAGATTGGCTACCTGTTCGGTCAATATAAGCGCCTCCGGGATCGGTACGAGGGCGTGCTCACCGGCAAGGGTCTGAGCTACGGCGGCTCTCTGGCACGCACCCAGGCCACCGGCTACGGTCTGCTGTACCTGACGGAGGAAATGCTCAAATGCAACGGCAAGGCACTGTCCGGCAAGACCGTTGTTGTGTCCGGCGCAGGCAATGTGGCCACCTACGCCATTGAAAAGGCATGGCAGCTGGGCGCCAAGCCGGTGACCTGTTCCGACTCCACCGGCTGGATTTACGATCCCGACGGCATTGATGTGGCCACCCTCATTGAGGTCAAGCAGGTACGCCGTGCCCGCCTGACGGAGTACGCCAAGGCACGCCCCAACGCCGTTTATCACGAGGGAAAGGGTGTCTGGTCCACCCCCTGCGACGTGGCGCTGCCCTGCGCTACTCAGAACGAGCTGCTGCTGGACGATGCCAAACAGCTGGTAGCCAACGGCTGCTTCGCTGTAGCGGAGGGTGCCAATATGCCCACCAGCCTGGATGCCACCAAGTACCTCCAGGAGCAGGGCGTTCTGTTCTGCCCCGGCAAGGCCGCCAACGCCGGCGGTGTCGCCACCTCCGCGCTGGAAATGAGCCAGAACTCCCAGCGGCTGAGCTGGAGCTTTGACGAGGTGGATGCCAAGCTGAAAACCATCATGGTGGGCATCTTCCACAATCTGGATGCCGCCGCCCGGGAATATGGCATGGAGGGCAACTACGTTGCCGGTGCCAACATCGCCGGCTTCCTGAAGGTTGCCGATGCTATGACCGCCCAGGGCATCGTGTAAACAGCCGTTTTCCTATGTACATTCGTCGGTTCAGCACTCAGCTCTCCCTATGGGAGAGCTGGCAGACTGTCAAAAAACTTCCAATATGGCCTTGTTTCTGGTATAATAAAAGAAA
>CAYWZB010000071.1:0-6057 GCA_964462775.1 uncultured Oscillospiraceae bacterium
TGCGATGGTAAGCACCTCCAAATTAACAACAAAAAAGCGGATGCCAAGCATCCGCTCATAATCCCGTTTTCTCCCCAATGGGCCAAATCTCGGTGATATGAACCGCTTTGCGATCTGCTTGCGGTGAGGCGGATGGTCAGCCTTCTTTATTACTTGGTGATTTTATCACGGTTTCTTTGGAAAGTCAAGCACTTTTTTCACATTTTTCTTTCCATAGCCTGTGCCCTGCGGAATATCTTATGCAGGCTCCGGGTAGAATGATTCCAAATCCCCCACCATCGTCCCCGGTGCCCCCGTCAGGGAGGACAGCACCTCAATGGGCAGGCGGTGTCTGCGTGCCAGCAGCACGCTGCGCTCATGGAGCACCTGAGCACCGCCGGCGATGAGCTCCAGCATCCTTTCGTAGCTGAGCCGGTCAAACCGGACGGCATCGGCGCAGCGTCTGGGATCCCGGTCATAGACCCCGTCCACATCGGTGAAGATCTGGCATTTGTCCGCCTGCAGCCAGGCCGCCAGCGCCACCGCGGTGGTGTCTGAACCGCCCCGCCCCAGTGTGGTGATGTTCTGCCGGTCATCGATTCCCTGAAAGCCTGCTACCACCACGACCTTCCCCTGCTCCAACTCCCGGCGAATCCGTCCGGTGTCCAGCTGGGTGATCTCCGCGTTTCCATAAGCGCTGTCCGTCCGGATCCCGGCCTGCCAGCCGGTGAGACTGACGGCGGAACACCCCGCCGCTTCCACAGCCATAGCCATCAGTGCGGCGGAAAGCTGCTCCCCGGCGGCCAAATAAGCATCCATCTCCCGGGCGGTGCCCCGGCTGTTGATCTGGGCGGCTCTCCCGATCAGTTCGTCCGTGGTATCCCCCTGGGCGGAAACTACCACCACCAGCCTGTGTCCCTGCCGGGTCAGGTCCGCAACCCGCTCTGCCGCCGCCCGCACCCGGGCTGCATCCGCCAGGGAGGTTCCTCCGTATTTTTGCACAATCAGCATACTGCATCCCTCCCAGGCATCCTATGGCGCAGGAACGGGAAAGGTGACGAATCCGTGCTCCGGGCGCAAAAAAGCTGCCGCCCGGAGGGCAGCAGCTTTTGCGTTTGTCAGCCAGCCAGAACTTCGGCCTTGATCACGCCCCGCTTGGCGCGGATGGTGGCCAGCATGGCCTCCAGGGAGATGGTCAGATCCATGGTCTCGGCGGAAATGGTCACCACGGCGGTGCCGTTGGTGGGGACGATGGAGTTGATGGTCTGGATATTGGCCTTGCTGTCGGCAAACACCGTCAGCAGCTCGGAAAGCAGACCCGGCTCGTCGTGCAGCAGCAGCTGGAAGGTGACGATCCGTCCGGCCATCATGTTCTCAAAGGGCAGCACCGCGTCCCGGTACTTATAGAAAGCGCTGCGGCTGATGTCCGTCATGCGGGTAGCCTCGTTGACGGTATTGGCCTCGCCGGTGGACAGCAGGCGCTTGGCCTCCGCCACCTTCAGGAAGATCTCCGGCAATGCGGAAGCTTCCACAATATAATATTTGGGTTTGGTCGACATAGGTGACCTCCTTATACTCTCTAGCCTGTGTACATCAAGGCAACATTTGTTTTTCACAAGTGCATTGTACCATATATTTCAGAAAAAGCAACCCCTTATTCCATTAGAAAGGAGGAATTTCCCATGAAGTCCGGTTTTTTTCATATTTTGTGGTTTTCCGCCCTGTTTTTCGGGGTTTGGCTGGCTGTCCGGTTCCTGCTGCCCCTGTTTCTGCCCTTCCTTCTGGGGCTGGCGCTGGCGCTGGCGGCGGAGCCCATGGTGAAGCTGCTTTGCCGCCGGGGTGTGCCCCGGGGCATCGGCACCGCCATTGGGGTGAGCATGGGCTTCTGCTTTCTGGGAATCCTGGTTTTGCTGCTGGGGGCTTTTCTGGTGCGGCAGCTGCGGCTGATGGCCGGTATCTTGCCCGATCTGGAAACCACCGCCCAATCCGGTCTTTCCCTGCTGCAAAGCTGGCTGCTGGAGCTGGCGGAGCGGACACCGGAAAGCCTGCGCCCCCTCCTCCGGGAAAACGTATCCGGCCTGTTCTCCGACGGCACCGCCCTGCTGGATCAGGGGGTGCGCTTTGTGCTGGGGCTGGCAGGCAGTGTCCTCAGCCATGTGCCGGACAGCGCCCTGACCTTCGGCACCGCCATTCTCTCCGCCTTTCTCTTTTCCGCCAAGCTGCCCCGGCTGAAAAGCTGGACTGCCCGGCGGCTTCCCCGGCAGAAGCTGGAGAAGCTCCTGTCCGCCCTCCGGCAACTGCGTGCCACTGTAGGTGCTTATCTGGCCGCCCAGTGCAAGCTGATGAGCGTGACCTTCGGGATTTTGCTAATTGGATTTGTGCTGCTGCGGATCTCCCACGCCCCCATCTGGGCGCTGGTTACGGCGCTGGTGGACGCGCTGCCTGTGCTGGGCACCGGGACGGTGCTGCTGCCCTGGTCGGCAGTGTGCTTTCTGCAGGGAGACAGCCCCCGTGCCATCGGTCTGCTGGGGCTGTATCTGACCATTTCCCTGATCCGCTCCATGCTGGAGCCGAAGCTGCTGGGGCACCATCTGGGGCTGGATCCCCTGGTGACGCTGATTGCCCTGTACGCCGGATACAAGCTCTGGGGCTTCGGCGGTATGCTGCTTGCCCCCATGCTGACGGTGACCGCCCTGCAGCTGTCCGCCAAAACAGGGAAAGAACAATAATTTTCCCATCTGCCTATTGTACATCCCGGACATTTTTGCTATAATATAGGGAAAATGTTATTATTGGATGTGTATGAATCGTGAAATATGGAATCTGGAATGTAAGCGAGCCAAACCCCGGGGCAGTCAACGCCCTGGTGGGCGGCGGCTACCACCCTCTGACCGCCATGGTACTGGCTTCCCGGGAGCTGGCGACCCCGGAGAAAGCCAGAGCGTACTTAGCTTGTGACTGTCCCCTGCCTGACCCCTTTGCAATGACCGACATGGCGCTGGCCGCCGGACGGGTGGGGCTTGCCATGGCGCAGGGGGAGAAAATCGCCGTGTTCGGCGACTACGACGTGGACGGCATCACCGCCACCTGCCTGCTGACCGACTTTCTGCGCCGCCATGGTGCCGACGTGGTCAGCTATATTCCCGGACGGCTGGAGGAGGGCTACGGCCTGAATCCCATTGCACTGAAGCAGCTGAGCCGGGAGGGTGTCAAGCTCATCATCACCGTGGACTGCGGCATCACCGCCGTGGCAGAGGCGGAGCTTTGCCGGGAGCTGGGCATGGATCTGGTGATCACCGACCACCACGAATGCAAGGATACCCTGCCCAACGCAGTGGCCGTGGTGGATCCCCACCGGATCGACGGCGGCTACCCCCACAAGAATCTGTCCGGCGTAGGCGTTGCCTTCAAGCTGGCCGCCGCCCTGTGCGGAAGCCAGGAGGAAGTGCTGGCGGAATACGCCGACATGGTCTGCCTGGGCACTGTGGCGGATGTCATGCCCCTGCTGGGGGAAAACCGGGTATTTGTTGCCCGGGGACTTCAGTCCCTTGCCCACACCCACCGCCCCGGCATTGCCGCGCTGATGGCAGAAAGCGGCTGCGACCCCAAAACGGTCAGCGCCTCCTCCATCGGCTTCATGCTGGCACCCCGGATCAACGCCGCCGGGCGCATGGGGCAGATTGATCTGGCAGTGGAGCTGTTTTTGACCGACGACCCCGACCGTGCCAAGTTCCTCGCTCAGGCGCTGTGCGACCTGAACCGGCAGCGGCAGGCAGTGGAATCGGATATCTACACCCGGGCGGTGTCCATGCTCCCGGCAGGCGTGCCGCCGGAGGCCATCGTCCTGGCGGACGAGACCTGGCATCAGGGTGTGGTGGGCATTGTGGCCAGCCGCATTGCCGAGGAATACTCCTGCCCCGCGTTTCTCATCTGCCTGGACGGTGAGCATGGCAAGGCCAGCTCCCGCAGCCACGGCGGCTTTAACCTGTTTGCTTCCCTGACCGCCCTGTCCCCCCTGCTGGAAAGCTACGGCGGACACGAGCTGGCGGCAGGCTTTACCATCAGCCGGAGCAACATCCCGGAATTTCGGCGGCAGATCTGCGCCCTGGCCGGGGAGTTCTACTCCGACGACACCCCCCGGACGGTGCTGGACATTGACTGCGCCGTTTCCCCGGAGCTGCTGACCATTGCCGGCATTGATTCCCTCAATGCCCTGGAACCCTGCGGCAACGGCTGCCCCAAGCCGGTGCTGATGGTGAAAAACCTCACCATCGACCGCATCAGCATGGTCGGCGGCGGCAGGCATATGCGCCTGCGTCTGCGTGCCGGGCGCACCGGCATTAACGCCATCTATTTTTCCGCCACCCCGGAGGCGGTCTCCATCCAGCCCGGGGATCTGGTGGATGTGGCCTTTACGCCCCAGGTCAACGAATTTCGGGGCGAGCGTTCCGTCCAGATGAACATTCTGGACATCCGTCCCAGCTGTCAGGCCGAATGCGCCCCCACCATCGCCCCCTACCGGGCACTGCTGGAGGGTACCCTGACCCGGGAGGCGGCAGCGGAGCTTCTGCCCCAGCGTGCCACCCTGGCCATGGTCTGGCGGTATCTGGCCGCCGCGGGAGAGCCTGTCCTGTCGGAAGGCCCCATGTGCCTTTGCCGCAAGATTGTCCGCTGGTCCGGCCAGGCCATGAGTCTGGGTCAGCTGCTCACCTGCCTGGATATTTTCCGGGATGTGGGGCTGCTGGAACTGCACCGCAGCCGGAAAGAGCTGACAATCCGTCTGACCCCCGGCACCCAGAAGGCCGATTTGAACCAGAGCCAGACCCTGCAGCGTCTGCGCCAAGCGAAAGAGAGCTGATCCCATGGAAACCTTTGAAGAACACTATGACGCCATGCAGGAGGCACTGCGTAAGCATCTGCCCAACGCCGACATGGCTTTGATTGACAGAGCCGTTGAATACGCCAACGCCAAGCATAAGTATCAGAAGCGCAAGGACGGCTCCCCCTATATCATCCATCCCCTTGCCGTGGCGGAAATCGTGGCGGAGATTGGTCTGGATATGGACGCCATTCTGGGTGCCCTGCTCCACGACTGCATTGAGGACACCGATGCCAGCCACGAGGAAATCGAAAAACTCTTCGGCAAAACCGTTGCCGAGCTGGTGGAGGGTGTCACCAAGCTGACCCGCGCCGACTTCTCCTCCTCCGAGCAGGCGCAGATGGAAAACCTGCGTAAGATGTTCATGGCCATGTCCAAGGACATCCGGGTGGTGCTGATCAAAATTGCTGACCGGCTGCACAATATGCGTACCATGCAGTACCAGACCCCGGAAAAGCAGATTAAGAAGTGCCAGGAGACCATGGATATTTATGCGCCTCTTGCCCACCGCCTTGGTATGCAGAAGCTGAAATGGGAGCTGGAGGATCTTTCCCTGCGCTATCTGGTGCCCGACGGCTACAACCAGATCATGAGCTATCTGCAGGAGCACAAGGAGCAGGATGAGACCTTCATGCGTACCATCCAGCAGACCATCACCGACCGGCTCAACGCTATGGGCATCCACAACACCACCTATGGCCGGATCAAGCACGTTTACTCCATCTACCGCAAGATGCAGGCGCAGAACAAGACCATGGACGAGCTGTATGACATTTACGCCTTCCGGGTCATTGTGGATTCCATCCCCGACTGCTACAACGTGCTGGGTCATGTTCACGACCTGTTCAATCTGGTGCCCGGCCGGTTCAAGGATTATATCTCCACCCCCAAGCCCAATATGTACCAGTCCCTGCACACCACCGTCATCGGCAAGCAGGGCATCCCCTTCGAGGTGCAGATCCGCACCTGGGAAATGCATGAGACCGCCGAATACGGTATCGCCGCCCACTGGAAATACAAGCAGGGCAGCGGCGGCGGCACGGAGAAGGACTTCGAGTGGGTGCGCCGTCTGCTGGAAAGCCAGCAGGATTCCGACGCGGAGGAGTTCGTCCAGTCTCTGAAAATCGATATGTTCGACGATGAGGTGTTCGTCTACACTCCCAAGGGGCGGGTGGTCTCCCTGCCCGCCGGGTCTACCC
>CAYWZB010000072.1:0-5929 GCA_964462775.1 uncultured Oscillospiraceae bacterium
TACAGCCACTTAATGCATAGCGGAGAGGCAAGGACTTTTTTGACACGCTCAAAAATGCAGCCCATACGGGCTGCATTTTTATTGGCAGGGATTACTCCTCGTCCTCGTCATCTTCCAGAGAGAACTCCAGAGTCTCGCCGCAGTTGGGGCAAATCATGCTGCCCTGCTCCAGGGTCTCCTCGTCGAAGTTGATGATCTCGCCGCAGGCGCACTCCACCTCGTAAATGGTGGAATCCTCGTCACCGAAGTCGAAGCCTTCCTCGTAGTCCTCGTCTTCCCAATCCTCATCTTCGTCCTCGTCCCAGTCGAAGTCGTCGTCTTCCTCATCCAGGATGTAGTCCTCGATGGCGTCCAGATCCTCTTCGATCTCGTCCAGCTCGTCGGAGATGGCAATGGTGGTCTCCTCAATGTCGGTGACGCGCTTGGTCACGTCGCCCAGCAGATCCACGATGGCAGCGATCATCTTGCCCTCGTCGGTCTCAGTGTTCAGGGACAGACCATCCATCAGTCCCTTCAGGTATGCGGACTTTTCAGCAATCGTCATAATGAAACTCCTCTCATTTTGTGAAATATGCGAAAAGGAGCCGACTCTCGTGATTCAACATCCTTGAGGCGACTCCTTTCTGATTTTTATAACTTAAGCCTTGGAACGACCCAGGTACTCGCCGGTGCGGGTATCGATCTGGATCTTGTCGCCCTCGTTGATGAAGAGGGGAACCTTGACCTCAGCGCCGGTCTCCACGGTAGCGGGCTTGGTGACGTTGGTAGCGGTGTTGCCGGCGAAGCCAGGCTCGGTGTCGGTGACCACCAGGTCAACAAAGTTGGGGACTTCCACGCCGAAGACCTTGCCCTTGTAGCTCATAATGGTGCAGATGTCGTTCTCCTTGACGAACTTGAAGGAATCGTCCAGGTTGCTGGCATCGATGGGCTCCAGCTCGTAGGTCTCCTGATCCATGAAGTAGTACAGGGAGCCGTCGTTGTAGGAGTACTCCATCTTCTTGCGCTCAATGTAAGCGGTGGGGAACTTGGCAGAGGGGTTCAGGGAAGTTTCGGTCACGCCGCCGGTGATGACGTTCTTCATCTTGACGCGGACGAAAGCAGCACCCTTGCCGGGCTTGACGTGCTGGAACTCGATGACCTGCATAACCTTGCCATCCAGTTCAAAGGTAATACCATTACGAATATCGCCTGCAGAAATCATTTGTATATCCTCCTAAGATACCTTCCCTTTCGGGAAATGAATTGTTTACATAGCATTAGCTCATATATTCTAACCCAAAACGCTGCAAAAAGCAAGAGGGAATGAAAAGTTTTTTACAGAATAATGAGATTTTTCGGGCTGGTACACAGATTTTCGTAGCCGTCAGCGGTGTAGATCACGCTGTCCTCGATACGCACGCCGAATTTTCCGGGCAGATAGATGCCAGGCTCGGCGGAAGCCACTGCGTGCAGGGGCATGGGCTGATCGTTGCGGGCGCTGGGGCTGGGGCTTTCGTGGATCTCCAGACCCAGGCTGTGACCGTAGCCATGACCGAAGTAGGGGCCGTAGCCGGCATCGGTGATGACCTTCCGGGCAGCTCCGTCGATGTCCTTGCCGATGGCACCGGCCTTGGTAATGGCCAGACCTGCCTGCTGGGCTTCCAGAACGGTGTTGTAGACCTTCTCCATCTCCTCTGTGACGAAGCCCACCGCCACGGTGCGGGTCATGTCGGAGCAGTAGCCGTTGTAGAGGGTGCCGAAGTCCATGGTGATGAAGTCGCCGGGCTGGATCTTCCGCTCACCA
The DNA here is from genome assembly GCA_964462775.1 of uncultured Oscillospiraceae bacterium. Taxonomy (GTDB): domain Bacteria; phylum Bacillota; class Clostridia; order Oscillospirales; family Oscillospiraceae; genus Faecousia. The sequence goes on from CAYWZB010000072.1 coordinate 1,784, forward strand.
GCAACGCCGTGGGGCATGCTGGTGTTGGGGCCGGAGACCACAATGGGGTCAAAGCTCAGGCCATGGGCGCCGTTCTTGTACATACAGTAGATCAGCTCTGCCTGCAGCTCCAGCTCGCTCATGCCCACCTGGATCCGGGGCAGGACTTCCGCGAAGGCCTTGTCGGCAATGGACTGCGCCTTACGCATATTCTCCAGCTCCCACTCCTCCTTCACGCCACGGAAGGCAGCGATCTTTTCGTTGAAGGGAACCAGCTTGGCGCTGAGGTTCTTCTCGTAGTTCATCAGCTCGGCAACGGTCAGGTACACTTCCTCAAAGCCCAGCATCTTTACGCCGAAGTCCTCAATGGCCTGATTGAGCAGCTTGTTGTAGCCGATGCCGTCCACGCAGACCACCTCGAAGCCCTGAATGCCGTTCTGGGCGGACTCGATGTAGCGGCTGTCGGTATAGTAGCGGCAGCCCTTGGCGGTGACAATGGCAACGCCCTCAGCGATGTCAAATTCCGCGCCGTAATGGCGGCTGTAGCGGGAAGTCAGCAGCAGACCATCCACCTCAGTACCCAGCAGGGACAGGTATTTTTCCAGATTTTTCATTGTTTGATCCTCCTGTTTCTTGCGATGAAAATAAAAGGCAGTTCCAGCACATGACGTGCCTTCAGCCAGAAATTATGGTTGTCAATGGCCTTGACCAGGATGCTCTTCACCCCGGCGCAGTTGGCACCCAGAACGTCGGTGTAGATCTGGTCTCCCACCAGAGCCGCCCGCTCCGGTGCTACACCATACTGGGCAAGGCACTGGCGGATTCCCTTGGGGAAGGGCTTTTTCGCATGGGTGACGCAGTTCAGACCGTACTCCCGGCAAAAAGCAGGCACCCGATCCTTATGGCTGTTGGAAACGATGCAGACAGCGATCTCCGCCTTCGCCATATCCCGCAGCCACGCCGCCATTTCCTCCGTGGGAACGCAGGTGGTGTAGGGCACGATGGTATTGTCAAAATCCAGCATCAGCAGCTCGATGCGGTTGTCTTTCAGAAATTCCTGAGTCACGTCCGGCAGCTTGTCCGCCATGACCTTGGGCAGAAGGGAAAAGGGCATATCATTCTCCTGTTGTGCATAATGTGTTGGCAGAAGCCTAACGAGGTGATTATACCACGGAAAGGAGGTTTTGTCCATGGCGATTCCACGGTTTCTTGCCATGACGGCGGCAGAAATCCAAAAAAGCACGGTGCTGCCCCGGCACCCGGGGTGGCTGGCCTGCCATTTTTCCGCCTATGGCGCCGGGCTTTCCAACCTCCCCCCTGCCCTCCCCAAAGGCAGCCTGCTGGTGGTGGATGATGAGACCCCTATCTCCGGTCATGACCCCGCCATTGCCGGGGTGCAGCTGCGGCAGGCTCTGGAAACGCTGGAATGCGCCGGGGTGCTGCTGGATTTTCAGCGTCCGAAAACCGGCGAAGCCGTCAGCATGGTCAAAGCTCTCTGTCAGGCGCTCCCCTGCCCTGTGGCGGTGGCTTCCGGGTATGGTGAGGATCTCAGCTGTCCGGTATTTCTCCCTCCCGTCCCCTGTTGTGTTCCCCTTGGGGAGCATCTGGCTCCCTGGAAGCACCGGGAGGTCTGGCTGGAGCTATCCCGGGAAGGGCAGGTCATCACCCTGACCCCATCGGGTACCGTCATCCAGCCCCGCACCGCAAGCCCCCCGGTCAATGGCTTTTCCGAGGAAACCCTCCACTGCCACTACACCGTTGCCACAAAGGATACTCAGGCGGTCTTTACCCTCTGGCGCACCCGGGATGACCTGGCGGCTTTGGAAGAGGAGGCGGAGGCGTTGGGCGTCCGGCAAACCGTGGGGTTGTGGCAGGAGCTGGAGCAGGGGGCAGGGGACAGTTAAAAATGCCTCATATCCTGCTCACAGGATATGAGGCATTCATTCGTAATGATTTAATCTCCCGTCAGCTCTGTGCCGTTGATGATCACAGACTGGACTTGATCGATGTCGATAAGCCGGTTGAACATCAGGGTCATAACGCTGGTGTCCCTGCTGTTTATCACATCATAATACCCTTCTCCCAGAGGATCCTCCTCCGGAGAGACAAAGATTTGTGTTTGCACATTGTCATCGGGATAACTGATTAAAACAAAGGCCGTATTGTTCAGATTCTCCCCGATTACAGGATACTCCGTTCCGTCCTTGTAGCGAATGGTAAGCGTGCGGATATTGTCCGCATCTATACGGCTTTCACCATAGAAGTTGGTATGGAGAAACGGCAATGTCTCCACATCAATTTGGAATGCCATAGGGGTGATGATTCCGGCACCCTCCGCCAGGGGAACGCTTCGCAGAGCGGTCTGCTGGCAGAGATCGATGGAGATGACATCCGGGCAGGTATACATTTCTTCCAGCTTTCGTGCCAAGATGACACCATAGCCAGACTGCACGATCTGCTCCTGGGTTTCGGTTTTCACCAGTTCTTCATATCTTTCCTGACCGTGTTCAGCGATATAAGCGGCAATAGCCTCCTCCGGGGTGTATTCCGTCTTGATCTGCTCAAAAAGTGCTTCGATCATGGCCTGATACTCAGGTCCGGGGGTAACTTTCAGCCACTGGGAGAAGGTGATTTCCACGTCAGTCAATGCTTCCGTTGCCCGGTGGTGGAAATAGCTGGTGACCGCCAGACAGGTGTCCGTGGTTTTCTCCTGAATGATGTAATCCTTGCTGTTCTGGTTGAAGTTCACCGGAAAGCCCCAGACTTCACCGGTATTCTCCACGGTATAGCCGGTGACCCCTGCCGGGTTTTCCAGAGTGTAGGTCAGGATACCGCAGTCGGTATTGCTGTCATAGAGCAGGCTGTCAACGGTGAGGGTATACCCCTCCCAGGAGATGCTGCTGCCCACCGGGGAGACGTGGGGGGCTATGTCCTCCTCCACCACCGTGGGGTCAGCCTCCACCCGGTCGTAGGCGGGGTTGGTGTAAAGACTTCCCGGCTTCTGGGGGTCTGTCCAGGTGGTAACCCCCTTGTGGTCGTAGCCGGTATTGTCTCCGAAAATGGCATCAATCATCTGGCTGGGGCTGTCATAGAGCCGGAAGCCCGTGGCTGCAAAGGCGGTGACCGCCAGCATGGATACCAGCACCGCGGCAATCAGCAGATTCCGCAGCATACGTCCGGCATTTTTCGGTTTCATATGTAACTCCTCCTGATTTTCAAAATCAGAGGAACCCTCCGTCCCGGCCAGCCGGGCTTCTTCCACCTGACCGATGGCCAGGAACAGATCTTCCCTTGTCATAGCGCATAGCCCTCCTTCGTCAGATACGCCCGCAGCTTCCCCCGGGTGCGGGACAATGTCCGCAGCACGGTGGCTGGCTTCATCCCATAGCGCTGAGCGATGGCATCGCTTTCCTCCAGAAAGAAATACCGCCGCAGGAAAATATTCTGCTCTCTCCGGGGCAGGGTGTCCAGAAATGCCCGGATGGTGCGTGCCAGCTCCTTGCCGCTGAGGCTGTCCTCCACGCTTTCGGGGGATGCCAGACATTCCGCCAGTTCCTCCAGCGCCAGAGGCAGCTCTCCCCCGCCCCGTTTCTCCGCGCTGCGCTTGCGCCACCGGGAGAAGGACAGGTTCCGGGTGATCCTGGCAAGATACATTTTCAGCACCCCCGGCCGCTTGGGCGGTATGGTATTCCACGCCTGCAAATAAGTATCGCTGACCGTTTCCTCGCTGTCCCCGGCATCCGCCAGAATGGCGTTGGCAATGTGGTAGCAGTAGGTGCCGTATTTCCGGTCTGTCTCTGCCACCGCCTGCTCGTCCCGGGCGAAATACAGCTCCAGGATCGCTTCGTCGTTCATGTGGGTTCCTCCTTTGTGAAAGGCCTTTCTACCTACTAAGACGCAAAATTCCCTGCCTTTCGGACAGGTTAGTCTGTCAAAAAAATCATTTCTATGAATAAACCCTCTCAGTCCGAAATCCAGGATTTCGGCCAGCTCCACCAGAGGGGGAGCCAAGGTTTTGGGCTTCTTTGGCGGGCTTCCCTTCGGACAGGTTTTCCGAAATTTTTCCAGATACGCAAAAACCGCCTGACTTGCGTCAGGCGGTTTTGAGCATAAAATCAAGAGGGATTTTCAATTAGTAGAACTTTCTCTTGTTCTTACGGGCAGCTT
>CAYWZB010000073.1:0-5923 GCA_964462775.1 uncultured Oscillospiraceae bacterium
GGATCTCTTCATACTTCGCGTAGGATTTACGCATGGTCTTGCCGTACATTACGTCTTTGACCATTGCCATATAGATCATCACAGCCTTTCTTTGCGAATTTGTGTGTATTGACGATACGCTTGGGGCAGTTGTCATTTTTGCTCAATCAGGTACTTGACAGCAGCCCCTTCCTGTGGTAAAATACCCATGTTAGAAGAGGAAAGCGCAGATAGGCATAGTATCACAGTATGGACTAACATTGTATCATGATGCCTTTTGTTTGTCAATGAATAATTTCCACAATTCCTGGGCTGATGCCCGGTTTTTTTGCGCCTTTTTCACCAAAGCCCCCTCCCCTGCCCCGAAAATATGGCAAAACACGGGATCCGCGCGCTGCGGATCCCGTGTTTTTTGCTTCTTGTGTTACAGCACGGAGTAGCCGAAGCTGTTGACCAGGGCATCCAGCTTCTGACCGGCCTTGCAGTAAGGGCACTCCCGGTAGTCATAGCTGGCGTAGCCGGGCAGGTCGTTGATGGTGTAAACGCTGCGCACCGGGTAATCTCCCACGGATTCCACCGCGGAGTAGATTGCCGCCACGCCTGCCACATGGCCGCCGTAGTAGCCGATGGCCTCCATGGAGCGCTTGGCGGTGAAGCCGGTGGTCACCGAGGCCATGAGCACCAGAACGTGCTTGCCGGTGATCATGCTCTTGTTGTTGTCCCGGAAGATGATCTGGGAATTGGCGTTGTATTCCGGCTCCAGGACGTAAATGGTCTGGTGGGCATTCATGGTATGGAAGCCGCTCTTGGTCAGTTCCTCAGCCAGGCAGGTGCCCAGCACCGCCGTGCCGTCCAGGCACAAAATGGTGTCCACAGGAACGTCATTGACAAAGTTCTTCACCAGCTCCGCGGCGCTTTCCCGTGCCTCGCTGAGACGGGTTTTCTGGTAGGTGATGTCCACGAAGTAGTTGATGTGGGAGTGGTTGGTGGCAAAGTGACCCCGGGCGATCCGCAAGGGCGCTCCTCTGCGAATAGGCAGCTTCATCAAAGTGATCATGGCGTGTTCCTCCTGAAAGAATATTTGATATTTGAAAATAAAAAAGAAAAAGCGCTTTGCACGGGCCCGGCAGAAGCGTTTTCGCCGGACACATGAAAAACGCTTTTTTTCATTATAACCCGGTTTTCAAAAAAAGGCAAGCAGGAACTCATGTCCCTGCCTGCCAAAAATCACTTGTCATTCTTGGGCATATTGCGAAAACGCAGCCGCTTTTCCTGGCGATAAAACTGCCGGCCGATGATCTTGCAGATCTTGCCCGAGCGGATCATCCAGTGAATCTTGCCGAAGCTGGCCCACATCACATCATCCGTCTCCCCGGGCAGCAGCACAATGTCCTGCAGCCGCACCTGCCGCTTCAGGCAGTAGTGGTCGTAGAACATATTCCGGTCCCGGTCTGTTTCCAGAAATTCAAATTCCTCCGGCTCCGCCCGGATGCCGGTCTCCTCGAACAGCTCCCGGGCAATGGCCGCCCGGCTGGTCTCCCCCGCCTGGGCAGCGCCGCCGGAATTTTCCCAGGTGCCGGCAAAGCTCTTACCCTTGGCACGGCGGGTCAGCAGGAATTTCCCCGCCCCGTCGTAGACCCACACGCACACGGCCAGACCGTACTCCCCTTCTCCCCAGGAGGTTCCCCGGCGGTGGACACGACCGGTCAGGTTCCGGTGTTCATCATAGATATCGTTGAGTTCCATGGAACCGCCTCCCGGCTTCAAAATGGTTTATTCCAGGGTAAAGCCCTGCTCCCGGGCAACCAGGGTCATGCCGTAGTAGGCTGCCATGGCCTTTTCCAGATCCAGCGCGTCGGAAACAGCTGCGGTCTCGTAGCAGCTGTGCATAGCCAGCTGCGCCAGGCCGATGTCCGCCGTAGGGATGCTCACATGCCCCAGAGAGATCCGTCCCAGAGTGGAGCCGCCGGGCAGATCCGCCCGGTTGCAGTAGGTCTGCACCTTTACCTCCGCCCGGTCGCAGGCCTTGCGGAAGACGGCGGCGCTGACGCTGTCGGTGCAGTAGCTCAGGTTGGCGTTGAATTTCAGCACCACGCCGCCGCCCATGACGGGAGCGTTGGCGGCATCGGCAAATTCGGGGTGATTGGGGTGAATGGCATGGGCGTTGTCCGCGGAGACCATGAAGGACTGCGCCAGCAGCTGACCCTTGTTCCGCTTCAGGCTGTCACAGATCCGGTCCAGCACATCCTCCAGCAAGGTGGAAGCCGCGCCCTGAACAGAGCTGGAGCCTACTTCCTCGCTGTCAAACACGCACAGCACCGGGATTGCCCGGCTCTCCCCGGCGTTCAGGAAGCCCTGGGTGCAGCCCCAGGCGCACTGCAGATCGTCCAGAGCGGCGGAGGAAATGAACTCCTCCTCCATTCCCCACACGCTGCTCTTCTGGCGAACGTACAGGTACAGGTCATGCCCCAGGATCTTGCCGCCGGCTTCCTGCTCCAGCAGCTGACCCAGCTTTCCGGCGGCTGCCTTGGTGCCCAGCAGGGGCAGGGTGTCCACTGCCGGATTCCACTTATAGCCGTCGTTGGCCTGACGGTTCATGTGGATTGCCACATTGGGAATCAGCAGCAGATCCCGGTCGATATCCACCAGCTTTGTCTGGATGCCGTCGGGGGTCTCCACCGTCACCCGTCCGGCAACGGACAGTGGGCGATCCAGCCAGGGGGCAATGAGCATACCGCCGTAGCGCTCCACCGCCACCCGGGTATAGGCGGAGGTCAGCTCAAAATTCTCCTTGACCCGGAAGCCCGGCCGGTCGGAGTGGCTGGCGGACATCATGAAGCCCGTCGGCTCCCCCTCCGGAACCCGGAAGGCCACCAGAGCGGAGCCGCCCCGGATCAGATAGTATTTTCCATTGGGAACCAGCTCCCAGCTTTCATGCTCCCACAGCCGAGTATAGCCCGCTTGCTCCAGCACCTGTGCCAGATAGGCAGTGGCGTGGTAAACACTGTGGGACGCATCCAAAAAGGCTCGCAGAGCCGTGATTTTCTCATTCATCGTTCATTCTCCTCCGTCGGTCATTCCGCCACCAGCTGGCAGAACAGGTCGATCTGCCGGGCGATGGTCTGCAGGGCGCTTTCCCAGAAGGCCTTGTCCGTCAGGTCGATATCCGCCACCCGGGCGATTTCCTCTGCCGTTGCCACGGGAGTGGTGTGCAGCAGGCGCTTATACTTGGGCACAAAGGCTGCGCCCTCCTTCTCGTACTGGGCGTACAGTCCCCGGGCGAACAGGCCGCCGAAGGCATAGGGGAAATTGTAAAAGTCGGAGCCATAGTAATGCCCCTTGCAGATCCACATATAGGGGTGCCGGCAGGCAGGATCCAGTCCGTCGCCGTAGGATTCCTCCTGCGCCCGGGTCATCAGGCCGCACAGGGCATCCGCATCCAGGAACCGGCTCTCCCGGTTTTCCAGCACCGCCTTTTCAAAGCGGAAGCGGGAATAGATGTCGCAGATGATCTGGGTGGCATCCTGCAGCTGGGACTCGATCAGCGCCAGCTTTTCTTCCTTGCTGCCAGCCGCCTGAATGGCCGCCGCCATAACCACGCACTCGTTGAAGGTGGAGGCAGTCTCCGCCACAGGCATGGAGTAGTCATGGTTCAGCACCCGGTGGTCAGCGATGCACTGGTTGTGGAAGGCGTGACCCAGCTCATGCGCCAGCGTCACCACATCGCCAAACGCCCCGTCGAAATTGGTCAGGATCCGGCTCTGACCCAGGCAGTTGACCTCCGCGCAGAAAGCGCCGCCGGACTTGCCGTCTCTGGGGTAGAAGTCGATCCATTCCTCGTCAAAGGCACGCTCCACCATTGCCGCCAGCTCTGCGTCAAAGGTGGAGAACAGCTCCACCAGGGTGGTTTTGGCATCTTCGGCGGTGTACTTTTTGTTGGAGGCACCCATGGGGGCGAACAGGTCATACCAGGGCAGACCGTTTTCGTGTCCCAGCACCTTGCCCTTGGTTTTCAGATACTGCCAGAACTTGGGCAGGTATTCGTCCATCGCCGCCAGCATGGCTTCCAGCGTCTCCCGCTTCATGTTGGACTGCTCCAGTGTCCGGTCCAGGGGCGAGGCATAGCCCCGGAGCTGGCATTCGGAAACGCTCTCCAGCTTGATAGAGTTCAGGGAGAAGGCCACGCTGTCCTTGATTCTTTCATAGCAGGCAAGCTCCGCTTCATAGGCGCTTTTCCGCACCGCGGGGTCAGGATCATAGGCCAGGTTCCGAATGGCGGACAGATTGGTGGTGCCGCCGTTGTAGGAAACCGGCACGGTGCTGGTCAGATAGCCCTGCAGATCCGCCCAGGCGCTGCCGCCGGACAGACCCAGCTTGGCGCAGATCTCCTCACCTTTGGCACCCAGCAGATGGCGGCTGCCCTTGAGAAGGTTTTCAAACAGAAAGGTATAGTCCCTCAGCTCCTCGTCTCCCCGAACCAGCTCCATCAGGTCAGGCAGCTTCGTTGCCCACTCCGTCCAGGCGGCATCGGCACCGGCGGTGGCGCTGAGCAGCTGCATCACCTGCCCCAGCTTAGACCCGGCTTCGGTGTCCCGGGTGTTGGTGGACTGGCGCAGGCTGGCATAGTCGATGAGCTTGCCGGCCAGAGTCTGGCATTTTTCCTTCCAGGCAATGCCCTGCCGCAGTCCCTCCAAAGCATCCAGCTGTTCCAGCCCGGACGCAAAGCTGTTATAGTCCCCCGTCAGCTCCTCCAAAGCCTTCAGATCTGCGGCAAAGGCCGGGTCGTCAAAGCCATGGTAGATGGGATCCAGATTCCAAAATTCGTTCATAGGGCGCTCCTCCTTTTTCTTTTCTTCATTTTACACGATGCAAAGCCGTTCGTCAACTGCGCCGCCCGGTTTTCGACAATTTGTCGTTTTCGGTCGAAAAGTTCTTAAATTTAATCGTTTTCGTCGATTTAGTGCGTTTTTCGACGAACGATTGTTTTCATTTTTCCTTGCAAAAATTCATAGTTCGTGCTATTCTAATTTTGCGCAGACGAAATCCATTCGCTGCAAGGGGAGCAATTCTACATGACAGGAGAGGAATATATGGAACACGCAACAAAAGTATTTATCGCGGACAGCGCTGAGGAGTTCACCTCTGCCTTAAGCGCCGCGCTGCAACGCGCCGATGGCTTCCAGGTCGTCGGCACCGCCGCCGACGGGGAGCAGGCTCTGCGGCAGCTGGAAGAAACAAAGCCCGACATTCTGGTGCTGGATCTGATGCTCAGCAAGCGGGACGGTCTCGGGGTGCTGAAGGCCATGGAGCGCTGGGATCGCAAGCCCATCACCCTGGCCACCACCGCCTTCGTCAGTCCCTACGTCTCTACCGCCAGCGCCGGTCTGGGGGTACGGTATCTGATGATGAAGCCCTGCGACCTGCCCACGCTGGTGGAGCGGCTGGAGGAGCTGCGCTGCGATCAGCCCCAGCGCCGCCCGGACAAACGCCGCCCAGACAAGACCACCATCGAGTCCATGGTCACCGGCATCATCCACGAGATCGGCGTCCCCGCCCACATCAAAGGCTACCAGTACCTCCGGGAAGCCATCATCATCGCCGTCAACGACATGGACGTGATCAACGCCATCACCAAAGTCCTCTACCCCCAGGTAGCTAAGACTTTCCAGACCACCCCCAGCCGGGTAGAGCGGGCAATCCGCCACGCCATCGAAGTCGCCTGGGACAGAGGGGACCTCGACACCCTCCAGCGCTTCTTCGGCTACACGGTGAGCAACACCAAGGGAAAGCCCACAAATTCGGAATTTATCGCTTTAATCGCTGATAAATTACAGCTCCAACTCAAAAGTGCGGAAGTGACCAATTTCTGATTGGGGCGCAAGGGGTTTTGGGATTTTTCTTTTGGATAGCCGATGCAACGAATTTTAGTTAGTGGGGCTGATTT
>CAYWZB010000074.1:0-5757 GCA_964462775.1 uncultured Oscillospiraceae bacterium
AGTGCCAGGATACCTCCATGGGTCTGACTCCTCTGGCCGGTGTGCCCATGGGCACCCGTTCCGGCGATCTGGATCCCGCTGTGGTGCAGTTCGTCATGAACAAGTACGGTATGAGCGCTGACGAGGCTCTGAATATGCTCAACAAGAAGTCCGGCGTGCTGGCTCTGTCCGGCGTGTCCTCCGACTTCCGTGACATCGAGAACGGTGCCGACGAGGGCAATGAGAACTGCGCTCTGGCTCTGGATAAGTTCGCTTACGAGGTTCGCAAGTACATCGGATCCTACGCTGCCGCTCTGGGCGGTCTGGACTGCCTGGTGTTCACCGCCGGTGTCGGCGAGAACTCCGGCTCCATGCGTGCCCGCATCTGCGAGGGTCTGGAGTTCCTGGGTGTGAAGATCGACCCCGAGAAGAACAACATCCGCGGCAAGGAGGCCATCATCTCCACCGACGATTCCAAGGTCACCGTCTGGGTCATCCCCACCAACGAAGAGCTGATGATCGCTCAGGATACCGCTGAGCTGGTCAAGGCTGCCAAGTAATTTTGCTGTGCCAGGAGCCGCCGCATCTGCGGCGGCTCTTCTGCTAAGAATTTGAAAGGGTGATTGTATGCCAATCCACGGCATTTGTCAGTCGGAGCTGCTGCAAATCGATGCTGAGCTGCGGCTGCGGAAATTTGATGACTGCTTTGATTTTGCCTTTGACTGGTACCAGGATGAGGAAACGGTTTATCTGGTGGATGGTGTCCGCCGACCCTACAGCCGGGAGACCCTGACCAATATGTACTACTATCTGGATAACCACGGAGAACTGTATTTTATTGAGATCAGCGAGAACGGCGTTTTCCGCCCCATTGGAGATGTGACGTTCTCCCGGGAGGATATGCCCATTGTCCTCGGTGACCGGGCGTACCGGGGGCGGGGCATTGGGAAAAAGGTGGTTCGCGCCCTGATCCGCCGGGGGCAGGAACTGGGGTACGATACCCTTGGCGTTTCGGAAATCTATCACTGGAATCTGGCATCCCAAAGGCTGTTTGAGCATCTGGGTTTCCGGCCGGTGGAGAAAACCGAACGAGGAGCCCGATACGAATGGAAAGAAGAGGAGATCTGTCTATGAAAACTGTAGTGGAACGCTTTTTGCGCTATGTGTCCTTTGATACCCAGTCCGACGAAGCCTCTGAGACTTGCCCCAGCTCTGCCAAGCAGAAGCTGCTGGGTGCGGAGCTGGTGAAGGAAATGCTGGAAATGGGCATTTCGGATGCCCATATGGATGAAAACGGCTATGTGTACGGCACTGTCCCCGGGGATGAGAGCCTGCCGGTGATTGGCCTCATCGCCCACATGGATACCTCCCCGGACGCTTCCGGCACCGATATCCGGGCAAAAATCGTGGAGTACACCGGAGAGGATGTGTGCCTGAACGCCGAAAAGGGCATCTACCTGCGCCAGGCGGAGTATCCCAGCCTGAAAAATCATGTGGGCAAGCACCTGATCGTCACCGACGGCACCACCCTGCTGGGTGCCGATGACAAGGCCGGCATTGCCGAGATCATGACCGCGGCGGAGACGCTGCTGAGCCGTGGTGGCCGCCATGCCACGTTGAAGATCGGCTTTACTCCCGACGAGGAGATCGGCCGGGGCGCGGATCGGTTCGATGTCAAGGGATTCGGAGCGGATTACGCCTACACCGCCGACGGAGGCCCGGTGGGGGAAATCGAATACGAGAATTTCAATGCCGCCGGTGCCCGGGTGGTGGTTCACGGACGGAACATCCATCCCGGCTCTGCCAAGGATAAGATGGTCAATTCCATGCTCATTGCCATGGAGTTCAACGCCCTGCTTCCGGTGCAGCAGCGCCCGGAGTACACCGAAGGATATGAAGGCTTCTTCCATCTGCTGGCCATGAAGGGCGAGGTGGAGGAGACCCAGCTGCACTATATCATCCGGGATCACGATCTGGAGAAGTTCACTGCCAAGAAGGACGTAATGACCGGGGCGGCGGAGTTTATCAACCGCAAGTACGGCGACGGAACTCTGGAGCTGACCCTGCAGGACAGCTACTTCAATATGAAGCAGTGCATTGAGCCGGTGATGTATGTGGTGGAGCGTGCCAAGAAGGCCATGGCGGCTGTGGGCATGAACCCGGTGGAGGTGCCCATCCGGGGCGGCACTGACGGTGCCCGGCTCAGCTATGAGGGGCTGCCCTGCCCCAATCTGTGCACCGGCGGCGACAATTACCACGGCCGGTTTGAGTTCATTCCCACCGAGGACATGGAGCAGTGCACCGCCATGCTGGTGGAGCTGCTGACCAACGTAGAATAAAAAGCTCCGCAAGGCAGCAGCGAACTGCACCCCATTTGTTAGACAGACTATCTAACAATGATGATGAAGTTTCCTTGGATGTAGGGCGCGCAACTTGCGAGTGGTGTGGGAAAGTTGCACCAGTACTTAGCCAAGTATCGCAAGAAAAGAATGTGGTTATCAGTTATTTGGATAGTACAAAATATAAAACGGGCAAGCAAATAATACTGCGTTTCTGCAATCTGGAAAACTATGAATTACAAAGGATAAATATACACGTAATTAAGGAGGCATATAAATAATTATGGCTGTGTATTTTTCTTTAGGAAGTATTACTTTTGGAGTGTTGGCAATACTTCTTCCTATTATAGGCATTATGATACAAAAAAGAAGCGTTTGGATCAGTTTAAGCAGTTTAAGCATTTGTGCTGTTGCAATTATAATTCAATTGTTTCATATAGCTGCAGATGCATTATATGGGGATGCAGAGTCAATTTATGATACTATCAATGTACGCTGCATGGTTAGTTTGCTGCTGCTTGCACTTGTGTTTGCACTGAATGTCCTATATCAGTGTGTCAAGAGAGATGCGATTAGCTGAGATGTTACAGAGATTAGAAAAAATAAACTCTCCAAGAGAAATCCAGGTGCACCTGTAAAATGAAAGTAGACACTCACAAAAGTGTGGGTGTCTACTTTTTTGTAGCATAATGAAAAGGGAAAGAATGTGAAAATATGGAACACTTCAAGCAGGAACGGCTCGACTATCTGGACGATTACAATAATCGCAGGATTAAGGGAAAGTTGAAGGGCTTGCCGCCTGCTCTTCACAGACAACAAGCCCTTTTGGCTTCCTGACAATGTTTACTCCGAAATATTGTCTAATTTTTAGGGTCACTTCACAGCCTTGCGGGGCATCTTTGTTGTGGCTTATTCAGCGAAGTCAGCTTCCTCAGCGACGGGGTCGGTTTCGGGGATCTGGGGAGCGGTCTCGGTGGCGGCTTCGGGGACGGTCACTTCTTCGGCGGCCTCCTCAGCGGGGGCTTCGGCAGCTTCCGGGGCTTCGGGGACGTCGGTATCCACCTGGATGGGCTCGTCGAAGATCACGGTGCGGTCATCCAGCTTGGGCATGGAGGCCCAGACCTTCTTTGCCCAGGCAACAATCTTGTCGCCGTAGGTAGCAACCACATAGATGGCACCGGCAACAGCGGCCAGAGCGGCCAGAATCTTCAGGATGGTATTGAATGCTTTCATAAAAGTACCTCCAACAGTTATTGTGTTTCTTTCAGTATAACCAAAGACCGGGAAAAAAGCAAGCGGCAAATCATGAACAAAGCTTAAACATAGCCGTACATTCCCCGGATGCTAACTTCCCCGGAATTGACGGCTTCCTGTGTGCCGTCGGAGTAGGCAACCAGCAAAGCGCCATTGTCGTCAATGTCCAGCGCTTTGCCGTGGCGAAGGGAGTCCCCCCGCACCACGGAAATCTCCTGACCCAGGGTCACGCAGTCCCGGCGGTATTGCGCCAGGAACCGGGGCTTGTCCGTCAGCAGGCGGCTGTCCATGGCGGCAAGAGAATCCAGCATGGCGGCCGCCAGAGCGGCAGGGGAAATGGGCTTGCCGGCAACCATGGACAAAGAGTCAGCCATGTCCTGCAATTCCCGGGGAAAATCTGCCGGGGTCTGGCAGCAGTTGATGCCGATGCCCACGATGGCGTAGTCCACCCGACCCTGAGGGGTAAGCCCCAGCTCTGTCAGGATGCCTCCCAGCTTTCGCTGGCCGCTGACCAGATCGTTGGTCCATTTGATGCCGGGGCGGAACTGGGCGGCGGCTTCTACCGCGTCGCACATGGCCACAGCCACGGCACAGGTCAGGTGCATCAGCTCCAGAGGGGCGCAGTCCGGCCGCAGGAGCATACTCAGGTAGACCCCTGCTCCCTGGGGGGAATGGAAGGAGCGTCCCATCCGTCCGTGACCACCGGTTTGCCGGCCGGCCATCAGCACAGTGCCCTGGGGAGCGCCCTGGCGTGCTAGCTGCTTGAGCTGGTCGTTGGTGGAGCCAACCTCCGGGAGGAAGCAGAAGCGATCCTTCCAGGGGTAGCCCTCCGATAAGTGGTTGATGATTTCCTGCCGCATATCAGTCAATGTCCTGCACAACTTCCGCAGGAGGGGTATCCAGCAGTTCGGGATGCTGGAAGATACGCTTGAAATATTTCAGGAAGGTAGCGTAGTAGAAGCCGTCCACCGTCCGTTCATCCAGCGTGAAGCGGACATCCATGTACTTCTTCTGCACCACGGTGCCGTCCTCCAGCACCTCGTTGACCCGGCGCTTCAAACCGAAGGCGGCAAAGACGGGGATGTTGCCGAAGTCGTACAGGTGGTGGTAGATGGGGGGGATGCCCAGCGAACCCATGGAGGTGAAGTAGATGCTTCCGTGGAAGGGGCTGACTTCCAGCAGGAATTTGGGCAACAGACCGAAATAGTCCATGGTTTTCAGCACCCACACCACAAATTTCAGCGCCACACCGGGCACCAGCATCAGCCCGGCGGCCACATTGTCCACCGTGGCGTCCAGGGGGGTGTTCTTGACCTCGGTAATGGCCTCGTTCATTTTGCGGTAGACATCGTAGGCGGTGTCCCGGGGGGATAGGTGGAGTTTGATCTCCGTTTCCGCACCGTCGGTGCTCATTTCCTTTTTGATGGTCATGGAGAACTGAATGTCCTCACCACGGGAGTAGATCCGCTGACCGGAAATGAAACGGTTCAGACCGGGGTACTTGGCAACGCCCCGGCAGTAGCAGGCCAGCAGCACATGGACAAGACCGAAGTTGGTCAGACCCTCCCGGCGCTTGGCACGGACGTACCGCTCAGCGTTGGTGATCTCAAAGTGATCCTCAAACAGATTGGACGAACCGTTGCGGTTGACCATGATGTAGGGGCTGAGCTGGTTGGCGGCGGGCAGGGTGTGGATCCGGCGGCCGTCAATCCGGTCACCCCAGGTGGGGTGATATTCTCCGGCAGGATGGATCCGCAGGGCGAATACCAGGAAGATGCCGCCCAGAAGCAGCAGAGCATCCGGCAGGCACTCCAGCAGCACATCCCACTGCCGGCTGAACAGCGCCACCCGGTAGAAGTAGAGCATGAATGCCAGCGGCGCGCAGACCAGCGGGAACAGCAGCAGCACCGCATGGCGGCTGCGTCCGGCGGTCAGGTCGGTGTACAGCAGGGCAAAGAAGGCCAGGGCGATCCAGAACAGCCACACCACCATCCGGCTGGGTACATTTTCCGAGATCCAGATGCCGGCGTAAATGGCAAGCATTCCCACAGGAATGGCGGTTTTGTAGAACAGCTCTTCGCCGCTCAGCAGGGCGATCAGCGCAAACAGCAGGGTAGCCGCAACCGGCAGAACGATTTGGCTCCACACATAAGCGCTGCTGCCGGACCCTTTCAAACCGGGCAGC
>CAYWZB010000075.1:0-5573 GCA_964462775.1 uncultured Oscillospiraceae bacterium
TTCCCGGCCGTAGATCAAATGGATTGCCAGTTCTCTGGCGTCGCCTCTTTTCATAGCTCTCCTTACTTGCGAACGATGCCGCAGATGCTGACGGATACGGACGTGACCTTTGCGCCGGTGATGCTCTCCACACTGGAAGCCACAGCCTCCTGCACTTCCTTGGCAACGCCCACAACGCTGTAGCCATAGTAGAGCATAATGCCGCACTCAATGCTCAGGCTGTTGTCCTCGGCAATGGTGATCTTCAGGCCCTTGCCCCAGTTCTTCTTCAGGGTAAAGTCCGCCAGAGTCACGCCGGGCTTGACGCCCAGGGAGCCGACGCCGTCCACCTCGGACAGGGCATGGGCAACGATGGTAGCCACCACGTCCTCAGAGATCAGCACGCTGCCGTGCTCCTGGGACTGGGTGATGTACTGCTTATATTCAGCCATATTGGTATACCTCCTAAATCCATGTCTTAGCCTTCCGGCACGACATACTTTTGTTTATTGTATCACAAATCCCAAAAATTACAATAGAAAATCCACGCCGCCGGGGAATAATTTGCGGTGAACGATTTTCCCGGCAAAGCAGCGCAACGGGAGCAGCATTCAGCCGCTCCCGTTTTCCCTTATTGCACTTCCACCACCCGGATGTCCTCCAGGTCATAATCCGACTGCGCCATCACCACATCCGCAATCACCGCCACATCCTGCTGCTGCAGTCCGCCCTCGGGGGCGGAAACAGCAATGGAGATCCCCTCCCCGGACATATAGGCCACACAGTCGGTATAGCCCTTGGCAATAATCAGGCTTTCAATCTGCGCCTCGCTCAGGGCTGTCTGGACAATCTGATCCAGATCCGCCGCCGACTCCACCTCTTTCCCGCTTTCGCTGTAGGCCATGGCCTCCTGCAGCAGATTCAGCGCTTCATCCCGTGCCTGCTGCCGGGAAAGGCGGACGGCAGCGAAATAGTCCGTTGCGGTGGATACATCCTCCCCGGCGGCAATGGCCGCCATGTCCCCCTCCAGCTCCAGCGCCTCGTCGTTCATCACCAGTTCCGCGTCCAGGGTGTCCGTCAGGGCGGCGGTGGCCTGATCCTCGGTGTAGAGCCAGTTGACGTAGATCCCAGCGCAGACCGTGACCAGAACTGCCGCTGCCACCAAATTTTTCTTCCAAACCTTCATAAAAATGCCTCCTGTCATTTCAATTTCAATACGGATATTCTGTTGCTTGGCAGTCCTGTGGCGTTGGCCACGGCTTCCACGACGGCCAGCCGGACAGATGCCCGGTCTGCCCCCTGGCACAGCACCACCGCCCCCTGATATCTGGGAGGATCCACCCGCCGCACCAGACCTGTCTGTCCCCGGTCGGAGCCGGTGATCAGCACGGTATCGGTTTTGGCGGAATCTGTGCGGGTATCTTCATCGGATTGATAGTAGGTGCTCTCCCCCTCCGCTTCCGTCAGCAGCACCCGAACCTTCCCCGCCCCTTCCAGATGAGAAAGCAGCTGCGCCAAGTCCTCCTGCAGGTCTCTTTGGGTCTGGGGTGCGGTGCCGCTCTCCGGGGCAGACTCCCGGCTTCCGGTGGGCAGCAGCATCAGCCCCACTCCCAGCAGCACCACCAGCAGCACATAGCGGTATTTGGTTGCCAATTCCCTGCCCCGGGCTATCCAGTCCATTGCTGATTCTCCTTTGCGATGCCCAGCTCCAATGCCAGGATCCGTTCCAGCTGCTTGCGCTGATAGGGAGCCGCCTGCCCGGTCAGCTTCACCGCAGTGGGAAGCTGACCATCTTCCAAAGTCACCTCCGCCTGTAGCTCCAACCCCAGGGAAGATGCTTTGTCCAAGATATATGCTTCCAGCCTTTGCTTTATGAATTGGCCACGGGCTTCCTGAGAAAGGCTTTCCCCGGCAGCTACCGCCTCCGATCCATCCGCCACTGCCCAGCTCTGCGCCGCCAGTTCCCCCAGATCCATCCGGGTCACCGGTGCCAGGACGGCATAGCTCAAGAACACCCCGCACACCAGCTTCATAATGGCGGCGCCAGTGCCGTTGGGAAACAGCCCCGTCACCACGCCGCAGATCAGCCCGGCGGCTGCCACCGAGATAATATATTGCCGCAGAGCCTCCATTATCCCACCCCTTTCAGGAAGCATACCGTGCTGATGAGCACCAGAAGGCAGCCTGAGCCGGTCATGGCCAGCAGCAGCCCCATGGCGGAGGCGAAATCTCCGATCAGTTCCGTCATCGCCTTGGTTCCGAACACCGCACACACCGCCGCCGTCAGCTTCAACACCAGATAGTGCACACCGATGCGGAGAAAGGGCGCTAAAAACACCGCCAGCACCGCAAGGATTCCATAGATCCCGGCAGCGTTTTTCATCACCCCGGCACTGACCAGCACCGCTTCCGACGCATCGGACAGGACGCTTCCCACCACCGGCACCACCGAGGAGATGGTCACCCTGGTGGCTTTCAGGGCGGCGGCATCCGTCGTGCCGCTGACCACGCCGGTGATGCTCATGTAGGTGGTGAACACCGTCAGCAGCAGCTTCAGACTCCAACTGATGAAGCTCTTCACCGTGTCCCGCATTTTCTTCAGCACATCCGTTCCCAGGGCGCTACTGCCCACCGCCAGCGCCAGAAATAAGTACACCATAGGTGCCAGCACCAAAGCCATCAGCCCATTGAGCGCCGCATCAAAAACCGCCGTCCCGGCATACAGCGCCGCCGAGGCGCTGACACCGCCCTGGGCTGCCAGTGCCGCCGTCATCACCGGCAGCAGCAGCTTTCCGTACTGGCTCAGCTCCTCCACCGTCTCCATACCCAGCCGGATCAGGGAGTTGGTGCCCATCAGCAGCACCGCCCCAATGGCCACGCTGCCCGCCAGCTCTACCACAGTTTTCCCCTGCTCGCTCAGCGCCTGCAGCAGGGAGACCAGCAGCACCGCCACCGCCACGGACAGGCTGATTCGGGTTGCTTCCCGCAGATCCGGGCGAAGCTGGGTCAGGGCATTCCCCACCAGCTCCCACAGAGCATCCCCAAAGGAGCCGGTATCCTCCGGCATCAGCTCCGCTCCCGAAGGGGGTACCTCCGGGGCTGTCAGTTCCGCCGCCCCAGCAGGGATTGGCAGCAGCAGCGCAAGGGTCAGCATCAGTGTCAAAATCTTCATAATTCTCCCAAAATCTCCTGAATCAGCCCAAGCAGAGCAGAAAACAGCGGCAGCGACAAATAGAGAATCGCCGCCGTGCTGAGCAGCTGCAATTGCTTTCCCAATGCGGCGTTTCCGGCGTCTGAGCAAACCATGGCGGCGATCTGAGCGGTCAGACCAATCCCCACCACCTTCAGCAGGATTCCCAGCATATCCTGGGGCAGCTGTCCAACTTCCTCCAGCTGGCGCAGAAAATCCACCACCGGCTCCAGATAATGCACCGCCGCCCCGGCGGTCATGCAGCAGACCGCCGCGGTCAGTCCAACGGCAAAGGGCTTTCCTTCCCGCTCCAGGGTCAGCCCCAGCACCAGTGCCACCAGCACCAGCCCGGTGGCACGCCAGAACAGCCCCATCAAAATTCAAACAGGGTCTTGACCAGCTCAAACAGCTCCGCGATTTTCTGAGCCAGCATCATCAGCACCACCACAAGCCCTGCCAGGGTGGTCATCGTCGCCTGCTCCTCCCGGCCGGAGCGGCTGAGCACCTGGGTCAGGATGGAGACGATGATCCCCACGGCGGCGATTTTGAAAATCAGATCAATATCCATATCACAGCAGCAAAATCGCCAGCGCCGCCCCGGCGCACAGTCCCAGGGTGCCGTAGCTGCGTAGCCGGGTGCCCCGATCCGCCCGGAGAGCTTCCAGCTGCAGCCGACAGTTTTCCTTCTCCTGCTCCAGCCCCTGCAATTGACCGGGCAGGTCGAATCTTCCCAGCGTCTGCCCCAGAGACAGCAGGCGCATCCTCAGCCTTCCTGGCAGATCCCGGCTTTTTCCCAGCGCCGCCGCCATACACCCGGCAGCATCCGGGGCGGACTGCCAGTCCAGCTCCCGGGCAAGATCCGCAAACACCCGTCCCAGCCGTCCCCCGGACTCCTTCCCCGCCTGACGGCACAGCTCCGGCAAGGGCGTCAGCCGGTATTCCAGCTGATTTTCCATAAAGCACAGGATTTTCAGAAGCTGCCGCAGCTCCCGCTCCATGGTCAGGTGCTCCGCCGCCATGGAAAACCCAAAGCCGCCGCAGCCGGTGACGATCAGCGCCGCCCCCAGTAACGGATAGTTCATACCCCCATCCTTTCCACATCATAGGACTGATCCCGGCGCAGGATCAGCAAATTGTCAAACAGCTTCTCTTCCAGCAGCTTCCGGTACACCGGCCGCCGTTCCAGATCCCGGCGGCTCCCGGCGTGGACGGTCGCCACCAGCCGAACGCCGCAGTACGCCGCCTGAGCCAGTGCCAGGGCATCCTCGCTGGCGGTGATCTCGTCCACCCCGATTACCTCCGGGGACAGGGTACGCAGCGCCATCTCCACCCCCGCCGCCTTCGGGCACCCGCTGAGCACATCCATATGCCGCCCCCGGGCAAAGCCTTCCGGGAACAGTTCCTCCCGCTCGTCCACCACGCAGACCTGGCTGGAACCGGACAGCTCCCGGCACAGATCCCGCAGCAGGGTGGTTTTCCCCCACCCCGGCGGCCCTAAGATCAGGGTGGAGCCGGGGAGCCTTGCCCCCTTCCCGGCGATGCCGGTATGATCCCGGGCCACCCGGATGCACAGGGAGGTCAGCTCTCCCATACCGGTAGCCCTTCCCTGCTTCTCCACAGCCTGTCCGCACAGACCGATCCGGTGTCCCCCCGGCGCTGTCAGATAGCCCCGCGCCGCTGTAGCCGCCGCCCAGGGAGAATACCGGCTGGCGGCATTGACGCAGTAATTCAGATCCTCCTTCTTTACCGTCCCGGTGCCCCACAGGCTTCCCCGGGACAGCACCAGCTCCGGCGGCAATCCCAGCCGAAGCCGAAGCTCCCGAAGGTCATGTTTCCCCAGCGTGTCCACCTCCCGCCCCATGCCCGGCGGCAAAATGGTCAGAAGCCGATCCCACCCAGTTTTCATTTGCATCACTCCTGAAAAAGACTATGCGCCCAGGTGCCGGAAAAGCACCTGGGCGCGGAAAAGATCTTTTCAGTTTTTCTTGTTCTTTTTGTAGATCAGATTCAGACCCTTCAGCAGCAGATCCTTATCCAGGATAATCTCCCGCTTGCACAAAGGGGTGACGAACTGTGCCATACCGCCGGTGGCCACGATGGTGGTGCTGTGTCCCAGCTCCTGCTCCATCCGGTCAATGAGGCCGTCCAGCATGGCGGCGGTGCCGTACATCATGCCGCTACGCATACAGTCCACCGTGTTCTTGCCGATGACATGGCGGGGCTTGTCCAGGCTGATGCCGGGAAGCTGCGCCGCCCGGCTGGTCAGGGCATCCAGCGAAACCCGGACGCCGGGGATGATCACGCCGCCCATGTAATTGTTCTCCGGCTCCACCACCTCAATGGTGGTAGCGGTGCCCAGATCCATCAAAATCAGCGGTGCCTGATATTCCGCCAGCGCCGCCAC
>CAYWZB010000076.1:0-5511 GCA_964462775.1 uncultured Oscillospiraceae bacterium
CCGGGGACGGTGTCCTTCAGACCGCCGGTGGCGTGCACCACAGGCACGGTGCCGTAGCGCATGGCGTTCATCTGGCTCAGGCCGCAGGGCTCGCTCTTGGAGGGCATCAGGTACACATCGCCGCCGGCGTAGATCCGGGCGGCCAGCCCCAGGTTGAAGGTGATCTTGGCAGCCACCTGATCCGGGTACTGCTGCGCCAGCTCCTTGAAGAAGCTCTCGTACTGGGCTTCGCCGGTGCCCAGGATCAGCAGCTGGCAGTCCTCCTCCCACAGCAGTCTGCGGGCGATGTAGCACAGCAGATCCAGACCCTTGTGGCCGGCCAGACGGGTGACCATCACCAGCAGGGGCACGTCGGGCTTGACGGGCAGACCCACTTCCTTCTGCAGGGCGGCCTTGACGGCGGCCTTGCCTTCGGTGAAGGTCTGAGCGTTGTAATGGGCGGGCAGCGCGGGATCCGTCTCGGGGTTGAAGGTATTCACATCAATGCCGTTGGTGATGCCGGTGAGCTTCCAGGCATTGCCGGAGAGCACACTGTCCAGACCGTGGGCGTAGTAAGGATACATCAGCTCCTTGGCGTAGGTCTCGGAGACGGTGGTGACCAGGTCGGCGGTTTCAATGGCACCCTTCATCACATTGACGGAGCCGCCCATATCCAGCCGGGGGCGGTACTCCCAGGGCAGACCCAGAGTCTCGTCGAAGAAATCGGCATTGGCCCAGCCCTGGTACTCAATGTTGTGGATGGTGTACATACACCGGGTGTCGGGGAAGTGCTGGGCGTACATGGCCTTCAGGTAGGTGGGGATCAGGGCGGTCTGCCAGTCGTTGCACTGGATGATCTCCGGTGTCCAATTCAGTGCCACCATGGCATCCAGGCAGGCACGGGAGAAGAAGGCGAAACGCTCGGCATCGTCGCCGTGGCCGTAGATGGCGCTGCCCTCCCGGCCGCCGAAGTAATAGTCGGAGTCCAGGAAATAGACATTCACGCCGTCGGTGCGGCCCAGCAGGCGCATCACGCCGCAGTACTGCCGCCGCCAGCCCAGCTGAACCTGGAAATCCGCCACCTTTTCGGTGGGGTAGGCACCGTTGTACTTGATCTTATTGTAATAGGGAAGGAAGAGAACGACCTCGTTGCCCTCGATCCGTGCCAGGGCAGCGGGGAGGGCTTCCATCACGTCGCCCAGACCGCCGGATTTGGCGTAGGGAGCGCCTTCGCTGGCGCAGATGGCAATTTTCATACAGTCTCTCCTCGCTTGACGATGATGGGATTGTTCCGGGTGCCGATGAGCTTGGCACCGGGGGTGACGGTGACATCCTTGTCCATGATGACATTCTTCAGCTCAGCGCCTTCACCGATGACGGCATCGTTCATAATCACGCAGCTGTCAATCTCAGCACCCTTGCCCACGGTAACCTGGCGGAAGAGGACGGAGCCGGTGACCTTGCCTTCCAGGAAGCAGCCGTCAGCCACCAGGCTGTTGCCCACCTGGCTGCCCTCACCGTAGTAGGTGGGAACCCGGTCGCGAACCTTGGTGTAGACGGGGTGGTTGCCGTGGAACAGGTCATTGCGGATCTCGGGACGGATCAGCGCCAGAGAGTTGGCGAAGTATTCCTCCACGGAATCGTTGAACAGAGCCACGCCCTGGAACTGATAGAGGTTGATGGAGACCTTGCCCCGCTGCCAACCGCCCATGACCAGATCCCGGTCCATGTGGAACTTGTCCCGGGCGACCATTTCCTTGGCGTTGTGGATCAGCCAGCTCTTGCGGGTCACGAAAATGTCCATGGAGGCCAGATAGCCCTCGGGGGCGGCGTAGTCCACCACGATGTCGCAGACTTCTCCGGCCTCATTCAGCTGGAAGGCCAGATCCACGGGCTTGCTGCCGTTGCAGATGCCCTCCTTGGTGACCACGGTCAGATCCTTGCCGCTGGCAATGTGCTGCTCCAGCACCTCGGTCAGATCCACGTTGCTCAAAATGGCGGAGTCCAGCATAACCACCAGCTCGTCATCCTCGCCGTATTCCAGGAAGCTCATGGCGTTGTTCAGGGACTCCAGCTTGCCCCGGTAGGTGCCCACGGTGGACTGGGCGTAGGGGGTCAGAAATTCCATGCCGCCCTCTTCCAGCTCCAGGCTCCATTCCTCGCCGTCGCCGATGTGGTTCAGCAGGGACTGGTAGCGGTGGCGGGAGATGATGCCCAGATGCCGGACACCGGCACAGCTCAGGTTGGATAGGGCAAAGTCCACATGGCGGTAGCGGCCGCCAAAGGGGATAGCGGCCATATTCCGCTTATCGGTCAGCTCACCCAGGGTGGCGTCATTGGTAAAGATAATACCCATTACATTCATGTTGGGATCCTCCTTTTAAAGCATATCACCGGGCAGCAGCACGGTACCGGATTCCACCACCGCACCCTTGGAGGTGACGCTGATCTTCTTCTTGTCCTTTTCCCCGAAGGCACCGCCCACCACGGCGTTCTTGCCTACCCGGGAGTTCTCGCCCAGAATGGCGTGACGGACGATGGCACCGTCCTCGATGACGACACCGGGCATGACCACACTGTCCTCCACCAGGGCATCCTTGCCGATGGTGCAGCCGATGGAAATGATGGAATGCTTGACAGTGCCGTAGACCTCGCAGCCCTCAGCCACAAAGGCGTTGGAAATGGTGGCCTGGCAGTCGATGTAGGAGGAGGGCATGGCGGAATTGCGGGCGTAGATGGTCTCCTTCTTGCCGCCGCGTAGCTCGAAGGCAGGCTCCTTGCCCAGCAGCTCCATGTTGGCTTCCCACAGAGAGTCGATGGTGCCCACGTCCTTCCAGTAACCGTCGAACTGGTAGGCCATCATCTTGTGGCCGGCGTTGAGCAGATTGGGGATGATGTTCTTGCCGAAGTCGTGGGAGGACTTGCCGTCCTCTTCGTCGGCAATCAGGGCTTCCCGCAGAACGCTCCAGGTGAAGCAGTAGATGCCCATGGAGGCGTTGGTGGACTTGGGCTTGGCGGGCTTTTCCTCGAACTCGTAGATGGAGTTGTCGGGGTTGGTGTTCAGGATGCCGAAGCGGGAAGCCTCAGCCAGGGGCACATTACGCACGGCGATGGTGCAGGAGGCGTTGTGGCGGATGTGATAGTCCACCATGGCGCTGTAGTCCATCTTATAAATGTGGTCGCCGGAGAGAACCACCACATAGTCCGGGTCGAAGCGATCCACGAAGTCAATGTTCTTATAGATGGCGTTGGCGGTGCCGGCGTACCAGCCGGACTTCTTGTCATGGCGCTCGTAGGGGGGCAGCACCTGGGCGCAGGAGTGGGTCTTGTTCAGACTCCAGGGCTGGCCGTTGCCGATATACTCGTTGAGCTCCATGGGCTGGTATTGGGTCAGAATACCAACGGTGTCGATGCCGGAGTTGACACAGTTGCTCAGGGGGAAGTCAATGATGCGGTATTTGCCGCCGAAGGGAACGGCGGGCTTGGCGGTCTTTTGGGTCAGAACCTTCAAACGGCTGCCCTGGCCGCCGGCCAGAAGCATGGCGATTACGCGTTTTTTCTGAAAATACATGGTCACAGCTCCTTGTTGAAGTTATAGCACGGGGAGAGTCGGCGCTTTGCTGGGGAAGGCCCTGGCGGCAGCACCGGAGACCGGAAATGGGCCTGGTCTTTCACGTTTATAACATACCATATTTTTCACATTTAGGAAAGGGACAAACTACCTAAATTATCGCCCGGGTTTTTTGCGTTTTCCACAATTGACAGGGAAAAAGTCCGGGAGATTGTAAAGAATATGTCAAAAAATGGGGCTTCACAGAGTAAAAATGCCCCGCGGCAAAGAAAAACATCAGCGCCGGGATTTTTTCGCCACATTTTCCCCTCGGGAATTGACTTTTTGGGCAATTGGGGGTAAAATAACCGGTGTGAGTAAATGCCTGTAAGGAGGGATACCATGGACGCTGGCGGAAATGGCAGTATACCGGGTCGAAGTAGATATTCGCTTGCCGTCCGGGTAAGCGAGTAGCCTTTATACGGTGAACTGCCTATTATTTATCAAAAAATAATAGGAGGAAGTTTATGACTGATCGTTTTGAATTGGTAGAAAAAGCCCTCCTGACCATGCTGGAGGACAAGAAATACGCAACCCTGCGGGACATTCTGGTGACCATGAATCCCAGCGACATCGCGGGGCTGTTTGTGCGTATGCAGGAGCAGCAGATCCCTCTGCTGTTCCGGCTGCTGCCCAAGGAGCTGGCGGCGGAGACCTTCGTGGAAATGGAGCCGGATGCCCAGGAACTGCTGATCCGGGGCTTTTCCGACAATGAGCTGAAGGAAGTGCTGGATGAGCTGTATGTGGACGACGCGGCGGACATCGTGGAAGAGATGCCGGCCAATGTGGTCAAGCGGATTCTGAAGCACGCGGATCCTGAGATGCGCTCGTCCATCAACCAGATCCTGCGCTACCCCGAGTATTCCGCCGGTTCCATTATGACGACGGAATATGTTTCCCTGCGTCCGAGCATGACGGTGGAAGAGGCAATCCTGCGTATCCGCCGCCAGGGCGTGGACAAGGAGACCATCTATACCTGCTATGTCACCGCCAAGGACCGCAAGCTGCTGGGCCTGGTGACGGTGAAGGATCTGCTTCTGGCAGAGGACGACGAGACCCCCATCCAGGATATTATGCTGACCAACCTGATCTCCGTGACCACCCGCACCGACCAGGAGGAAGTGGCACGGATGTTCAGCAAGTACAATTTCCTGGCCATACCCGTGGTGGACGGCGAAAACCGCATGGTGGGCATTGTGACCTTCGATGACGCCATGGACGTCATGGAAGAAGAAGCCACTGCGGATATGGAAATCATGGCGGCAATGACGCCCTCGGAAAAGACCTATCTGAAAAACACCCCCCTGGATCTGTTCAAGCACCGTATTCCCTGGCTGATGCTGCTGATGGTCTCGGCCACCTTTACGGGTATGATTATCACCTCCTTCGAGGATGCCCTGGGCGCTCTGCCGGTGCTGACCGCCTTCATCCCTATGCTGATGGATACCGGCGGTAACTGCGGCTCCCAGTCGTCGGTTATGGTCATCCGTGCCATGAGCCTGGGCGAGCTGGAGTTCCGGGATCTGGCTCAGGTGGTCTGGAAGGAAATCCGTACCGCACTGCTGTGCGGCCTGACGCTGGCGGCGGTGTGCTTCCTGAAGATCCTGCTGGTGGACTGGTGGCTGATGGGCAACACCAGCATCAATCTGATGGTGGATGGCGCGGTGTGCCTGACTCTGGGCGTGACCGTGGTCATTGCGAAAATGGTGGGCTGTATGCTTCCCATGCTGGCCAAGAAGCTGGGCTTCGACCCGGCGGTTATGGCAAGCCCCTTCATCACCACCATCGTCGATGCCCTGAGCCTGCTGGTTTACTTCATGTTTGCCAAAGTGCTCCTGCACGTTTAAGAAAAATCACCCCGGCGGGTCATTGAAGTGACCCCAAAAAGTTAGACAAATATTTCTGACTTAAATTGTTAAAGC
>CAYWZB010000077.1:0-5487 GCA_964462775.1 uncultured Oscillospiraceae bacterium
AAAGAAATCCGCCGCACCCTGCGTATCCGCGAGGGTGACCCGCTGGAGATTTATACGGAGAAGGACGGGGGTGTGATTTTTCGGAAGTATTCGCCCATGGGGGATTTGCAGGAGTTTGCGTCCCAGATGTGCCAGTCCATTGGGTCGGCTACCGGGCATATCGCGGCGGTGGCGGATCGGGACAGCATCATTGCCCTGCATGGGATCCCCAAGCGGGAGCTGATGGACAAGCCCAATTCTGCCCAGCTGGAAGCGCTGATGGAGCAGCGCAGCCAGTATCTGTACCAGGCCGGGGACTCCCGGATCCCGGCGGCGGAGGGGATGGAAAAGTATCACCTGGGGGCGGCAGCGCCGATTTTGTCCCAGGGGGATTTGATGGGCTGCGTCATGCTTCTGCTGGCAGATGAGGACGCCCCCCTGGATCCGGCGGATCAGACTGTGGCGAAAACCGCCGCAGGCTTCCTGGGATTGCAGATGGAAAGCTGAAAGACGCAAAAAAGGCGCTGCCCCATATGGGACAGCGCCTTGCTTTTTGGGATCTTACAGGTAAGCCTTCACAGCGTCGGAGACGTTGGCGGGATCCTCGGAGATGGTCATGGTGATTTCCATCTTGTTCTCCTCGGCGAACTTGGCGCACCATGCGACAAACTCCTCAGCGGCGGCCTTGTCGGTGCCGATGGTCTTGTACAGGTTGTCGATGAATACGTTGGTGATATCAAAATTGCCGGCGTGCAGACCGCTCAGGAAGCCCTTCAGCATCTCGGAAGTGCAGATGCCGTACTCCTTGGAGTCTACCAGACGAACTTTGTAAGTAAGATCATAGGTCAGCTTCTTGCCGTACTCGATGCAGACTACATCGCCGTGTGCTTCGGAAACGGCGGCGTTGATGGCGTCGATCAGCTTCTTGGTCTTGCCGGTGCCCTTCAGGCCCATAATAACATGAATCATAGGAAAGTCCTCCTTTGTTGCCATTGATTGTGGCTTATGCACATTCTACCAGCAATCGAGAAAATTTGCAACCCTATTTTGAAAATTTTCACAAAGGATTTTTGCATTTGACGGTGTCGCTGTCATAGCCGGGCTTGCCCAGCAACTCGTAGAGGTACTTGCGGTAGAGGGCGACCCCCGGCTGACCGTAGGGCTCCACCCCCAGGATCCCGGCGGAGATGGCGCAGCTGAGCTGCAGGAAATAGAACAGTCCGCCCAGGGAGGTCTCGTTCAACGGGCCGCAGTCCATGGTGATGACGCTGACACCCCCATCCACATGGGCGCTGATGGCTGCCAGAGCCGCCTGATCCTCCACAAAGTCCAGCCGCTTTCCTTCCAGATAATTCAGCCCGTCCAGTCCCTTCCAGTCGGCATCGATGACGTAGGGAATTTGGGGAGCATCGAAGCGAACCATGGTCTCGAACAGGTTCCGCTTGCCCTGCTGGATCAGCTGCCCCAGACCGTGAAGGTCGCCGGTAAATTCCGCGGCGGCGGGGAACAGACCCTTGCCCTGCTTGCCCTCGGACTGGGCAAAGAGCTGCTGCCACCAGGCGGAAAGCCCCTTCATCCCCGGCTCGAAGGTGGTAAACAGCTCAATGTCCTTGCCGCTGCGGTGCAGCAGGTTGCGGACGGCGGCATAGAGCCAGACGGGATTTTCAAAGGAGCGCAGGTCACTGCATTCCCTGACTTCCCGGGCACCGGCGAGCAGGGCTTCGATGTCCAGCCCGGCCACTGCCATGGGCAGCAGTCCGGCGGCGGTGAGCACGCAGAACCGGCCGCCGACGTTGGAGGGAATCAGGAAGGATTCCCAGCCTTCCTCGTTGGCCTCCTGGCGCAGGGCACCGGTGCGGGGATCGGTGACGGCGTAGATCCGGCGGTTGGCACCGTCGGTGCCGTATTTGCGCTCCAGCATCCACCGAAGTCCCCGGAAGGCAATGGACGGCTCCAGGGTGGTGCCGGATTTGGAAATGAGGATCAGGGAAACATCCTTGCCCTCCAGCTGGCGCTGCAGATCCTCCCAGGCACGGGTGCTCAGGGAGTTGCCGGCGAAGAGAATCACCGGATCCCCTTTGCCCTTGCCCAGATTCCGGTTGGGTCCCTGAAGGGCTTCAATGGCGGCACGGGCACCCAGAGCGGTACCGCCTACACCCAGCACCACGCACACATCCGATTCGGCGCGGATGCGCTGGGCAGCGGAGCGGATGCGGCTCAGCTCCCTGCTGTCCGCCCGGTCGGGCAGATCCAGCCAGCCGAAGGCATCGGGGGCATCCTCCCCGGGGTTCATCAGGGCTTCGTGCGCCGCAGCCACCTGGGCTTCCATGGCCAGAAGATTGGGAAGGGTCACCTGCCCCCAGATGTTGGAAATATCCACATTGATCATAGGGCGCTGCACGTCCTTTCTGTGTTGTATTGTCCCTGAGCGCGCAAAACGCACCCGAGCGGGTGCGTTTGCGGCAAAAGCAGGGTGGTATGCATCGGCGCGGGATCCGCCGGAGGCAGAAGCGCCGTTGCTGTGCACACGCACACGGTTTTTAAAATCAGATATTCAGCAGCTGGCTGTACACGCTGAGAGCGCCGTCGGTATCGTGCGCCAGCACCTTCTTGGCCAGCACCTTGCCCAGCTGCACGCCCTCCTGGTCGAAGGAGTTCAGATTCCAGGCAAAGCCCTGGAACATGACCTTGTTCTCAAAGTGTGCCAGCAGCGCACCCAGAGCCTGAGGGGTCAGCTTCTCACCGATGATGATGGAGGAGGGGCGGCCGCCTGCAAAGTTCTTGTTGCGGTTGTCATCGGACTTGCCGCAGGCGAAGGCGATGATCTGAGCAGCCACGTTGGCGCACAGCTTCTGCTGACTGGTGGAGCCCTGGATCACCACATCGGTGCCCATCTGGCTGTTGCGGAAGCCCACAAACTGCAGAGGAATGATGTCGGTGCCCTGGTGGAGCAGCTGATAGAAGGAGTGCTGACCGTTGGTGCCGGGCTCACCGAAGATCACGGGGCCGGTGGCGTAGTCCACGCTTTCACCGAAGCGGTTGACGGACTTGCCGTTGGACTCCATGTCCAGCTGCTGCAGGTGGGCAGGGAAGCGGCTGAGTGCCTGGGAGTAGGGCAGCACGGCGGTGGAGGGATAACCCAGCACGTTCCGCTCGTATACGCCGATCAGGGCATCCAGCATGGCGGGGTTCTGGCGCAGGTCGGGGTTGGTGGCCAGCTTGTCAGCCTCGGCAGCACCTTCCAGGAACATGGCGAAAACCTCGGGACCAAAGGCCAGGCTCAGCACAGCACCGCCCACGCCGGAGCAGGAGGAGAACCGGCCGCCGATGTAGTCATCCATAAAGAAGGCAGCCAGATAATCGGCGCTGGCAGCCAGGGGAGAGGTCTGGCTGGTGACGGCGATCATGTGTCTGGAAGGCTCCAGACCGGCCTTGACCAGAGCGTCCTTGACGAAGGACTCGTTGGTCAGGGTTTCCAGGGTGGTGCCGGACTTGCTCACCAGCACGAAAATGGAGTGAGCCACGTCGATGTTGCTCAGCACACCGGCGGCATCGTCGGGGTCAACGTTGGAGATAAAGGCGGCCTTCATCTTCAGGTTGCCGGTGACCTTGGCCCAGTTTTCCAGAGCCAGATACATGGCACGGGGACCCAGGTCGGAACCGCCGATGCCAATCTGCACCACGGTGGTGAACTTTTCGCCGACGGCGTTGGTGATCTGGCCTGCGTGAACCTTGGCAGCAAAGTCGGCGATCTTCTTCTGCTCGCCCACATAGAACTCCCGCTTGTTCACACCATCAGCGATGACATCCTGACCCAGCTGACCACGGCACAGGTGGTGCAGCACCAGACGGTTTTCGCCGGTGTTGATGACAGCGCCGTTATACAGCGCCTCAAACTTCTCAGTCAGCTGCTGCTCGGAAGCGAAGGCAGCCAGAGCGTCCAGAATGTCCTCGTCCACGGGACGGGCACCGTAGTTGAAATCCAGACCGGCGCCCATGGGCACGGAGTAGGACTTGACACGGTTTGCGCCGCTTTCGCCGGACATGACCTTGGCCAGCTCCACAGGCTTCACGGCTTTCAGCTGCCGGTAGGAAGCCAGGGTATCCATATTGTTCCAGTTGATCATAAGGAACCTCCCAAAAATCTATAAATTTTGCTCCCCACAGTATACAACCAAATGGGGACAAATGCAAGTATTTCCGTTTTCCCTCTGGATTTTTTCCGGGAATGATGTATAATGAGGGCAGAAGAAATAAACTGCTTTTTCAGGAGGACTTACCTATGAAATACGGCTTTGGCGTGGATCTGGGCGGCACCACCGTCAAGATCGCCTATTTTGACGAAACCGGCACCATGCTCAGCAAGTGGGAAATCCCCACGGTGACGGACAACGGTGGCGCAAGAATCCTGCCGGATATCGCCGCGTCTATCCGGGAATATCTGACCCGCAACGCCATTGCGGACGGCGACATTCTGGGCATCGGCATCGGCGTGCCCGGCCCGGTGAATGCCAAGGGCGTGGTCAACAAGTGCATCAATCTGGGCTGGGGCGTGTTCAACATTGCGCAGGAACTGTCCCGGCTCACCGGCTTCCCGGTGAAAGCGGGCAACGATGCCAATGTGGCTGCTCTGGGTGAGTTCTGGAAGGGCGGCGGTCAGGGCTGCGACAATATGGTGTTCGTCACGCTGGGTACCGGCGTTGGCGGCGGCATCGTGGTGGAGGGCAATCTGCTCCACGGTGCTCACGGTTCCGGCGCGGAGATTGGCCATCTGCCCCTGGTGGCGGAGGAGACGGAGGCGTGCAACTGCGGCAACTTTGGCTGCGTGGAGCAGTACTGCTCCGCCACCGGCATCGTCCGTCTGGCGCACCGCTACTTTGCCGCCCATGATACGGATAGCACCCTGCGGAAGCTGGAAACCATCACCTGCAAGGACATCTTCGACGCAGGCAAGGCGGGCGATCCGGCGGCGCAGGCGGTGCTGGCGCAGTTCTATCAGCTCATGGGACGCTTCTTGGGCATGGTGTGCTCCACGGTGGATCCGGAGGTGGTGGTTCTGGGCGGCGGTGTCAGCAAGGCAGGACAGGTGCTGCTGGATGGCGTGCTGCCTGAGTTCCGCAAGTATGTGTTCCACGCTGCCTCCGGCGCAAGATTTGCCCTGGCTTCTCTGGGCAACGACGCCGGTGCTTACGGTGCTTTCAAGCTGGCGCTGGATGCCTTCGGTGGCTGAACCAATCTGACCCTGCCTCTCCGCTATGCATTCAGTGGCTGTAAGCTGCTTTGCAGCAACACTCACGAAACCTCTGGGAGAGGTGGCACGGCGAATGCCGTGACGGAGAGAGGCTGGATTTGATAAGCCCTCTCAGTCATGCTGGCGCATGACAGCTCCCCCAGAGGGAGAGCCAAGAGAGGAAGTTTTTGAACAAATGAAAAGGGACAGCCGCGGCTGTCCCTTCAGACTGTCAAAGAACCCCTGTTTTTGCTAAGCGAAAACAGGGGGTTTAACGT
>CAYWZB010000078.1:0-5486 GCA_964462775.1 uncultured Oscillospiraceae bacterium
GTTCCTGCTTTGGGGGAATTTTTTACTTTTGCAGCTGCTCCAGCGCCTTGACCACAGCGGGGGGCAGGGGGATCCCGGCCAGCCCCAGATTTTCAATGATGGACAGTACCTCGTTGGAGCAGAAGCCGATGCACACAGCGTCCCGGACGTAGGCGGTGCCCAGCAGACGATCCATCTGCACCGCCACCAGCACGAACAGCAGCATCAGGCACTTTTTGCACAGCCCCTTCAGGCCGTAGCCGGAGTTGTAGGCACCGGTTTCGGATTTGGGACTGTTGCGGAACACCAGCGCCACAAGGCTGCCGGAAACATAATCCGCCGCCATGCAAACCAGCAGTGCCAGCAGCGCCGCGTCCCAGCCTCCAAAGACCCAGGCAGCACCGCCGCCCAAAATGCCCAAAAGGGTGCAGAACTTTTCTTTCATAGTCATTCCTCCTGTTTGATTTCACCCCGGAAAAGGGGCTTTCACTTTCAGGAGAAAAAGGCACCCCGGTTGCCTGCTTTGCTGCAACCGGGGGAAGGATCACTTGTGTTCCACCTTTTTCTTGGTTCCGTCGGGATAGACGATATAGGTGTTTTCCAGCTGACCGATGAGATTGGCCTTGACGGAGTCGATATAGATCCGGCGCAGCTTATCCCGCTCTGCCAGCTCCTCCTCCGTCAATCCTTCGGTCTTTGCCTTTTTTGCAAGGACGTTGATCCTTGCGATAACATCATCCATTTTCATAACAATACCTCACACATAACGGTGGATGACCACCGAGATTCTGTCTTTTTTGGTGCGCCCGTTGATTTGGTGCAGCCGGATTTTGCCCAGGCCCCGGACGGAGACCTTGGAACCCTCGGCAACCGGCTTGTCCGGCTTTTCACAGGGAAGCCCATCAATGGCAGCCTTCCCGGCGGTGACGTACTGGGCAGCCAGACTGCGGCCAATGCGAAAACCGGAGGCGATGACGCTGTCCAGCCGCAGCGAAGCCAGGGTATCCGTAATCTGCTTGACCTCCGGCTCCGGAATGGTGGCTTCCGCCAGAGGGATCCGGGTCAGGCGGAGCCTGGTTCGCCCGGCGCTGGTGAAATTCTGCAGGATATAGGGAGCGATTTCCTCGGTGACAAAAAAGTCACAGCTTCCGCTGCCCACGCAGATATCTCCCACCGTCTCCCGGGCAATGCCGGAACCCATCAGGGCACCGAGAAAATCCCGGTGGTTGGGGGTATCCGCCTGATAAAAGGCGGCGTGCAGACACACGCAAGGACTGGTTTCGTCCCACAGGGCGCTTTCGTCCAGATACTCCGGCAGATAGACCAGCATTTTCCGCTCGGCATCCTCGTAGCCGCCGAAGGCATAAAGCCCCTCTGCATCCCCAAAGAGGAACCGTGCCAGCTCCAATTCCCGGGGGGACAGGAAGCAGGTGTTGGCCGGGATGTTGCGGCGCATTCCGGCGTTTATTTTGTCCCAGAGCTTGGCAAGAAGCAGCTTATCCTCCGCCGACTGGGCGATTTTTTCGATATTTCCCCGATCCATATAATCACCGCTCCCAGTATACCACAGATTTCCCCGGCTGAAAAGAGATTTTTCTTGTATCCGCTTATTTTTTAGAGTATAATGGATAGAAAGCATTGACTGGGGAGGAACGAAACGTGAAGATCGGAATTATCGGCGGCGGCGCGGCAGGCATGGCGGCGGCGCTGGCGGCAGCGGAAAATCCGGCGGCACAGGTTACGGTGCTGGAGCGCCAGGCCCGGGTGGGACGAAAGCTGCTGGCCACCGGCAACGGCCGCTGCAATTTGACCAACCTCCACGCCGGGGAAGGGGGCTACCACGGAGACGATCCCGCTTTCGCGGCTTATGCGCTGGAGCGCTTCAACCCGGAAAAGACCCTTGCCTGGTTCCGGCAGCTGGGGCTTCTGACCGTGGCGGAGGAATCCGGTCGGGTCTATCCCTATTCCGACCAGGCTAACTCTGTGGTGGATGTGCTGCGTTATGGTTTGGAAAAGCCTAATATTCAGGTGAAGCTGGGCTTTGAAGTGGAAAAGGTGAAGAAAGCAGCGGATCATTTTCGGGTGGAAAGCCGGGAGGAGACGCTGGAATTTGACCGGCTCATTGTGGCCTGCGGCGGTCTGGCAGGCACCAGGCTGGGAGGTACCATGTCCGGCTACAAGCTGCTGCGCGCGCTGGGGCACCGCTGCACCAAGCTGCGCCCGACGCTGGTGCAGCTGCGCTCGGACTGGGGCGGTGTTGTGGGATTGAAGGGCGTGCGTGCCAATTGCCGGGCATCTATTTTTTGCGACGGTGCTCTGTGGGCGGAAAGCACGGGGCAACTGCAGTTTACGGAGTATGGTCTGTCCGGCCCGGTGATCTTTGAGGTTTCCCGGGATGTGTGCCAGGGGAGAGGGCAGTGGCTGTGCCGGCTGGATTTCCTTCCTGAGCTGGAAGAAGAAATGGTTTCCCAGTGGCTCTCTGCCCGAAGGGATCGGGAAATGCCTGCCTCGGAGCTGCTGACGGGCATCCTGCACAACCGGCTGGGTCGGGTGCTGACCCAGGCGGCGGGCATTGACCTGAACCGCCCCATCCGGCAGCTGGAAGCGGAGGAACTGACCCAACTGGCGAAAACGGTGAAAGGCTTTGAGGTGCATCTGACGGAGCCGATGGGCATGGACAGCGCTCAGGTCACCGCCGGTGGCATTGTTACGGCGGATTTTTGCCGGGAAACCATGGAAAGCCGTCTGGTTCCCGGGCTGTACGCCTGCGGCGAGGTGCTGGACATCGACGGCGACTGCGGCGGCTATAATTTACAATGGGCATGGAGCTCCGGCCATCTGGCAGGGAGCCATGCGGGAGGAATACTATGATACGATTGCGGGATATTTCCCTGCCCCCGGAGCATAACGCCCACCAGCTTCACTTTGAAGCGGCGCAGATGCTCCATATATCCAATTCCAAGATCCGGGGACTTCGGATTGTCCGGCGCAGTGTGGATGCCCGGAAGAAGCCGGATGTGCGGATCATTTACACCATCGATGTGGCGGTGGACGGCAACAAAAGCAAGATCCTGCGGCAAAGCGGCTGCAAGCGCGGCTCCATTGCCCCGGTGTCCTACTATAAGCCCCCCAAGCACATTGCCCCGCCGGAAAAGCGCCCGGTGATCGTGGGCTTTGGCCCGGCGGGAATGTTCGCGGCGCTGATTCTGGCTCAGGCCGGGTGGAAGCCACTGGTGCTGGAGCGGGGAGAGGATGCCCTGACCCGCCATGGCAAGGTGGAGAAATTCTTCGCCACCGGGGAGCTGGATCCCAGGAGCAATGTCCAGTTTGGTGAGGGCGGCGCCGGCACCTTCTCCGACGGTAAGTTGAATACCGGCGTCAACAATCCCCGGATCGGCTGGATTTTGGAGCAGTTTGTCAAGGCCGGTGCCCGGGAGGATATTTTGTACGATGCCAAGCCCCATGTGGGCACTGATGTGCTGCTGGAGGTGGTGCAGAATCTGCGTAAGCGGATCATCTCCCTGGGGGGAGAGGTGCGCTTCCAGACCCAGGTCACACAGCTGTGCGAAGAAAATGGCAGACTCACCGGCGTGAAAACAGACAGCGGTGAAATCATCCCCTGCGATACCGCCGTGCTGGCCATTGGCCACAGCGCCCGGGATACTTTCCGTATGCTGGAAAAGCAGGGCATCCCCATGGAGCCGAAGCCCTTTGCCATGGGCGTGCGGATTGAGCACAGCCAGGATACCATTGACCGGTCTCAGTACGGCCGGGTGGATCCGGTGCTGCCCCCGGCGGATTACAAGCTGGCGGAGCATCTGGAGGACGGCACGGTGTACACCTTCTGTATGTGCCCCGGCGGTCATGTGGTGGCCGCCGCCAGCGAGGAGGGACGGATCGTCACCAATGGCATGAGCTATGCCGACCGGGACGGAGAAAACGCCAACGCCGCCCTGCTGGTCACCGTGAATCCGGCGGAGTTCCCCTACGAAGGAACGCTGGGCGGTATGCGCTGGCAGGAGGAGCTGGAGGAAAAGGCCTACCGCCTCAGCGGAAGCTACCGGGCACCTGCCCAGACGGTGGGGGATTTTCTGGCAGGCAGACCCAGTACCGGTGCCGGTGAGGTGAAGCCCACCTATCGCCCCGGTGTCACCTGGTGCGATCTGCGTCAGGTGCTGCCGGAGAAGATTACCGGCAGCATTGCTCAGGCGCTGCCCCGGCTGGACGGCAAGCTCAAGGGCTTTGCCGGGGCGGAGGCAGTGATGACTGCCCCGGAGACCCGAAGCTCTTCCCCGGTGCGGATCCTCCGGGACGAAAGCCGCCAGTCCCGTCTGCTGGGGCTGTACCCCTGCGGAGAGGGTGCCGGTTATGCCGGCGGGATCATGTCTGCGGCCATTGACGGCATCTGCACCGCGGAAGCCATTTTGGGGGTAGAAAATGGACGAAAAGACGGTTAATAAGTACCTGCGCCGAAGATTCAGCTCCATGGGCTGGACGCTGGTGGGCTACTATTTCGTGATGACCCTGCTGGTGCTGCTGTCCATGCTGCGTGGGGAGCTTCAGGCAGAGCTGGGGCAGCTGCTGGGCATGGAGACAGCGCTTCCTGACCCCACCGGCGATGCCTGGGGCTACATCCTGGCCACCGGTGTTGCGCTGGTGGTGGCATGGAGCTGGAAGGGCGGAACATTCTGGCAGGAAGAGCTGCTGCACCGGGAAAAGCCCTTTTCCATCAAGGGGGTTGCCGCCATGCTGTGCCTGTGCATGGGACTGCAAATGGTCAACACCCTGTGGATCAGCCTGTTGGAAGGGGTGCTCAATGCCTTCGGGCTGTCGCTGATGGACTATCTGGAACAGGTGTCCGGCCAGTCGGATACGGTGAGTATGTTCCTGTATTCGGCGGTGCTGGCACCCCTGTCTGAGGAAATCTTCTTCCGGGGCTATCTGCTGCGGAGTCTCAAGCCCTATGGCAAGCGGTTTGCCATTGTGGCGTCGGCGGCTCTGTTTGGCCTGTTCCACGGCAATCTGCTGCAAACGCCCTATGCCTTCGCGGTGGGACTGCTGCTGGGCTATGTGACGGTAGAGTATTCCATTTTCTGGGCGGTGGGCATCCATGTGTTCAACAATCTGGTGTTGGCGGATCTGCTGTCACGGGTGCTGCTGTTCCTGCCGGAGATTGCCGCCGGGCTGCTGAATCTGCTGATTTTCGGCGGCGCCTTTGTGGCGGCGGTGGGGATTCTGATTTACAAGCGCCGCCAGATCCGGCAGTACCGGCAAGGCGAATGGATCGACCGCCGGGTTCTGCGGTGCTTCTTCCTGAACCCCGGCGTGCTGGCGCTGACAGCACTGATGCTGGCCAGCATGATCGCCATGTTCTTTTCGCTGTAAGACGATAACAAAAGCACAGACCCTGAAAAGGTCTGTGCTGAGCGTGTCAAAAAAGCCCTTGCCTCTCCCTTTGGGAGAGGTGGCACGGCGTGAGCCGTGACGGAGAGGGTTCTGAATTATTA
>CAYWZB010000079.1:0-5457 GCA_964462775.1 uncultured Oscillospiraceae bacterium
ACGGTACATGGAGCTGTTCCGCACCATGCTCAGCTGGTAATTCTCCCCTCCCCGGCCATAACGCCCTGCCGACCTGAAGTGACCCCGGTCAGCAGGGCGTTTTTCCGTGAAAAGTTGGCTGTTTTGTGCTTTTTGTATCGATACAAAAAGATTTATTATAACTTTTTTGGACAAACTGCCAAAAAGAGGGTGGACAAATCGCCTCGGATGCTGTATCATATATCTGCAAGAACCGCGGACAGATCTCCGCAAATTTTAAAAGAGGTGAATAGCTATGGCGTTTTCCTTTTTCGGAGGGGTACACCCCAAGGAAAATAAATGGTACGCTTGTGACCGGGTGACCCAGGTATTCCCGGCGCCGGATGTGGTGGTCATTCCCATGCAGCAGCACATTGGCGCCCCCTGCAAGCCCCTGGTCAAGAAAGGTGACTCCGTCAAGATGGGTCAGAAGATCGGTGACAACGAGGGACTGTGCGTCCCCGTTCACGCCTCCGTCTCCGGCACCGTGCTGACGGTGGCACCCCGTGCCCACACCAACGGCTCCACAGTCGTCAGTGTGGTGATCCAGAACGACCACCAGAACACCCTGAGCGAGGACATCCAGCCCCGAACCCAGGCGCAGGTGGATGCCCTCAGCCCCCAGGAGCTGATCGACATCATCCGGGAGTGCGGCATCGTGGGCATGGGCGGCGCAACCTTCCCCACCCACGTCAAACTCTCCGGCGGCATCGGCAAGGTCAACACCGTCATCGTCAATGCCGGCGAATGCGAGCCGTACATCACATCCGACGACCGGCTGTGCCGGGAGCAGCCCGATAAGCTGATCTCCGGTCTGAAGCTGATTATGCGGATCTTCGGCCTGACCGAGGGACATATTGCCATCGAGGACAACAAGCCCGAGGCCGCCAAGGCACTGAAGGCGCAGCTGAGCCGGGATTCCGGCATCATCGTGGATGTGCTGCCTGCCAAGTACCCCCAGGGTGCGGAAAAGCAGCTGATCTACGCCATCACCGGCCGGGAGGTTCCCTCCGGCGGTCTGCCCGCTGCCGTGGGCTGCGCCGTATTCAACGCCGCCACCGTCAAGGCCGTCCATGACGCGGTGTACGACGGTATGCCCCTGATCCGCCGGATCGTTACCGTCTCCGGCGATATCGTCATGGAGCCGAAGAACCTGCTGGTTCCCATCGGCACCGCCTTCAATGACCTGCTGGAAGCAGTCGGTCATTCCGAGAATCCCTACAAGGTTCTCTCCGGCGGTCCCATGATGGGCACTGCCCAGTACGACCTGAGCGTTCCCACCATCAAGGGTGTCAACGCCGTCACCATTCTCGGTCATGCCAACGGCTATGCGGAGGACGAATTCCGGTGCCTGCGCTGCGGCCGGTGCATCGATGCGTGCCCCATGAAACTGATGCCGGTGATGATGTACAAGGCCATGCAGTCCGGCAATGTTCAGGAAATGAAGGACTACAATATTATGGACTGCATTGAGTGCGGCTCCTGCGCCTACACCTGTCCCGGCAGCGTGCCGCTGGTGCTGGGCTTCCGGGTCGCCAAGCAGCTCATCCGCAACGACGCTGCCAAGGCAGCGAAAAAGTAAGGAGGGGTGACTGATGGCACAGATGAAATATTTCTACGAGCTGACCATTTCCAGCTCCCCCCACGTTCACGCCCCCGTCACCACCCAGACCATCATGCGGGATGTGCTCATTGCCCTGTGTCCGGCGCTGCTGGGTTCGGTGTATTTCTTCGGCTTCCGCTCCCTGATGGTAACCCTGGTCAGCGTGGCTGCCTGCCTGTTCTTTGAGTGGGCCTACTGCCGCGTCACCAAAACCCACTGCAGGGTCAATGATCTGTCCGCCTGCGTCACCGGCGTGCTGCTGGCCTTTGTCTGCCCCGTGACTATCCCCTACTGGACCATCGTGCTGGGTGCCTTCTTCGCCATTGTTCCGGTGAAGATGCTCTTCGGCGGTCTGGGCAAGAACATCGTCAACCCCGCTCTGGCCGGTCGTGCCTTCCTGTTCAGCTGGCCGGTTGTTATGAACACCTGGGTCAAGGTGGGCTTTGAAAACGCCGCCGGTCTCGGCTCCACTGCCGACATCGTCACCGCCGCCACCCCCCTGGCCAGTCTGCATCAGGGTGTGATGTGCACCGAGTCCATCCGGGATCTGTTCCTGGGCAACGTCGGCGGCTGTCTGGGTGAAACCTCCGCAGCGCTGCTGCTGGTGGGCTTTGTGTACCTGCTGGTGCGTAAGGTCATCACCGCCCGGATTCCCGTCGCTTACATCGGCACTGTAGCCATTGTGACCTTCCTGTTCCCCCAGGGCAATGACCGCATTGCCTGGATGGCCGCCCAGGTATTCGGCGGCGGTCTGATGCTGGGTGCCATTTTCATGGCTACCGACTATGTTACCTCCCCTGTCACCAAGCTGGGGCAGATCCTCTACGGCGTGGGCTGCGGCCTGCTGACGGTGGTGATCCGCTACTTCGGCGGCTATAACGAGGGTGTCTCCTATGCCATTTTGTGCATGAACCTGTGCGTGGTGCTGCTGGACAAAATCGGTCATCCCGTGAAGTTCGGCGCTCCCCGGAAGGAGGCGGCTAAGAAATGAAAACCGAATCCACTGCAAAATTCGTCCTGCGGCTGACCATTACGCTGCTTGCCATCACCTCCATCGTGGCAGCATTGCTTGCCGGTGTCAACTCCATCACCGAGCCGCGAATCGCTGCCCAGAAGGAGCAAAAGACCCAGCAGGCCATTGAGGCCGTGCTCCCCGGCGGCGGACAGGAGATTGCCTTCACCGACGAGACCGGTATGGTCTCCGCCCTGTATCAGGGCGGTCAGGGCTATGCCGTTCAGGTTGCCCCCAACGGCTTCAACGGTCTTGTGACCCTGATGGTGGGCGTAGGCAATGACGGCAAGGTGCTTGCCATCTCCGTGGTAGACCAGTCCGAGACTCCCAGCCTGGGCGCTGTGTGCGCCGCCA
This sequence comes from uncultured Oscillospiraceae bacterium, assembly GCA_964462775.1. Taxonomy (GTDB): domain Bacteria; phylum Bacillota; class Clostridia; order Oscillospirales; family Oscillospiraceae; genus Faecousia. The sequence goes on from CAYWZB010000079.1 coordinate 2,988, forward strand.
CCGGTGCCGCGGGTGAAAGCTTCCGGGGACAGTTCACCGGTATGTCCGGGGACGTCTCCGTGACCAAGGACGGCGGCCAGGTGGATGCCCTGACCGGCGCCACCATCACCTCCCGGGCCGTATGCGCCGGCGTTTCCGCCGCGCTGGCCTGCGTGGAAAACCTGGGTTAAGGAGGCAGCGCTATGAATTTCAAGAAGCAACTGAAAGAGGGTCTGCTGACCAAGAACCCGGTCACCGTCCAGCTGCTGGGTATGTGCTCCACCATGGCCATCACCACCAGCCTGTTCAACGGTCTGGGCATGGGTCTGGCAGTCACCATCATCCTGACCTGTTCCAACATTTTGATCTCCGCCCTGCGGAAGGTCATCCCCAATGAGATCCGCATTGCGGCCTACGTCGTGATCATTGCGGGCTTCGTCACCATCGTCGATCAGTGTCTGCAGGCATTCCTTCCCGCCCTGTCTGAGAATCTGGGCGTGTTCATCCCCCTGATCGTGGTCAACTGCATCATTCTGGGTCGTGCTGAGGCCTTCGCCTCCAAAAATGGCGTTCTGGCCTCCGCCCTGGACGGCATCACCCAGGGCATCGGCTACACCGTGGCACTGAGCATCATGTGCATCATCCGGGAGCTGCTTGGCTCCGGCACCTTCGGCGGCGGTATTCTCAACGGCGGCGAGGGCATCACCATCATCCCCCAGCCCTTCCCCGCCATGCACCTGATTATGCCCGTGGGCGGCTTCCTGGTGCTGGGCTGCGTCATCGCCGCCAGCCAGTGGCTGATGACCCGCATGGAGCAGCAGGAGAAAAATAAGAAGAAGGAGGCCGGAAAGGTATGATTACAGAACTTTTGGGCATTGTCATTGCCGCCCTTCTGAGCCAGAACTTCATTCTGGTCAAGTTCTACGGCATCTGCCCCTTTATGGGCGTTTCCAAGAAGATCGACACCGCTCTGGGCATGGGCATGGCCGTCACCTTCGTCATGGCGCTGGCCTCTGCCGCCTGCTATCTGGTCAATCTGCTGCTGGTGGCGCTGGATCTGGAATTTATGCAGACCGTGGCCTTCATTCTGGTCATTGCCACACTGGTTCAGGTGGTGGAAATGTTCCTGAAGAAGATGGTTCCGGCACTGTACCGGGCGCTGGGCGTGTACCTGCCCCTGATCACCACCAACTGCGCCGTGCTGGGCGTGGTGCTGGTGAACGTGCAGGAGGGGTACGACTTCCTGTTCAGCGTGGTTAACGGCGCTGCCGGCGGTCTGGGCTTCACCCTGGCCATTGTGCTGTTCGCTTCCGTCCGGGAGCGGGTCGCTCAGGCAGAGTGCCCCAAGTGTTTCGAGGGCTTCCCCATCGCCCTGATTTCTGCCGGACTCATGGCGCTGGCGTTCATGGGCTTCTCCGGCCTGAAGATTTTCTAAGGAGGGCGAAGAAATGATTCGTATTGTCATCGCCATCGGACTTTTGGGCGGCCTGGGTCTGATTTTTGGTCTGGTCCTGTCCGCCGCCTCCAAGGTCTTTCATGTGGAGACCGACCCCCGTCTGGATCAGCTGAACGAATGTCTACCCGGCGCCAACTGCGGCGGCTGCGGCTATGCCGGCTGCGGTGGCTATGCCGAGGCTGTCCTGAACGGAGAAGCGCCCATCGGCAAGTGCGCCTCCGGCGGCAACGAATGCGCCCAGGCCATGGCCGCCATCATGGGCGTGAAAGCGGAAGCCGTCACCCGGAAGGTGGCGCTGGTGCGCTGCTCCGGCGCAAAAACCTATGATGCCAACGGCAACCTGCTGCAGGGTGCCAAGGTCAAAGCCAATTACGAGGGCTTCCACGACTGCCTCGCCGCTTCCAAAGTTGGCGGCTCCGGTCCTCTGTCCTGCAAGTATGGCTGTCTGGGTTACGGCACCTGCACCAAGGCCTGCAAATACGGTGCCATCTCCGTGAAAAACGGCGTGGCTGTGGTGGACGAAGATCTGTGCGTTGGCTGCATGGCCTGCGCCTCCGTCTGCCCCCGTCAGCTCATCATCCCTGTGGAGCCGAAGCAGAACGTGGTCATCGCCTGCAACTCCATGGCCAAGGGCGCTACCACCACCCGTGCCTGCTCCATCGGCTGCATCGGCTGCGGCCTGTGCAAGAAGGTCTGCCCCAAGGATGCCATCACCGTGGAAAACAACATTGCCCGCATTGACTACAGCAAGTGCGATATGTGCGGTCTGTGCGCCACGGTCTGCCCCAAGAAACTGATCAAGGACTCCAAGGTGGAGACTCTGGGTGACCCCAAGCTCCAGCCCGTCAATGGCCCCTCGGTTTGATCCCCCATATGTCAAAAGGCACCTCTTTCGAGGTGCCTTTTCAGACTGTCAAAGAACCCCTGTTTTTGCTAAGCGAAAACAGGGGGTTTAACGTATTTGGGGGTAAATATCAGGTATATTGTGGAGAAAAAGGAGTTATTCCAACTCCAATTTGCCAGTTTTTTCAGATT
>CAYWZB010000080.1:0-5443 GCA_964462775.1 uncultured Oscillospiraceae bacterium
ATACGTTAGAACCCCTGTTTTCGCTTAGCAAAAACAAGGGTTCTTTGACGAGCTGCGAAGGGTGTGCCGCTGTGCGGCACACCCTTCGGTTATGTGTGATCTTCTTTTTCCCGCTTGCGGTAGTCCGAGGGGCTTAAGCCCTGGCTCTTGCGAAAGACCTGAGAAAAATAACTGGAGGAAGAAAACCCCAGAATCCGGGAGATCTGCGCCAGGGACAGGTCGGTTTGCTTCAGCAGATAGCACCCTTCTTCAATCCGGCGGCAGACCTGATAATTGATGGGGCTGACGCCGAACTCCTCTTTGAAGGAGTGCGCCAGATAGTATTTATTGATGTGCGCCATTTCCGCCAGCTCGTCCAGGGTCAGCGTCTCCTTGAAATGGGTATCGATGTACCGCCGCACGGTGACGCACTGGCTGTTGGCAGAGGTCATGGGGGCATCCAGCACCGACATCTCTGTGCTGCGCATGAGCCGGGTCACCAGAATCTCCATATAGGCCTGGCAGATGATGTCAGAGCCGGGGAGGGCATCCTGCGTTTCCCGGAGGATGTTGCGAAGGCAGGTGGTGATGCTGTCCGTGTCCCGGTGGTCGAGAATTTTGAACCGGCTTTCCTCCCCCTCCGTGGCAGTCAACTCCAGACCCTCAATGCCCAGCACCACATATTCCAGGGGAGAGGCGTTGAGGCTGACCTCGGTGTGGGAGACGTTGGGATTTAGGATTACCAGCTGTCCGGGAGACACGGGGTACAGCTCCTGATCCACCTGGAAGTGTCCCAGTCCGCCCACCACATAAAAAAGTTCCGCATAGCTGTGGGTGTGGGGTACGCTGTGCCAGTCGCCGTTGTATTTGGCGCTGCCCACGTTTACCAGTTTCAGAGAATTGCGGATGCCGGAGTGCTTGGGCGAATAATGCAAATTGCTCATAAGATTCCTCCTGACCCGATTTCTTGCTTCTTTTTGTTATTATATTGCGGATACGGGGATTTTGCAAGGAAAATTTTTCTCCATTTTCTGGGAAAACCTCCGGCGAATGGGCGAACTGCACAAAATGGAGCGGGGGCTTTTGCACAACATACCGAAAATTGCGGTGATAGCAAGAAAACTAAAGGAAAAAACAAAATCATTATTGAGAAAAAAGAAAGAAATTGTATACTTTGAGTAGTGGAATAAATCCACCAATATTGTTATGGAGGAAATACAAATGAAGAAGATCATTGCACTGCTGCTGGCTGTTGCTATGATGCTGGCTCTGGTTGCCTGCGGCTCTACCCCCGCTGAGACCAAGCCCGCTGAGACCACCCCCGCAGCTCCCGCAGAAACCACCCCTGCTGAAACTCCCGCTGAGCCCGTGACCATCAAGGTCGCTGCTATCGAGACCGCTTATGGTTCCGAGGTTTGGCAGAACGTCGCCGCTGCTTTCACTGAGACCACCGGCATCAACGTTGAGCTGACCACCGACAAGAACCTGGAAGACGTCATCTCCGGCCCCATGCAGAACGGCGAGTTCCCCGACGTTGTGCACCTGGCTACCGGCCGTCCCGCCGGCCTGACCGAGCAGATCATCAAGGCTAACGGCCTGCATGAGCTGACCAACGTTCTGTCCATGACCATCCCCGGCGAGGAGACTGTTGTTTCCGAGAAGATCTCCGGCGGCTTCACCGAGACTTCCCTGACCAACCCCTACGGCGACGGCAAGACCTACCTGGCTCCCATGTTCTACTCTCCCTGCGGCCTGTTCTACAACGCTAAGCTGTTCGAGGCTAAGGGCTGGACCGTTCCCACCACTTGGGACGAGATGTGGGAACTGGGCGACAAGGCAGCTGAAGAGGGCATCTCCCTGTTCACCTACCCCACCGCTGGTTACTACGATGCTTTCATGTACGCTCTGATGTACTCCGTCGGCGGCGCTGAGTTCTTCAACGACATCACCAACTACGTTGAAGGCGCTTGGGAGTCCGAGAACGGCCAGACCCTGCTGGCTATCCTGGACAAGCTGGCTGACTACACCCACCCCAACACCCCCGCTCAGGCTAACAACCAGGACTTCACCAAGAACCAGCAGATGGTCATGGACGACCAGGCTCTGTTCATGCCCAACGGTACCTGGATCGTTGGCGAAATGGCTGACTACCAGGCTACCCTGGACGCTGAGAAGTTCGGCTGGGGCATGACCGCTCTGCCCGCTGTCACCGCTGACGGCGCAGGCTATTCCTACTGCTGGTTCGAGCAGGCTTGGATCCCCGCTGGTGCTGAGCACATCGCTGAGGCTGAGCAGTTCGTCGCTTTCCTGTACTCCGACAAGGCTGCTGAGATCTTCGCTACCACCGGTGCTATCCAGCCCATCGACGGCGTTGCTTCCATGCTGGAAGGCGACAACGTGATGTTCTACTCCATCTACGACAACGGCGCCAAGGCTGCTATGGGTAACTTCGCTGCTTACTCCGAGATCCCCGGCGTTGACAACTCTTCCGTGTTCTTTGAGCCCATCAACTCCCTGGTTGCTGGCACTCTGACCATCGAGGAGTACCAGGCTAACGTCATCGCTGCTACCGAGCAGATGCGCGCTAACCTGATCGGCTAATCTTCTGCCCATAGGCTTAAGACTTAACGAGTTTGGGTGGCAGTGACTTCTGTCACTGCCACCCATTTAGTTTGTACAAAGGTGTTTTCCATTGGACAGTCAAGGTCTGTGTGACGGAAAACACCTTTATAAAAACCAAGGAGATGATTCGTAAATGAAGAGTAATGCCCGACGCAACGGCTTCCTGCTGACCTGCGTCACGCCTGCCGTGATCCTGTTTGCGATCTTTATGGTATGGCCCACCGTGAACGTGTTCCGCCTGTCTCTGTACCAGCGCAGCACCTTCAACCCCCAGGAGATCTTCATCGGCTTCAAGAATTTCCAGATGCTGATGAATGATGCCAAGTTCATCCGGTCCATGCAGAATATGCTGCTGCTGATCGTGATGGTCACCGTTTTCACCATGGCCACCGCCCTGATTTTCGCCGGTATTCTGACCCGGGAAAAGCTGAGAGGCAAGGACTTCTTCCGGGTGGTCTTTTACATCCCCAACATCCTGTCCGTCGTTGTTATTTCCGGTATTTTCTCCGCAATTTACGACGTGGACAAGGGCCTGCTGAACAGCCTGCTGGCAGTGTTCGGCAAGGAGGGCATCCTGTGGAAGGGCGAAGAGCATGTTATGATGAGCCTTGTCATTGCCATGGTCTGGCAGGCAATCGGCTACTACATGGTCATGTATATGTCCTCCATGGCTGCTGTCCCCGAATCCCTGTATGAGAGTGCCGACCTGGACGGTGCCAACCGGTTTGCCCAGTTCTTCCAGATCACCATTCCCCTGATCTGGACCAACATCCGCACCACCCTGACCTTCTTCGTCATTTCCACCATCAACATGGCCTTCCTGTTCGTCAGCGCCATGACCGGCGGCGGCCCCAACAATGCCTCCAACGTGGCTCTGCTGTATATGTACAACCAGAAGAACCTGGGCGGCGGTTACGGCTACGCCATGGCCATCGGCGTGGTGATCTTCCTGGTGTCCTTCGGTCTGTCCGCACTGGTCAACAAGGTCACCGAGCGTGAGACCCTGGAATACTAAGGAGGTGCCCGTATGAGACTTAAGAGTGAAATCAGCGCAGCGGAGCGCCTGTACAAGATCTTTATCTACTTTGTGCTGGGTCTGCTGGCAATCCTGATCCTGATCCCCGTGCTGTGGACCATCATGGCTTCCGTCAAGGAAACCAGCGAGCACTACGGCAACCCCTGGGCACTGCCCACCCATATCCATTGGCAGAACTTCGCCGATGCCTGGAACAAGGCAAACATGGGCGGCTACATGGGTCACTCCGTTATGGTCACCGCTCTGGCGCTGGTGATCCTGCTGGTGGTTGCCCTGCCCGCTTCCTACTGCCTGTCCCGTTTCAAGTTCTTCGGCCAGAAGTTCCTGAACACCTGCTTCATGGCTGGTCTGTTCATCAACGTCAACTACATCGTCGTGCCCATCTACCTGATGCTCAGCGACGGCGACAAGTGGCTTAAGGGCATTCTGGGACACGGCGTCCTGCTGAACAACCACGTTGTGGTGGCTGTGGTTTACGCCGCTACGGCGCTGCCCTTCACCATTTACCTGCTGTCCAGCTACTTCGCCACCCTGCCCCACGACTTTGAGGAAGCTGCCTACATCGACGGTGCCGGCTATTTCCGCACCATGACCCAGGTCATCTTCCCCATGGCCAAGCCTTCCATCATCACGGTCATCCTGTTCAACTTCCTGTCCTTCTGGAATGAGTACATCATCATCAAGACCCTGGTCACCGACCGGGATCAGTGGACGCTGCCTGCAGGTCTGCTGAACCTGATGCAGGCACAGCAGTCCGCTGCTGAGTACGGCCCCATGTATGCCGGTCTGGTGCTGGTCATGGTGCCCGTGCTGGTGCTGTACATCTGCGTGCAGAAGAATCTGACCAAGGGCATGACCGTCGGCGGTCTGAAAGGATAAGGTGACGATATGAACTTCTGGAAAGATCATACCAAGCTGCGTATGACCCTGATCCTGCTGTTTTTCGTGCTGGGCATGGTTCTGACCATCGTCGGCTGGAAGATGACCGGTCAGCTGAAGGGTCTGGGCATCATGCTCGTGGGCATGGTCAGCCTGCTGACTGCTCTGTTCGTTTACAACGCAGCGTTTAAGAATTGATGGATACTGTCGGGACCGGTGGGAACATCGGCCCCGACAAATCAAGTGTATTGAGGGTATAAATTATGAATAACAAATCTTTTGGTCGCGTAACCATTCCCACTGACCTGGACGTGGTCCCCGAAACCCTGGAGATTCTGAAGAAGTGGGGCGCTGATGCCATCCGTGACTGCGACGGCACCGACTTCCCCGCAGAGCTGCAGAATCAGAACGCAAAGATCTACTCCACCTACTACACCACCCGTAAGGACAACGCCTGGGCAAAGGCCAACCCCGAGGAAGTCCAGCAGTGCTACATCATGACCGGCTTCCGCACCGCTACCGAGGACAAGCTCGCCATCAAGCTGATGGAGGGCATCTCCCCCGAGCTGATGCAGGTCAACACCCGGGACGACATCAAGCGCTGGTGGGAAGTCATGGATCGTACCACCGGTGAGCCCATCTCCCCCGATGCCTGGCATTACGAGGAGGAGACCGGCTGCGTCGTCATCGACGAGCCCACTGCCTACCACGAGTATACCGTGGCCTTCCTGGCCTACCTGATCTGGGACCCCGTGCATATGTACAACGCGGTCACCAACGACTGGAAGGACTTCGAGCATCAGATCACCTTCGACGTTCGTCAGCCCAAGACCCATGCTTACACCATGGAGCGTCTGCGTAAGTTCATCGCTGACCACCCCTACGTCAACGTCATCCGCTACACCACCTTCTTCCACCAGTTCACCC
>CAYWZB010000081.1:0-5418 GCA_964462775.1 uncultured Oscillospiraceae bacterium
CGTTAGAACCCCTGTTTTCGCTTAGCAAAAACAGGGGTTCTTTGACAGTCTGAGCTCCCCCAAAGGGGGGAGCCAAGGACGTTCGCGCAAAAATGCGGTGGAAAAATCCCCGGGGCTATGGTATAATGCCCTCAGAAAGAAGAAAAGGAGCGTTTGCCATGCTGCCGGAAGAATTTTTGCGCCGAATGCAAAGCCAGCTGGGGGAGGAATACCCGGACTTTTTGAAGAGTCTGGAGCGCCCCCGGGCGGTGGCGCTGCGGATGAATCCCCTGAAGGGGGAAGCGCCTCAGCTGCCCTTTGTGGGACAGCCGGTGCCCTGGGAGCCGGAAGGGTACTACTATGACCCAGATTCCCGGCCGGGACTGCACGTTTTCCACGAAGCCGGCGTATATTACCTACAGGAGGCCAGCGCCATGGCACCGGTGGCGCTGCTGGATCCCCAGCCCGGTGAGTTCGTCTGCGACCTGTGCGCCGCTCCCGGAGGAAAAACCACCCAGATCGCCGGACGGATGGCGGGGGAGGGCTTCCTGCTGTGCAACGAGATCAATTCCAAACGGGCAAAGATCCTGTCGCGAAACATCGAGCGCATGGGCGTTGCCAACGCTCTGGTGACCAACGAGCACCCCGGGGAGCTGGCACGGCGGTTTGCCGGGATGTTTGACCGGGTGCTCATCGATGCACCCTGCTCCGGAGAGGGAATGTTCCGCAAGGAGGAGGCCGCCGTCACCGACTGGAGCCAGGAGACGGTGGAGATGTGCGCCAGGAGGCAGGCGGAGATTCTCCATTCCGGCGCTCAGCTGGTGCGCCCCGGGGGACGGCTGGTGTATTCCACCTGCACCTTTTCCCCGGAGGAGGATGAGCTGGCGGTGGCGGCCTTCCGGGAAAGCCACCCGGACTTTGTGCCCGAGCCGGTGGAAACCCCCTGGTTCGTGCCCGGGGAGAACGGAAGCCACCGGATGTGGCCCCATAAGCTGCTGGGTGAGGGGCATTTTGCCGCCGTCCTGCGCAGATGCGGGCAGGAGCAGCGGCAGGAGCAGCCCGGCTCCGGCGGCAAGCTGCCCCCGGAATGGAGCGCCTTTGCCAAAGAGCTGGATATCACCCTGCCCGCCGGCCGGCCGCTGCAGTTCGGCCAGAGCCTGTACTGGGTGCCGGAGAGAATGCCGGAACTGAACCGCCTGAAGGTGGAGCGTCCGGGACTGGAATTGGGCATGGTGAAGAAGGGTCGCTTCGAGCCGGCGCACGCCCTGGCGCTGTGGCTGAAGCACTGCGCCCGGGAGATATCCTTCCAGCCGGACAGCCCGGAAATGAAGGGCTACCTCCACGGCGAGGTGATCCCCTGCGATGAAAAGGGCTGGTGCCTGGTCAAAGCGGGGGAATATTCCATCGGCTGGGGCAAGGGTGACGGACGGGTGCTGAAGAACCACTACCCCAAGGGTCTGCGCCGGTAAAAAGGACGTAAAGAATTTGCACTTTACAAAAGACGCGTTGTATGATATACTATCATAGACTATTTGCGACCGACAGGCTGCGGATAGAATCAGTCAGTATTCGACAATGCCGGTTCCCGGCGTAAATCATAACAAGGAGAGGATATTCCTTGGCCAGATACGAAATCAACGGCGGTAACCCTCTGGAAGGGACTGTCACCATCAGCGGCGCGAAGAACGCCGTCGTGGCGATTCTGCCGGCCACTCTGCTGGTCAGCGGCAACTGCCGGATCGAAAACGTTCCTGATATTTCCGATGTCCGCATCCTGCTGGATATCCTCGGCGGTATGGGGGCGAAAATCGCTTACCCGGAGCCGAATGTGGTGGAAATTGATTGCTCCAATGTCCAGATCACCGAGCCGGACGCGGAGCTGGTAAAGAAAATGCGGGGCAGCTATTACCTGATGGGTGCGCTGCTGGGTCGCTTTGGTAAGGCACATGTGGCGCTGCCCGGCGGATGCAGCTTTGCTTCCCGCCCCATCGATCAGCATATCAAGGGCTTCCTGGCTCTGGGCGCTGAGGTGGACGAAGGAGACGGCTACCTGGCGCTGACCCCCGGCGAGGAGGGGCTGCAGGGCGGACGGATCATGCTGGATATGGCATCCGTTGGTGCCACTGTCAACATCATGCTGGCGGCAACCCTGATCCCCGGCCAGACCATCATTGAAAACGCAGCCAGAGAGCCGCACATCGTGGATCTGGCGAACTTCCTGAACACCATGGGCGCCCGGATCAGCGGTGCCGGTACGGATACGGTGAAGATCCGGGGCGTCAACGCCCTGCGGGGCGGCACCTACGCGGTGATTCCCGACCAGATCGAAGCCGGTACTTATCTGGCGGCGGTGACCGCCGTGGGCGGCAATGTGCTGCTGAAAAACGTGATCCCCAAGCACCTGGAGTGCATCAACACCAAGCTCCAGGAAATGGGTGCCCGGATCATCCGCTATGACGACGCGGTGCGGATCATCCGCACGGGAAAGCTCCGGCCTTCCACGGTCAAGACCCGACCCTACCCCGGCTTCCCCACGGATATGCAGGCGCAGGTCTGCGTGTGCATGGCACTGGCCAACGGCACCAGCCGCCTGACGGAAAGCGTCTATGAGACCCGCTTCTTCGGCTACTGCGCGGAGCTGGAAAGCATGGGTGCCAATATCCGCATCAACGGCAAAACGGCCACGGTCACCGGTGTGGAAAAGCTCCGGGGTGCAAAGGTCTGCGCCCACGATCTGCGTGCCGGCGCTGCGCTGGTCATTGCTGGTCTGGCGGCGGAGGGAAAAACCTATGTTGAGCACATCCACTTTATCGAGCGTGGTTATGAGCGCCTGGTGGAAAAGCTGACAGAACTGGGTGCGGATATCCGCCGGATTGAAGATTGAAAAACGAAAAGCGGCTCCGGGTCACCGGGGTCGCTTTTGCCGTAAGTGCCGAAAAACGGCACCCCCATATGAAAGGATGGACTTTATGAGAAAACAGATTTCCTGTCTGATGGCAGCGGCAGCGTTGCTGCTGACCCTGGCGCTCCCGGGCTTTGCCGCGGAAACCGAGACCACCCAGCCGACTGAGACGACGGCGGCCACCCAGGCTCCCAGACCGGCCAACGCCTGCGGCGAAAATCTCACCTGGGCGTATGCCGATGGGGTGCTGACCATTTCCGGCACCGGGGATATGGACGACCTGTCCACCGGGGCACCCTGGGACGGCTATCAGTCCGCCATCCGGAAGGTGGTGCTCTCCGGAGGCGTGACCAGCGTGGGTGCCAGAGCCTTTGATGGATATACCGCACTGACGGCGGTGGACTTCGGCGGCTCCCTGCGGGAGATCGGAGAAAGCGCCTTCCAGGGCTGCACCGGGCTGACGGAGATTTCCCTGCCTGCCACCTTCCGCCTGTTCGGCCCCAGCTGCTTTGAGGGCAGCAGCAATCTGACCAAGGTGCACTGCGCCGGTGGGATGCCCTCCTTCCGGGGCAACTGCCTGTGGAACGGCAGCCACATCACCGTCTATTGCCCGGACAACAACCGTTGGTCGGAAACCTACGTCGGAGAGCTGGAGACCAACTTCCATGGCCGCCTGGAGGTGGTGACGGAAAGCGGTCAGGATGTCTATGTCTGGCCGGAGGAAACCACCGCTCCCACGGAGCAGCCTACCGTCCCCACCACAGCGCCTGCCACCGAGCCGGTGACGGAGCCGACGGAGGCGGAGACTCAGCCTGCCACGGAAGCACCCACCGTTCCGGCCACGGAAGCGACCCAGCCGCCGGTGGAGACCACCCAGGAGCCAACCGTGCCGGAGACGACCCAGCCTGTTATCCCGGAAAAGGAGAGCGGCACCGTCAGCGGCATTTTGGTGGGTGTGTTCATTTTGTCCGGCACTTTGAGCCTGGCGCTGATCGGAATGCTGATTTTCAAGGGCAAGGACGGCCGGTATCGGGGCTGATTGCTTCATAAATCCTTAATAACTTCCGGGAAAATCACGTTTTTTGCGGATTTCCCGGAAGTTTTTTTGTGCCCAATGGAAAAATAAAAAAATGGGTTGTAAGTTTGGGCAAAATGATGTAAAATAACAGAATCTATAGAATGCAAAAAATATGCGAACTACTCGCTTTTCTGGAGGTAATCATCATGGAAAAACCCATTGTTCTCGTAATCATGGACGGCGTCGGCAAGGGCGACGGCGGCAGCGGTGACGCTGTTGTCGTGGCAAAGACCCCCACGCTGGACAATCTGCTGGCAACCTGCCCCCATACTTACCTGAAGGCTCACGGCACCGCCGTCGGTCTGCCCTCCGATGAGGATATGGGCAACTCCGAAGTCGGCCACAATGCTCTGGGCTGCGGCCAGGTCTACTCCCAGGGTGCCAAGCTGGTGGGCGAGAGCATCGAAAACGGCGCTCTGTACGCATCCGAAACCTGGAAGGATCTGGTGGCCAACGCCAACGACGGTCACGCCATGCACTTCCTGGGTCTGCTCAGCGACGGCAACGTTCACTCCAACATCGCTCACCTGATCGCTCTGCTGCGTCAGGCACACGCCGAGGGCGTGAAGAAGGCTTACTGCCACATCCTGCTGGACGGCCGTGACGTGCCCGCTACCTCCGCTCTGGAGTATGTGGATGCTCTGGAAGCCGTTCTGACCGAGCTGAATACCGACGGCTGCGACTACGCCATCGCCTCCGGCGGCGGCCGTATGCAGGTGACCATGGACCGTTATGAGGCCAACTGGTCCATGGTGGAGCTGGGCTGGAGAACCCACGTTCAGGGCCTGGGCCGTCAGTTCGCTTCCGCCAAGGAGGCCATTGAGACCTACCGCGCCGAAACCGGTGTCATCGACCAGGATCTGCCTGCCTTTGTGGTTGCCCGCAACGGCGCTCCCGTGGCCACCATCGCCAACGGCGACAGCGTGATTCTGTTCAACTTCCGCGGCGACCGTGCTCAGGAGATCTCCCTGGCCTTCGACCGGAAGGATTTCGACAAGTTCGACCGTCCCGGCTACACCGGCGTGAAGTTTGCCGGTATGCTGCAGTATGACGGCGACCTGAACATCCCCGAGCGCTATCTGGTGCAGCCCCCCGTCATCAAGAACACCCTGACCGAGGTGCTGTGCGCTGCCGGCATCCACGAGTATGCTCTGTCCGAGACCCAGAAGTACGGCCATGTGACCTATTTCTGGAACGGCAACCGCTCCGGCAAGGTGGACGAGGCGCTGGAAGTTTACGAGGAGATCCCCTCCGATGTCATCCCCTTCGAGCAGGCACCTGCCATGAAGTCCAAGGAGATCACCGAGCACATGGTTGCCGCCATGGCCTCCAAGAAGTTCCAGTTCCTGCGCTGCAACTATCCCAACGGCGACATGGTGGGTCACACCGGCGTGATGGACGCGGTGGTTTACGCCATGGAGTGCGTGGACAGCGGCCTGAAGGCCATTCTGGAAGCCGC
>CAYWZB010000082.1:0-5331 GCA_964462775.1 uncultured Oscillospiraceae bacterium
TCTTTTATTATACCAGAAACAAGGGATTTTGGGAAGTTTTTTGACAAGCTGAAAGCCGTGGCTGCCAAATGGCAGCCACGGCTCAATCTGTCAAAAGATTCATCTCTTGGCTCCCCCTCTGGGGGAGCTGTCATGCGACAGCATGACTGAGAGGGCTTATCCAATATTTTCAGTGCAAATATCCGACTTTTCCGGAGTTGTAATGAAAATGCAGAACCTTCTCCGTCACGGCTTTGCTTATTCTTCCTCAGAAGGCTTTTTGCTTTCCTGATCGGCCCGGATGTAGGCCATCAGCTCGTCGCCGGTGATGGTCTCCTTCACCAGCAGGTACTCGGAGATCTCGTCCAGCAGTCCCCGGTTTTCCGTCAGGATGCGCTTGGCATCGTCATAGACGGTATTCAGGATCTGCATAACCTCCTGATCCACCTGGGCAGCCATTTCCTGAGAGCAATCCATATAGGCCTGACCGTCCAGATACTGATTCTGCACAGAGGCCGTGGTCATCAGACCGAATTTCTCGCTCATGCCATACTGGGTGACCATGTTCCGTGCCAGTGCGGTGGCACGCTGAATATCGTTGGAGGCGCCGGTGGTCTGTACGCCAAAGACCACCCATTCCGCCGCCCGGCCGCCCACCAGGGTACGCAGCTCCGTGCGCAGCTCGTCGGCGGTGGAGAGGAACTTCTCCTCCTCAGGCATCTGCATGGTATAACCCAGTGCGCCGGAGGTATGGGGGACAATGGTGATTTTGGACACCGGCTGGGAGTGCTTTTCCAGAGCGGCCACCAGAGCGTGACCCACCTCGTGGTAGGCAACCAGCCGCTTTTCCATATCCGTCAGCACCGTGTTCTTCTTTTCGGTGCCGGCAATGACCGTCTCAAAGGACACCAGCAGATCCTCCTGGTTCACCGCCTGGCGACCCATACGCACTGCCCGCAGTGCTGCCTCGTTGACCAGGTTGGCCAGATCCGCGCCCACAGCGCCGGCAGTCGCCTGCGCCAGCTTCCGCAGATCCACATTCTCTGCCAGCTTGATCTTCCGGGTATGCACCTTCAGGGTGTCCAGACGACCCTGAAGGTTGGGCTTGTCCACAACGATTCGCCGGTCAAAGCGGCCGGGACGCAGCAGCGCCTTATCCAGCACCTCCGGCCGGTTGGTGGCTGCCAGGCACACGATGCCCTTGGAGGACTCGAAGCCGTCGATCTCGCTGAGCAGCTGGTTCAGGGTCTGCTCCTGCTCGGAGTTGTTGCCGAAGCGGTTGTCCCGGGAGCGGCCTACGGCATCGATCTCATCGATGAAAATGATGCAGGGAGCCACCTTCGCCGCCTGCTGGAACAGATCCCGGACACGGCTGGCGCCCATGCCCACGAACATTTCCACAAAGTCGGAGCCGGAAATGGAGAAGAAGGGCACATCCGCCTCACCGGCCACAGCCTTGGCAAGCAGGGTCTTGCCGGTACCGGGAGAACCCACCAGCAGCGCGCCCTTGGGCAACTTGGCGCCGATGGCGGTATACTTGCCGGGGTTGTGGAGAAAATCAATGATCTCCTGCAGGGATTCCTTGGCTTCATCCTGACCGGCAACATCCTTGAAGGTCACGCCGGTCTGCTTTTCCATATACACCTTGGCCTTGGACTTTCCGAAGCCGCCCATGCCGCCGTCCGCGCCCATGCGCTTGGTCAGCATATTCATCAGCAGGAACAGTCCGCCGATCATTACGGCATAAGAAATGACCATCATGATCATGGAGTTGTCCTCCACGATCTCCCAGTCAATGACTGTAACGCCTTCCGCCTCCAGCTCCGTGGCCAGCGCCAGCAGGTCGCCGCCGCTGGGGATGCCGGTGAAGCAGGCCTTCTGCTGGGCGGCAGGCTTTGCCGCCTCGTCCTTGGTCATGTAGATGACCCGGTCGTATTTCAGCTTCACCTCAGCGATGTTCCCGGCCTCCCGTTCCTGCAGGAAATCGGAGAATTTCGTCTGGGTATACTGGCTCTTGGAGATGCCGCTGTAGACCCAGTTGAACAGCAGCACGATCACCAGCGTGATGATCAGCGCCGTGCCCATGCGGATCTTGGGATTTTGTCCGTCGGGTTTTTTGTTGCCCCCGTTGGGGGTATCGTTGCGATTGGGTTCCATTGTTTCCCACTCCTTGTAGATGCATTTGTCCCATCATATCATATTTTCCCGCCATAAGCAACGAAGGATTCCTGACTTTGGGGTAAACTTTCTGTGAATTTCCGGGAATCGACGGCTTTTTGCCCCGGGTTCCCAAAAATAAGAGTTGTGAAAATCCGCACAAAGTGCTATAATGGCAAAGAATATCCCTATTCTCAATCACAACCCATGTAACGATGGAGGTTCTATAATGAATGAAAAACGCCGTCCCCAGGGACGTGACAATGCCCCCCGCCGGGCTGACCGCTTCGCTGACCGGACTCCGGTGGAGGAAGTGGAGGGTCAGCTGGAAGGCCGCAACGCCATCACCGAAGCTCTGAAAAGCGGCCGCGTCATCGATAAGGTATTCGTGGCCATGGGCGATACCGACAGAGGTCTGCAGCGGCTGGCCGCCGAGGCCAAGGAGGCCGGTGCCGTGGTGGTTCCCGTAGACCGCCGGAAGCTGGATCAGATGTCCACCACCCGGTCCCATCAGGGCATCATCGCCCTGGCTGCCGCCCACGAGTACGCCAGCATCGACGACATTCTGGAGGAAGCCGCCTCCCGGGGGCAGGCTCCCCTGATCGTCATCTGCGACGAGCTGTCCGACCCCCACAATCTGGGTGCCATCATGCGTTCGGCGGAATGCGCCGGTGCCCATGGTGTCATCATCCCCAAGCGCCGCAGCGTGGGTCTGACCGCCACCGTGGCCAAGGCCTCTGCCGGTGCCATTGAGTACATGAAGGTGGCCCGGGTCACCAACATCAACGCCGCCATTGCCGAGCTGAAGGAAAAGGGCGTGTGGGTCTTTGGCACCGCCGCGGAAGGCTCCGTGCCCATGTACAAGGCCGACCTGACCGTCCCTGCCGCCATCGTCATCGGCAACGAGGGCGACGGCATGAGCCAGCTGGTACGTAAAAACTGCGATATGCTGGTGCACATCCCCATGAGCGGCCGGATCAGCTCTCTGAACGCCTCTGCCGCCGCTTCCATTTTGCTGTATGAGGCCGTTCGCCAGCGTCTTGGCTGATAGGAGGTATCCATGGATAACAAGGAACTCCAGGAATTTGACCTGGATGACATTATGAAGGAATTTGGTGCGGGCACCGAGGATGAGACCCAGTCTCTCCCGGAGGAGCTCAGCCAGCCTGCCCCGGCGGAGGAAGCTCCTGTGGAGGAAGCCCCTGCCGCAGCTCCGGCAGCAGAAGAAACCGCGCCGGAAGCGACGGATCTGGAAAAGACCCAGCAGTTCATCCCCGTGCCCTCTGAGGAACCGGCGGACACCGCCGCCACCGATGACACCCGGGACATGGATCAGCTGATTGCCCAGGCCATGGAGCAGACCGCTGCCCAGCAGACTCCCCAGGAACCTCAGGAGCCGGAAAAGATCGTCTACAATCCCCGCACCCGTCTGCGGGAGCTGAAAAAGAAGCTGGTCGCCGGCCCTGAGCGGCGGTATTACCAGCTGTCCGAAATGGGCATCGGCCGCCTGCAGATGGCGATTCTGGTGAATCTGCTCATCGTGCTGCTGTGTGCCGGCACCACCACCCTGTTCACCATGGGCTTCCTGCCGGAAAACCGGCTGCGCCTGGTGATCTTCTCCCAGGTGCTGGCGCTGCTGGTGTCTGCCCTGATGGGCTACAACCAGATTCTCGACGGTCTGGGCAGCATCTTCAAGGGTCGCTTCACCATCTATTCCCTGCTGTTTTTCACCTTCGCCGCCTGCTGCGTGGATGCGTTCTTCTGCCTGGCAGAGCTGCGTGTCCCCTGCTGCGCCGCCTTCAGTCTGGAAATGCTGCTGGCGCTGCTGTCCCGGTATCACCGCCACACCACGGAAATGGCGCAGATGGATACCCTGCGTAAGGCCGTCCGGCTGGATGGCATCGTCCGCACCGAAGAGTATCTGGACGGCAAGGACGGTCTGCTTCGCCGGGAAGGTGAGCTGGAGGACTTTATGGACAACTACCAGCGTCCCGGTGCTCCGGAGACGCTCCAGAGTGTCTATACCCTTCTGAGTCTGCTGCTGTGCGCCGCCATTGCCGTGCTGGCCGGTCTGCGCCATGGACTGAGCATGGGCGTGCAGATCTTCGCCACCGCGCTGCTGGTGGCAGTGCCCGCCAGCTTCTTCATCGCCGTCACCCGTCCCATGGCCGTGCTGGAAAAGCGGCTGCACATGGTGGGCACCGTGCTGTGCGGCTGGCAGGGCGTGAAGGGTTTGAGCAAGAAGGCCGCCTTCCCCCTGAAGGATGCCGACCTGTTCCCCCAGGGCAGCACCAAGCTCAACGGCGTGAAGTTCTACAGCAACCGCAACCCCGACGAAGCCGTGGCCTACAGCGCCTCCCTGATCTTCGCCGCCGGCGGCGGGCTGACGCCCCTGTTCCGGCAGCTGATGACCAGCCGGGGCTGCCATGAATACCCCGTGACCAACTTCCAGGATTACGGCACCGGCGGCATTGGCGGTGAAATCGGCGGCGAGCCGGTTCTGCTGGGCAGTCTGGACTTCCTGCGTGCCATGGACGTGGCCATCCCCGAAGGCTCCATGGTCAATCAGGCGGTGTACGCTGCCATTGACGGCGAGCTGGTGGCTGTGTATGCCATTTCCTACGCCAGGATGCGCTCCGCTTCTGCCGGTCTTGTGACCCTCACCGGCACCCGGAAGGTCAGCCCCGTGATGCTGTGCGACGACTTTATGCTCACGGAGAGCTTCCTGATGAACAAGTTCGAGGTCAAAACCAAGCGGATCCTCTTCCCCAACAAGGATCAGCGTGCCCAGCTGAAGGCAAAGCAGGCCGATCCTGAAGCGCCTGTGCTGGCGCTGTCCACCCGGGAGGAGCTGGTCAGCTATGCCTACGCCATCACCGGCGCCCGTTCCCTGCGTACCGCCACCAAACTGGGTGTCGGCATCAACCTGCTGGGCGGCATCGTCGGCATCCTCATCATGGCGGCGCTGGCCATCCTCGGCTCCACCGAACTGCTGACCCCCACCAATGTGCTGCTGTATCAGCTGATCTGGCTGGTGCCCGGCTGGCTGGTCACCGAATGGACCCGGACGGTCTGATCAATCCCAAAATATTAGCAGGCGACTCACCAGCCGCCCGCTTTTCATAGAAACACCCCGGCGGATGTGAACTGCACCCCATTTGTTAGACAAGTATGGTATAATACTTGTACTAAGAA
>CAYWZB010000083.1:0-5291 GCA_964462775.1 uncultured Oscillospiraceae bacterium
CCTCCTGGGCATAGGCAAAGTCCCGGTAGCCCGTGAGCACCACCACCTGCAAATCCGGAAACTCGCTGCGAAGCCCCGCCAGCATGGTCAGTCCATCCTCACCGGGCATTCGGATATCCGTAAAGAGAATATGGGGACTGGTCTGCTGCACCAGCTGGCGGCCGGATGCCGCGTCCTGGGCGGTGCCCACCACCTGACAGCCGTAGCTTTCCCATTTTACCACCCGGCGCAGACCCTCCAGAATAATAGCCTCGTCATCGATCAGTACGACCCGGTACATGGCATTCCCCTCTTTCCTCCTGTGATTTCTTTATCATAGCGGATTTTTCTGAAAGAATCAACCCTTGACCGCACCGGCAGTCAGCCCCTTGATGATGTGCTTTTGCAGGCAAACATACACGATCAGCACCGGCACGACCACCAGCACCACCGATGCCGCCATCAGTCCATAGTTCACACCGGCCTGGGAGCTGATCTCATTGAGCAGTCCCGTAATCGCCCGCTCCTGGGGATAGCGCAGGAAGAAGGACTGGGTGAACAGGTCATTGTAGCTCCACAGGAAGGCGAAAATCGCCACGGTGGCAAAGGAGGACTTGGCAGCCGGAACAATGATCTTAAAGAAGATCTGAAACACATTGCACCCATCCAGGTAAGCGCTCTCCTCCAGCTCAATGGGCACCGATTGGATAAAGCCCATGAGTATCACAATGGCAAAGCAGAGATTTCCCGCAATTTGAGGCAGAATGGTGGCGATCAGGCTCAGCCAGCGGTTGCCTGTACCGGCGATGCCCAGCACCACCTGCATCCGAAACACCGGGATAATGGTGGAAAACACCGGGAACATCATACCAGCCATAATCATGCTGTACAGCAGACTTCTTCCCTTAAAGCGGTAGCGGCACATACCATAGGCGGCCAGCCCCGCAAAAATCACTACGAAAATGGTAACACTGCCGGAAATCAGAATGGAGTTCAGGTAGGCGTTTCCAAAATCCGACCGCTCCATGGCGGTGCGGTAATTGTCAAAGGTAAACGCATCTCCCAAAGGCAGGGAGAAGGAGTCACTTAAAATCAGCCCCTTCTGACGGAAAGAATTGAGGATGACCCAGATAAAGGGGTAGATGGTGGTCACCGCCCACAGGCACAGCACCACATAGGTAATCACCTTCGACGGCGTGATTCGTTTTTTCATCTGCTCGCCCCCTTAGTAGTCTTCCGTGGGCTTGAACACCCGGTTTGCCACATTGGACAGCACCACACCCAGCACCACAATGAGCACCGCAATGGTGGAGCCATAGTCCACGTTCATTTTGTTGAAGGTCTGGTCATACATATAGGTGCCGGTCAGCCAGCCCATATTCTGGGGCATACCCGCGCCGAACATGACCCAGGGCAGGTCAAAGACCTTCAGCGCTCCGGTGATGGCCAGCACCAGGCAGGTACACAGTACATTTCGCAGCATGGGTAAGGTGATATACCGGATCTTTTTCCAGCCGGAAGCGCCATCCAGCGCCGCCGCTTCAAACAGATCCTCCGGGATGTTGTTCAGCCCCGTAATGAGAATCACAAAGTAAAAGCCCACATACTGCCAGATTACCGGCAGGAACATGGTGAAAAGATAGTGCTTTTCGTCCTTCCAGTCGATCCAGTCCACAATCATGCGGCCGTTGGCCTTGATTTCATGGGGCAGCATATCCAGATTCAGCAGAATCTGGTTGATCATACCGCCCCTATACAGGAACATCAGGTTGAACATCAGTCCCAGCGCCGTGGCGGAAATGACAATGGGGAAAAAGTAAACCGTGCGGAAAACCTTCGCTCCCACCCGGATGGAATCCACCAGCAGGGCAAGAATCAGGGCAATGCCCACCTGGAATACCACGGTAAACACCGTGAGAATCACCGTATTTTTCAGTGCCGTCCGCAGATCGGGATCCCGGAACAGCTCCAGGTAGTTGCTGTACCAGGGGTCGTTCAGTCCCTCCGCCGGCCGTCCCAGACCGCCGATGTCCAGGAAGGTGTTGATCACGTTCTGCACAAAGGGGTAGTAGAGGTAGGCAATCAAAAACGCAAAAGCGGGGATCAGGAATACCAGCAGCGGCGTTTTCTTTTTGTAGATCATGGAACTCATGGCCGCACCATCCTTTCACCGGAAATAGAGGTGGGGCTGCTGCCGGAAAAGCAGCAGCCCCAAAGAGGAAAACATGAAGATTTAGTTCAGCTTCATAGCGGATTCCACAGCCTCCGCAGCGGTCATCTGGCCGGTGACCACCTTCTGGATGTTGGCGAACAGGTCGCCCTTGGCTTCGGCAGTGATGGTATCCTGGACAGCGCCCACAACGCCGGTGACGTTGGCGTTGCAGTCAGCAGCAGACTGCTGGATGGCGTTCAGACCGGCAGGAGTGGCACCGTTCTTCAGAGCGGTGACCTCGGTGGTGACGAAGGTGGACAGCACCTCGTCGCTGGTCAGCTGGGAGACGAACTCGATGGCAGCAGCACGCTTGGCAGGATCTTCCCATGCCTTGCGGGTGATGAAATAGCCCATGGAGATGCCGCCGATGGCATCGGTAGCAGGACGGTCACCCTTGCCGGGGACGCAGCAGACAACATAGTCTTCCAGGGTGTCAGCGTGGTTCTCGGAGAAGTAGCCGCACTTCCAGGAGCCGTCAATCAGGAAAGCCGCTTCGCCTTCGCCAAAGAGGGCGACGGTCTCGGCATCGGTGGCAGTCAGGGTGTTGTCGGGGAAGTAACCGGCCTCATACAGAGCCTTCATATCCTCCAGAGCGGCAATCCACTTCTGGGAAACGGCATCGTCCACCAGCTTGCCGTCGGCAATGGTGGGAACCTCCAGCTGATCGGCCAGGGTGCCGTTGTTCATAACCATGAACTCAAACCAGTAGTGGGGAACCTCAAACAGGGAGGCGGCGATGGGGGTGTAGCCCGCTTCCTTGATGGTCTCGCAGTCGGCAAGGAACTGCTCCCAGGTGTAGTCGGGGCCGGGCATGGCAACGCCGCAGGCATCCAGCACGGACTTGTTGACGAACATATTCTCCCAGAAACCGGAGGAGGGGACAGCGTAGTGCTGACCGTCGGCTGCAACCGCCATCATGGAGTCCTTCATGTTGGCAGCGTACTCGGGGTACTGGGTGCGGATCTCCTCAATGGAGACCACCTTGCCGGCATTGATGATGGGATCGGCATCGGCATTGGTGAAGAAGAACAGCACATCAGGCTCGGAGCCGGTTTCAAAGTCCGTCAGCACCTTGGCCTTCCATTCCTCGTTGGAGGTGGCGGAGCCATCGTTGACCTTGTTGCCGGTGGAGTCCTCGTAGGCCTTTACCGCGGCCTCGAAATTCTTGCGGTTGCCGTCGTCGCCGCCATAGGAGGTAACGACATTCAGAGTGACCTTTTCCGCGGGGGCTGCTTCCGTTGCCTTTGTCTGGGCGGGAGCCGCGGGGGCGTCAGTCTCAGCCGGGGCAGCATTGCCGCCGCAGGCAGCCAGACCGAAGCACATAACAATTGCCAATAACAATGCGATGATCTTTTTCATGATGTACTCTCCTTTGAAAGTTTTTGGTGACATTTCACTTATGTCAGCATCATTAGTATACAAAACAAAAGCAGATTGCACAATTGTTCCCCTTGCCGTTTCTTGTCCATCCTTGTTCCCTTGCCATTTGGGGGCAATTACTGGGGGAAACGGATCCGAGCCAGAATGGTGCCGGGGGTGACCTCCTCCAGGGTCAGGCTTCCGGCATCTCCATAGAGAAGCCGAAGCCGCTGGTATACGTTTTTCAATCCCACCTGTCCCTTGATTCCCGGCTCCGGGCTGAGAAGGCGGAGGATGGATTCCTTATCCGCCTGGCTCATGGTGCCGTCGTGCTCCACCTCCAGCACCACATTGCCATCTTCCCGATACGCCCGGAGGACAAGGGCACCGCCCCGGTTGTTTACGATATCGTGCTCCACCGCGTTTTCCACAATGGGCTGCAAAATCAGCCGGGGGATCAGCTGCTGCTCCATTTCCGGCTCCATCTGCCGGGAAACCGTCAAATTTCCTCCCAGCCGCTCCCGGATGATGTATAAATAGGCATCCACATACCCCAGCTCCTCGGATAAGGGAATTTGCGTGCGCCCATCCCGATCCAGGGCGGCACCCAGCATGGTGGACAGGGCTTCGATCATGGCGCTGATCCGGTCGTTACCCGCAAGCCGGGCCTCCCAATTGATGATTTCCAGACTATTGTTGAGGAAATGGGGATTGATTTGAGATTGGAGTGCCTTGATCCGTGCCTTCTGGGTGGCCTGCTGCTCCAGATAGGACTGCTCGAACTGGTTCTTCAGCTCCTCGGACATGGTGTTGAAGTGGCGGTAGAGCTTTTCAAATTCCGTGTTGGGCGCTGTCTGGGAAATGCTGTACCCCCGCTGACCGGACTGTACCCGGGTGTTGGCTTCCGCCAGCGTCTCCATGGGGCGGGTAATGTGGCGGTAAAACAGGGAAATCATCACCAGCAGCAGCGGCAAAACCAGCAGTGCCACGCTGAGCACCGACCACAGTAGCCAGGGATTTTCCTCCCAGATGTCAAACTGGGCAACCTTGGCCTGCACCTGAAGGGTGTGTCCGTCCGCATCCACCCGGTAGTCCATATCCCAGCCCTTCCGCTCCTCCGTGCCTACCCGCACCGCTCCCTCTTCCAGCAAAAACGCGGCGCTGTCCACAGTGATCTCCATGGCCTCCATGCGGCTGATGGCAGTCAGGGGGCGGAACAGGACATCCGTATCCAGCAGGATCACCACGGTAGCATAGGGCTGGAAACTGCTGTCCACCAGATTTCTCGCCATGCACAGCTGATCCCCGGGGGTCAGGAAGAGAATCCGGGTATCCGCCGTTTCCATGGTTTCCAAAATCTCAGGGACGTTTTCCCGGCATTGGTTCAGCAGACCATAGCCCGATGTGCCGCTGCTGAAATAGTAGCTGTTGACGTTGATTTTGGCATCCCAGTAATGGATAGAAACCGCAGGATACTGAGTCTTCCGAAAGAAGCTCTGGCTCAAATATTCATTGGTTTTCCGGTACAGCTCCGCCGAATCCCGGTTCTCCCGGTAGAGCCGGTATCCCTCCCGGATTACGCCGTCGTAGGACACCGCCTTAGAGTCGGCAATGGCACTGTCCAGCTGCATCTGCACCTGCCGCAGCGCCGTCTCCATGCTGGCATCCATCTCCTGCTGCACCTTTTGCCGGTAGCTTCTGTCAAACAGCACGCCGGACAGAATCACCACGATCAAAATCG
>CAYWZB010000084.1:0-5261 GCA_964462775.1 uncultured Oscillospiraceae bacterium
ACAGCGCATAGTTCTGGAAAACCATGGCGATATCACGATCCTTGGGGGGAACATCATTGACCAGGCGGTCGCCGATGTACAGCTCGCCGCCGGAAATCTCTTCCAGACCAGCGACCATACGCAGCGTGGTGGACTTACCACAGCCGGAGGGGCCGACCAGGACGATAAATTCCTTGTCCTTGATCTCCAGGTTGAATTCCTGGACAGCCATGACACCCTTGTCGGTGATCTTCAGGTTGACCTTCTTCTTCTCGGGCTCGTCGGTCTTCTTTTTCTTCTTGGCCTGCTTGGCGTCGTCGCCGTTGAAGGGGTAGATCTTGGTGATGTTCTTCAGGGTTACACTTGCCATACTTTTTTGACTCCGAACCTGCCTACCATTTTCGCGCAGGCTCTCGCGTACCGCAAAGCAAAATTGCGGAAGCATTACGACAGGTCTCCACACTGCCGCACCGTGAGTCGAACGGAAATTTCCTCCTTTATTTTAGCAAACCATGTCTATTTTTGTGGAGTAGACATAGTTATGCCCGGATACGGGTATTCTATCATATTTTCCCTTCTCCCGCAATGGTCGGATTCAACAGTTTTGTGCCATCCGTATTGGTGAATCTGACGATATTTTCTCAGTCCGCCATAGACGGACAATTTTTTAGGATTTTTTTAAACTTCTTGCCGGTTACCCCTTGCTTTTTGATGGCGATAGTGATAGAATAGCGTCGTGAGTGCAAATGCTTTTTGTAAGCATTGCACAGAACAGCTTCCCGCCCTTCCGGTGGCGGCATCCGCCGGCTGGGCTGCCATGTTTCCTTACCGGAAACATCTTTTTTATGGCTCATTTACACAGAAAGGAGGAAATCATTATGCAAAAGGACAATCCCAAGTATCTTGACTACGTTCACATTCTGGAGGAGGAGCTGGTTCCTGCCATGGGCTGCACCGAGCCCATCGCCCTGGCTTACTGCGCCGCTAAGGCTCGTGAGACTTTGGGCTGTATGCCGGATCGGGTGGCCATCGGCGCCAGCGGCAGCATCATCAAGAATGTCAAGAGCGTTATCGTCCCCAACACCAACCATATGAAGGGCATTCCCGCCGCTGCTGTGGCCGGTATCGTTGGCGGCGACGCTTCCCGGGAGCTGGAGGTCATCGCCTCTGTGGAGCCTGAGAAGATCGCCCAGATGCGTACTTACCTGGAGTCCACTCCCATCACCGTGGAGCACGTGGACACCGGTCTGACCTTTGAGATCATTGTCACCGTTTATCACGGCGATGACTACGCAAAGGTTCGCATCGTCAACTACCACACCAACATCGTACATATCGAGCGCAACGGCGAAGTTCTGCTCCATGTGGATGTGGACGGTGAAGGCGAGTCCGGTCTGACTGACCGCACCTGCCTGAACATCGCTGACATTCTGGACTTTGCCGAGACCATGGATGTCAACGACGTCAAGGCTGTGCTGGATCGCCAGATCGAGTACAACACCGCCATCTCCCAGGAAGGCCTGCGGGGGGATTACGGCTCCAACATCGGCTCCGTCCTGCTGGAGACCTATGGCAGCGACAGCGTCATGGTTCGTGCCAAGGCCGCCGCGGCCGCCGGCTCCGATGCCCGTATGAACGGCTGTGAAATGCCCGTGGTCATCAATTCCGGCAGCGGCAACCAGGGTATGACCACGTCCCTGCCCGTCATTGAGTACGCCAAGGATCTGGGTGTCAGCGACGAGAAGCTCTACCGTGCTCTGGCGCTGGCCAACCTGGTGACCATCCACCAGAAGACCAGCATCGGCCGTCTGTCCGCCTTCTGCGGCGCTGTCAGCGCCGGTGCAGGCGCAGGCGCAGGCATCGCTTACCTGCTGGGCAGCGATGTGGACGGCATCTCTCACACCGTCGCCAACGCCATTGCCACCACCGGCGGCATGGTCTGTGACGGCGCCAAGGCATCCTGTGCTTCCAAGATCGCTACCGCGGTGGAAGCCGGCATCCTGGGCTACAATATGCACATCCGCAATCAGGATCTGCTGCCCGACGATGGTCTGGTGGGCAACACCCCCGAGGACACCATCGCCAATATCGGCCGCATGGCGAAGGTCGGTATGCAGGGCACCAACGAAGAGATCATTAAGATCATGGTCGGCGAATAAGCTAATACCCCAGCCGTCCAAACTTATTAAAAGGGTTTGCCACCCCAATGGCAGAGAGGAGATTTTATTATGAAGAAGTTTCTAACCAGTCTTCCCGCAAAGCTGCTGATCGGTATCGTCGTCGGTATCATCATCGGCCTGTACGCCCCCGTGGGTCTGATGAGCGTTCTGGTTCCCATTAAGAACATCATGGGCCAGATCATTTCCTTCATCGTTCCCCTGATCGTCATCGGCTTCATCGCCCCCTCCATCACCAAGCTGGGCAACAACGCTACCAAGCTGCTGGGTGTCGCTGTCATCATTGCTTACGCTTCCTCCGTTCTGGCTGCTCTGCTGTCCATGTTCGCTGGCTACGCTCTGATCCCCGTGATGAACACCGCTACCGAGGTTCCCGGTCTGAAGGCACTGCCCGCCGACATCTTCGCTCTGGAGATTCCTCCCATCATGAGCGTTATGTCCGCTCTGGCTATCTCCCTGATGCTGGGCCTGGCCGCTGTCTGGACCAAGGCTAAGACCATCACCGCTGTGCTGGATGAGTTCCAGAAGATCGTCCTGGAGCTGGTCTCCAAGATCGTCATCCCCATCCTGCCCTTCTTCATCGCTCTGACCTTCGCTAACCTGGCTTACGAAGGCACCATCACCGTCCACCTGCCCCTGTTCCTGAAGGCCGTTGTCGTGGTTCTGGTTGGCCACTTCATCTGGATGGCAGTTCTGTACGGCGTTGCCGGCGCATACTCCAAGAAGAACCCCATCGAGGTCGTCAAGCACTACGGCCCCGCTTACCTGACCGCTGTCGGCACCATGTCCTCCGCCGCTACCCTGTCCGTCGCTCTGACCTGCGCTCACAAGTCCAGCGTCCTGCGTAAGGACATGGTTGACTTCGGTGTGCCTCTGTTCGCCAACATCCACCTGTGCGGCTCCGTTCTGACTGAGACCTTCTTCGTCATGATCGTTTACCTGATCCTGAACGGCCAGCTGCCTCCCGTGGGCACCATGGTTCTGTTCTGCATCCTGCTGGGCATCTTCGCCATCGGCGCTCCCGGCGTCCCCGGCGGCACTGTCATGGCTTCCCTGGGTATCGTTACCTCCGTTCTGGGTCTGGGTGATGACGGCACCGCTCTGCTGCTGGCCATCTTCGCTATCCAGGACTCCTTCGGCACCGCCTGCAACGTCACCGGCGACGGCGCTCTGACCCTGATCCTCACCGGCTACTGCGAGAAGCACGGCCTGGAGGAGCAGAAGAACATCGGCGTGGAGCTGTAATTGAACGATTACATCATCCCAGCCAGTTTTGTATAATCCCCACCGGGGCAGCCACATCGGCTGCCCCGGTTTTCTATGCAAAAAGCCCCCTTTTTCGGCTACCCCCCCTGGGGGCTGTCATGCGGCAGCATGACGGAGAGGGCAAAAACGCCGCCCCCGGCCGGGGCGGCGTTTGCCTTCTGCAACTGCGTATTCATTTTCCGAACAGTCTCTGATCCAGTCCACGGTTTTTCAGGGCGGTGTACAGGGCGCTCCCCAGACTCAGCAGCACCGCTGCCTCCCCCAGCGCCACATACAGGGCATTGATCCCGAAGCCGCCGCCAATGTACACCGTCAGCTCCCAGCCCACCAGCACCGCATTGGTCAGCGCCGGCAGCATCAGCCCCAGCAAAGGTAGCCCTTTGAAGGTGAGCTTCCGGCTCCACCACATTCCCTGCGCCGCCAGATAAGTGGCCAGCGTGCCCACCAGAAAGTCCAGAGGCAGCGCCGCGGCATAGGTCAGGTTGAACACCAGACACCCCATGGCCAGCCCCGGAACCGCCGCCGGGGTAAAAAACGCCAGCACGCACAGCGCCTCCGAAAGCCGCATCTGGATCCCCCAGGTAGCCGAGCCGGGCAGCAGGATATTTTGAAAATGGGTCAGCACCGCATACAGCGCCGCAATGATGGCTCCATGAGCCAGATACCGGGGATTTTTCTTCATAAGCCTTCCTCAAGCAACAAAAATGGGCACGAAACAGTCGTACCCACAAAACAAAAATGAGCGCACAGCGCCCATCGGAAGTTCCTAGTTTTGTTTAAAGACAGGATGGTTACGAACTGTCTGTATGAATTTCGGGGTTATTATACTTCGGAAAAGGGAAAAAGTCAAGGTTGCATTTCCCGGTTTCCTCTGGTATCATAAGAAAAAACGAAAGGCAGCTTCCCTA
The DNA here is from genome assembly GCA_964462775.1 of uncultured Oscillospiraceae bacterium. Lineage (GTDB taxonomy): Bacteria > Bacillota > Clostridia > Oscillospirales > Oscillospiraceae > Faecousia. The sequence goes on from CAYWZB010000084.1 coordinate 4,331, forward strand.
TGCAAGACATGACTTACGATCCCCGGCGAGAGCTTTGGGGCAAAATTTCCGGGGCACGGTATGCCCTTTTGCTGATCCAGATCCTGACCGTGGTGAATCTGGTGATGCTGCTTCTGGATACCGGCTCCTTCTTCCTGTTCTCCTCCTCCGTGCCCTATTACCTGACCCTGCTGGCCATGGCGCTGGACAACGGCTTCTCCTCCGGTGCCTGGGTCGCCGGGAGCCACACCTATACCGCGCTGATCGTCAGTGTGGTGATCCTGACCCTGTATTTCCTCTGCTGGCTCCGGGGCAAAGAGCGCACCGGCTGGCTGACCGGGGCTATGGTGCTGTTCCTGCTGGACAGTCTGGCACTGGTTCTGGTTTCCTATCTGCTCTACGGCAATCCCCTTGCCAACGTGCTGGATCTGTTCGTCCACGGCTGGGCGCTGTGGTCTCTGTGGCAGGGCAGCAAAGCCGGGCGGCAGCTGCGGGAGCTGGAAGAACGCAAATAAAGCAAAACGGGTGTGCCGCGCATTACGCGGCACACCCTGATTTTTTATGCCAGATAAATTGCCTTGCAGGCCAGCATGGTCTCGTAGCAGTCCAGCTTGCTCACCAGCTCCAGAGGAGCGTGCATACTCAGCACGGGCACACCGGCGTCCACGGTGACGATATTCCGGTTGGCCATGTAAGCAGCCACGGTGCCGCCGCCGCCCTGATCCACCTTGCCCAGCGTGGCGATCTGCCAGATAACGCCGTTGTCGTCAAAGGTGGTGCGGATGTGGCGCATGGCTTCGGCGGAAGCGTCGGAAGCGCCGCCCTTGCCACGGGAACCGGTATACTTGCAGATGGAAATGCCGTAGTTCAGCTGGGAGTTGTTCCGTCTGTCGCAGGTCTCGGGCCAGTTGGGGTCGAAGGCGTTGGAAACGTCAGCGCTGAGGCAGAAGGA
>CAYWZB010000085.1:0-5223 GCA_964462775.1 uncultured Oscillospiraceae bacterium
TCTTTTATTATACCAGAAACAAGGGATTTTGGGAAGTTTTTTGACAAGCTGAGGCAGACACGGAACGTGTCTGCCTTTTTCCTGTTTTACAATGCCTGGGTAATGGTGCCGCCGCCGATGACCAGATCTCCCTGGTAGAGCACCACGGCCTGTCCCGGAGTGACGGCACGCTGGCCGCTTTCAAATTCCACCCGGGCAAAGCCGTCAGCCTCGGGGTAGACGGTGGCGGGCTGCTCGTGCTGGCTGTGCCGGGTTTTGACGGTGACAGCCATCGGCTCAGTCAGGGCCTCGAAGGGATACCAGTTCCACTCGTTGGCCCGCAACGCCATGGAGAAGAGAGCTTCGTTGGGGCCGACGGTGACGGTATTGGCTTCCATATCCTTGCCGCAGACGTAGACGGGTGCGCCCATGGCCAGTCCCAGACCCTTGCGCTGCCCCCGGGTGTAGGCCACAGCCCCCCGGTGGCGGCCAACAACATTGCCCTGCAGATCCAGAAAATCTCCGGGGGCGTAGTGTTTGCCGGTGTAGCGCTCCAAAAAGGCCACATAATCTCCGTCGGGGACGAAGCAGATGTCCTGGCTGTCGTGTTTGCGGGCATTGACGAAGCCGTTCTCCCCGGCAATTTGGCGAACCTGCTGCTTGGTCAGACCACCCAGCGGGAACTGGATGTGGCTAAGCTGCTGCTGGTTCAGGCAGGCCAGAAAGTAGGTCTGATCCTTGGCACTGTCGGCGGCTTTGCATAACAGGTACCGTCCGCTGGCTTCATCCCGGCGGATCTGGGCATAGTGACCGGTGACCACCCACCGGCAGCCCAACTCCAGCGCCCGGCGCAGCAGCCGGTCAAATTTCAGGTGGCGGTTGCAGTCGATGCAGGGATTGGGGGTCAGCCCCTGCTCGTAGCAGGCGGCAAACTTGGACATGACCTGGGCGTCAAAATCCTCTTTGAAGTTGAAAACGTAGTGCGCCATACCCAGCCGCCGGGCAACGGAGCGGGCATCCTCCACATCGTCCAGCGAGCAGCAGGTGCTTTCCTGATCGCCGCTGTCAAACAGCCGCATGGTGGCACCGATGCACTCATAGCCGGATTGTAACATTAAATAAGCGGACACGGAGCTGTCCACGCCGCCGCTCATGCCGATCAGCGCCTTTTCCTGTGCCATAATCCCCACTCCTTGTAACTTTTTGCTTCACTGGGAGTATATCAGCAGGGAAGGGGAAAGTCAATGGGTAAAAATTGTATCAGAAAATGACAACAATTGGCGAATGAAACCCCTAATATCCCCGGGAAAACCGGTGGAAAGGGAAAGAAGAAAGACGAAAAATAAAATCGGTAACAATACTGCTGGGATAATTGTAACAAAAATGTAATTATTTTTCAAAAAGGGGTTGCAATTTGTAATCAGGTCTGTTATAATACCCGTAACTTACAAAAGCGTAAAGGAGTAAGTAGCTATGAAAAAGAGATTTGTATGCGCTGTTCTGGCTCTGATGCTGCTGATCAGCCTGGTGCCCGCCACCGCGCTGACCGCATCCGCCGCCTCCCTGTCTGTCAGTGAGGGGGCCATCACCGTCCTGAAGCAGCTGGAGGGTTATTCCCAGACCTGTAATGCCAAGGGCTACATCGGCTATGGCACGCTGTGTACCGCATCCGGTACCCACGGCGACCATAAGATCAATGAGAAGAAGGCAGACACCGCCCTGCGCGCGGAGCTGAAGGAGCTGGACAAGGCCATCAACAACAGCGGTCTGTCCCTGACTCAGTCCAAGCACGACGCACTGGTACTGTTCTCCTTCCAGAACGGCACCGCATGGCTCAACGGCACCGGCGATCTGAAGGCCGCCGTGGCCAACCGTATGACCGGTTCTGAGTTCCTAAATGTGATCTGCAACTGGAGCGCCACCGACAGCAACAGCCGCCGGATGATCGAGGCCAATATGTACCTGTATGGTGTGTATTCCAGCTCTCGTCCCTCTAAGTTCATTAGCGTGACCTTTGATGCAGGCAGCGGCAAGATGAACGGCCAGAGCCAGGTAACTTACTACTATGATCTGTCTGCCAATCCTGTGGCTCATCTGGAGCCTGTCCGGAATGGCTACACCTTCACGGGTTGGTATGCACCCGGCGAATATGAAATCAACAAGCAGCAGGTCGCCGTCACCACTCTGGCAGCTAGACATAATGGTAAGACGCTGGTAGCAGGTTGGGCACCTACTTCTGCCATCGTGGATAATGCAGTGGCGGTGGATTACCTGATCAACAAGTCTCAGCTGCTGGATGAGTACCTGTATGTGTACCAGGCAGGTACGCTGAAGGACAAGACCGAGACTTATACCGATGATGCTGGTAAGAAGCATAGCGTTACTTACACCGTGCAGGATAAGGAGCCTGGTTTCGCCCTGGCTCAGGAAGATAAGAAGAATATCAAGGCAAGCACTCAGTTCTGCACAGATAATGATCTGCGTGTTGACCGGGATATGCTGGATGAGAACAGAACCAGATGGTGCCGTGTTATGGGAACGAATTACTGGGTAAAGGTTTCCAATAAGGGTACTGCTGCTTCTTCCGATAAGGGCAACAGCATTGACCTGACGGTCTCCGTGACCAACTCCTACGTCAACCGCCGCACCGAGGCCAGCATTTACTCCACCAAGAGCGGCTCTTACGACCTGGGCGCCAAGCTGCGTATCATCAACACCGCTTCCGCTGACGGCTTCCTGTGGGGTCAGGTTGCGGCCAACACCACCGGCACCGAGGCTGTGGGTTGGGTTGCCCTGATGTACACCGACTTTGAGACTGTCCGCAGCCAGAGCGGCTCCGCCAATACCAACAACGGCACCGTGGTTGCCACCGGCTTCATTACCTACAATGGTTATGTCAATGTCCGCAGCGACGCCGGCACCGACAATAAGATCGTGGGCGCTCTGCCTTATGGCACTGAGGTCAACATCTACCAGACCAAGTTCGTCAACGGTCTGGAGTGGGGTCGCACCGACATCGGCTGGTTCTGCATGTCCTATGCCAATGTCACCCGCAAGAGCAATACTGTCGATACCACGGATGCAGGCTACATCTCCTACGCGTTCACCGGTACCATCGAGATCGGTACTAGGATCCGTGAGACTCCCAACGGTGGCCTGATTGATACCTTGGAGGAAATTAGCGGAACGGTCACTGTCACCAACCTGATGCGCGACAGCAACGGCATCACCTGGGGCAAGATCTCCCAGGGTTGGATCCAGGTTTCCGATCCCGAGGGCGAAATCCTGGATGTGGATCTGCACACCGCAAAGTACAATGTCGTTTCCGAGCTGACTGTCCGTACCAATCCTGATGCCGGCGCAGACCGTGTGGATGTGCTGACCAAGGGCACTGAGTTCAACGTCAACAACAGCAAGCAGGTCATCGTTGTCGGTGACACCATCTGGGGCTATGCCGACAAGGTGGGCGAGGACAACAAGACCTATGGCGGCTGGGTCAACCTGGCCAGCAAGTACGTCTCCCGTGGCGATGCTCCCACCATCGAAGCAGACCCCAACCAGAACCTGACCGGTAAGGTCGGCACCATCGTCGGTGCGGATTCCGTCCGTGTCCGTGGCGACAGCACCCTGTCCGGCGTGCTCCTGGGCTCCATCCCCCGCGGCACCGTGGTTAACGTGCTGGGCGAGCGCAACGGCTGGTACATGATCGACTACAAGCTGTCCGACGACGATTCCATTGACAGCTGGGTCTATGGCCAGTATATCGAGGTTAAGGACGGCACCGTCAGCGGCGGCACCGGTTCCACCGGCTCCAACACCACCGTCTCCACCGAAGGCACCGGCATCGGCATCATTGCCAACACCTACAGCGGCGTGAATGTCCGCGCTTCCGCCGGCACCGGCGGCGCCCTGAAGGGCAAGATTCTCCCTGGCACCCAGGTGAACATCCTGGAGACCAAGACTGTCGGCTCTACCAAGTGGGGTCGTGTGGAGCAGGGCTGGATCTGCATGAACTATGTCCAGATCATCTCTGATCTGCCTCAGGACGTGCTGGATGCTCTGCTGGGCACCAACAATGGCACCGCAGGCAGCGGCTCCAACAGCACCACCACCGGCGCTGAGGTTGCTATCTACACCGGCAGAGTTGCCAATGGCAAGAGCATCAATGTTTACAAGACTACTTCCAGAGATTCCGACATTGTTCGGGTTCTGAATGACGGCGATAATGTCACCCTCCACGAGATTCTGGAAGTGGTGACCACGGAGGAATCCACTGCGGAAGGCGTGGGCACCTCTACCACCACGACTACCAAGACCACCACTTACTGGGCTCGCATCAATGATGGCTACATCATGGATCCTGAGCTGAACCTGTCGCTGGATACCCTGGACGAGGCCACCTACACCGTGACCGGTTCCGATACCCTGAACGTCCGTGACAACGCCGGTGTCGGCATGGGCAACATTGTCCACAAGCTGACCAAGGGCGACCAGGTCAAGGTTACCAAGCTGAAGATCGTGGCCGGTAACGTCTGGGGCTACATCGAGTCCGACGGCACTGATGCCAAGTACGAGACCGACGAGGAAGGCAAGACCACCGAGGTGGAGAGCGCCTGGAGCGGCCTGGGCTGGATCAGCCTGGCTTACACCACCAAGGGCGCTGTGGCAGTGAAGAGTGAGAACACCACTCCCGCTCCCACCACTCCCAGTGAGCCTGTCATCGGCAGCACCGGCAATACCGGCAGCACCGGCTTCGTCAACAACACCAGCGGTTACAAGTACACCGGCAAGGTCATCAACGCCAACTCCGTCAATGTCCGTGCCACTGCTTCCACCACCGCTTCCGTCACCACCAAGCTTTCCAACGGCGCTTCTCTGGTGATCTACGAGACCACCATTTCCGAGAACATGGCCTGGGGCCGCTGCGATGCCGGCTGGGTCTACCTGTACTATGTGGATCTGACCCCCGTCAACGGCGCTGTGGATGCCCGTGTGGTTTACAATGACAATACCATCGCCTACACCGACGTCAACTGCTCCGAGGTTGCAGGCACCTACGCAAGAATGTCTGTCATCGATATTTACGAGATCGTTGGCCGCATGGCTCGCACCGACCTGGGCTGGGTCAGCACCGACAATCTGCTGTAACAAGAGAAGAGACGGAACCCCACGGGAAAATTCCCGTGGGGTTCTCAGCTTGTCAAAAAACTTCCCAAAATCCCTTGTTTCTGGTATAATAAAAGA
>CAYWZB010000086.1:0-5129 GCA_964462775.1 uncultured Oscillospiraceae bacterium
TCAAAGCCATACTGGTGCAGGGCGATGGCATCCATGTAGCCCTCCACCAGGATCAGAAAGCCCTGTTTGCTTTTCTTTGCTAAATTCAGGGCAAACAGATTTTTTCGCTTGTTAAAAATCAGGGTTTCCGGGGAGTTTAAGTACTTGGCGGCGTTGTCGTCCTTCTTCATGATCCGGCCGCCGAAGCCAATGACATTCCCCCGGACATCGATGATAGGGAACATCAGCCGATCCCGGAACCGGTCAAAGAGGTTGCCGTTTTTCCGGGATACCGTCACCAATCCCGAATCCCGCAGTTCCTGGTCGGTGTAGCCTTTTTTCCGCAGGGTATCCACCAGCGCCGTCCAGCTGTCCGGGGCGTAGCCGATGCCGAATTTGGTCAGAATGGACTTGGGCATTCCCCGCCCCGTGGCGTATTCCAATGCCGCCGCACCACCGGGGGCATACAGCTGGGCATGGAAAAACCGCGCCGCTTCCTTGTGCAGCGCCCACAGCCGCTCCTGCTGCCGATAGCGGGACTGGTACTGCTCGTCCTCCGGCACTTCCATTCCGGCTCGCTTCGCCAAAGCCCGGACTGCGTCCGGGTAGCTCAGGCCTTCTATTTCCATTTCAAAATTGATCACGCCGCCGCCCTTGTGGCAGCCGAAGCAATAGTAGATGCCCTTATCCGGCGCCACAGAGAAGGATGCGGTCTTTTCCCCATGGAAGGGGCACAGACCGAACAGGTTGGAGCCGGAACGTTTCAGAGAAACGTACTGACCCACCACCTCCTCAATGGGGTTACGCATGGTCACTTCGTCGATAAATGCAGGTGGGAAAGCCATGGGATCCCCTCCTTTGATGGTCAGTTACGCCTTACGGCTCAGCCGGGGAGCGTTCTGCTCCTTTTCCAGCTTGTCGGCGTTTTTCGCCAGATAGTAGGCCAGCACATACTGGCAAATCATAAAAATGGGCAGCCCCACATTGGGGATCACCCGGACATCGCCGGTGCGGATAATGGGCAGCACCGCCAGTGCGGCGGAAATCAGCGCCACGATGGAGCTGGCCTTCAAAGTCCCTTTGTTCTTGAAGATCAGATAGATCACCGCCAGAATGCCGGAAAGACCGCTGAGCATGGCAGCCAGCGGAGGCAGCAGCTGAAATTCCGCATAGGGCAGAATGTCGAAATAGGAATAATAATCGGTGATTCCCGACACGCTGTCAAAGGTCAGCACGCTGTCTGCTGTAGTAGCCAGCCCCACCGCCAGCACCGGCAGCAGGATGAGAAAGCTCTTCAAAATGGTCTGTTTCCGCATTGCAAACACTTCCTAATGATGTAATCGATTTATTATAGCACATTATCCCCGGACATTCCAGCCCATGGGGATGAAAATCTCCGTAAACTTATCCACAGCATAGTTGTCCGTCATACCGGCCACATAGTCGCAGACGGTGCGTTCCAGCCCGTCGAAGCTCATCTGGGGCTGGAAATCCTCCGGCAGGGCTTCCGGGTGGGTGTAGTAGTATTCAAACAGCCGCTGGAGCATATCCTTGGCCTTGCTCTCCTCCCCCTTAGCCACCGGGTTGCGGTAGACATTTTCAAACATGAACGACCGCAGCTCCCGCAGTGCCTTGTCTACCACCGGCGACAATGTCACCGTCCCAGCCTCCCGGGAGGTGCGGATGGCATCGGTGACCAGCGTGTTGATTCGGGTGGAGTGGGTGTGTCCCAGAACGTCGGTAATGGAAGCGGGGATATCGTCGTTGGACAGGATTCCTGCCCGGATGGCATCGTCAATATCGTGATTGACGTAGGCGATCTGGTCGCTGCGGCGCACCACCATGCCCTCCAGTGTTGCCGGCCAGGGATCACCGGTGTGGCAGAGGATGCCGTTGCGTACCTCGTGGGTCAGGTTCAGACCTGCGCCGTCCTTTTCCAGCAGATCCACCACCCGAAGGCTCTGTTCATTGTGCCGGAAGGGCTTGCCCAGGCACCGGGTCAGGGCATCCTCACCGGCGTGGCCGAAGGGTGTATGTCCCAAATCGTGCCCCATGGCAATGGCCTCCGCCAGATCCTCGTTCAGTCCCAGCGCCCGGGTGATGGTTCCGGCGATTCGGGAGACCTCCAGAGTATGGGTCATGCGGGTGCGGTAGTGGTCGCCCTCCGGCTGCAGGAACACCTGAGTCTTGTGCATCAGCCGGCGGAAGGACTTGCTGTGAACGATTCGGTCGATGTCCCGCTGGTAGCAGGTACGCACGTCTCCCTCCCGTTCCTCCTCCCGCCGGGGACGACCGGCGGATTTGTCGGCAAACGCCGCCAGAGGGTTCAGCTTTCGGTGCTCCAACCGCTCCAATTCCTCCCGAACTGTCATAAAACTCCACTCCTTTATGTTCCGTTCTCAGGGCAGCGCCCCGGAATCCGGTTATCTGTCCAGATAAAACAGAATGTCCGCCTTGCCCTCCTGGCTGGTGCCGGTGTACAGATGATTGTCAAAGCCGCCGATGACAAAGCCGGTTTTCAGGTAAAACAGGCATGCGTTGAGGTTGTTGTCCTGGGCTTCCAGGTACAGCCCCCGGTAATCCCGGCGGCAGGCTTCCTCCAGAGCTGCCCGGATCAGCGCCCTGCCCACGCCCTTGCCCCGGGCGGCGGCAGAGACTTTCAGATCGTAAATGTGCATATACTTCCAGAACCGATCCTCCAGAACAATCAGCCCCACGCAAGCGCCGCCGTCATAGGCCGCCAAGGCGCAACCTTTTTGACTGACTTCATCGAAATCGTATTCTTCGTTGGGAAAGCACATGGTCTGCACCGAATCAAACCGGGCAGTTTTGTAGCTCCAAACTCCATCCCGCAGCTCCGGGAGAAATTTCCCCGGCATGGAGAACGGCTCATTTTTCAGCAGAAGATCTCCGGCATTTTCCCGGGTAATCAGGCGAATTTCCATTCTTTTTCTCCTATTCCTTGCTGATGGGGAAGGCACGGTATTCCTGCCCGGTTTCCATGCCCTCCACGGTGCCGCAGGTCATATCCGTCAGCCGTGCCAGAAAGGCCTCCGCCTGATTTTCCGGGAACAGCAGCTCCAGCTCCACCTCCGCACCAAAATCACAGGTACGGATGATGCCCTCAAAGGCCGCCACTTCCAGCTTGACCCGCTCGTAATAAGGGTAAGGACAGGGCACATACAGCACCGTCCAGACCCGTTTCATGGATTTTCCCGCCGCGTCCACGGCGATTTTCGCGCCCCTGGTATACGCGCGCACCAGTCCACCGGCACCCAGCAGAATGCCGCCGAAGTACCGGGTCACCACGCAGACGCAGTTATACAGCCCCTCCCGCTGCAGCACCTGCAGCATGGGCATACCGGCAGTGCCGCCGGGTTCTCCGTCGTCAGAGAACCGGACAGCTCCGTCCTTGAGGATGTACGCCCAGCAGTTGTGGGTGGCATCGTAGTGCTGTTTTTTCATGGCCTGGATCTTTTCCAGAGCCTCTTCCTCCGTCTCCACCGGCCAGAGGCGACCGATGAAGTGGGATTTTTTCTCGTAAAATTCATCCTCGCCGAACGCCGTCGGCACCAGATATTCGTCCAATGGAGTTCGACCTCCTCTTTTATTCTTCAGCTGCTTCAGCAGTCAGTCTCCCGCATTTCAGGACGGGAAACCTATCCCCTACGCATTTGAATCATCAAAAAATTGTCAACTGCCCAGCGTCTGCGTCACATATTCCCGCAGCCGCCCATAGAGGATATCGTCCAGAATGGCTTCCACTTCGATGCCCTCGGCGGTGTATTCCACCTGCTTTACCTGTGCGCCGTCGTGAAGGGTCTCCACCTGGCCGCCCATGGAATAGGGCAGCAGGAGCCTGACATGGTGCCGGGCGTGGTTCAGCGCTGTTTCAATGGCACGCAGCAGCCCATCCATGTTGGTGCCCTTCTTTGCGGAAATGGGCACGATGTCCTTGCCCACCGGGATCTCGTCATAATAGACCAGGTCGCACTTGTTGTAGCACTTGAGCACCGGAGTCTCGGGCTTGGCCAGCTTGGCGATCAGCCGATCCACCACGGCGATGTGCTGCTCCAGATGGGGGTCGGAAGCATCAATGACGTGCAGCAGCAGATCCGCGTATTCCAGCTCCTCCAGCGTTGCGTGGAAGGCGTTGACCAGATGGTGCGGTAGCTTTGCGATGAAGCCAACGGTATCCGAAAGGATCACATCCAGATTGTCGGACACGGTCAGCAGCCGGGATGTGGTATCCAAAGTGTCAAACAGCCGGTTGTTGGCAGGGATCCCCGCACCGGTGAGCTGATTGAGCAGGGTGGATTTGCCGGAGTTGGTATAGCCGACGATGGCCACCACCGGCACGGAGTTCTTCATCCGCCGCTCCCGCTGGACGGCACGCACCTTGCGTACCTGCTCCAGTTCCTCCTCCAGCCGGTTGATCCGTTCCCGGATGTGCCGGCGGTCTGTTTCCAGCTTGGTTTCGCCGGGGCCACGGGTGCCGATGCCGCCGCCCTGACGGCTCAGGCTGGCGCCCATGCCGGACAGACGGGGAAGCAGGTATTTGTACTGCGCCAGCTCCACCTGCAGTCTGCCCTCCTTGGTCTTGGCTCTCTGGGCAAAAATGTCCAGAATCAGGGCACTGCGATCCAGGACGGTCAATCCCGTGATCTCCTCCAGCGCCCGGATGTTGCCGGGGGACAGCTCATTGTCAAAAATAATCATGGTGGAGTTGGTGGCCTCCGCCAGCATCTTCACCTCCTGAGCCTTGCCCTCGCCGATGAAGCTGTGGGGATCCGGGGTGTGGCGGTTTTGCAGCACCTTGCCGGTGCAGAAGCCGCCGGCGGTCTGCAGCAGCTCCTCCAACTCCCGAAGGGTCTCGTCATTGGCGGTCTGCTCCGGCTTGAAGCAGTCGGCGTTCAGCCCCACCAGCACAGCACGCTCCATCACGGTCTTTTCCATCATCTGTTCCATAGTCTTACCTCCCCTTTTCTTTTCCTGGGTGTGGGAAAGCTCCCAGCATCTTGCTTATTTTACAGTATAACATATTTTCCGCCTGGGGTACAACCTTAATCTGTTGTTTTTTTGTAAAGATTTGCAAAGTCATAACCTCCGGCTTAGCCGGAGGCTTGATTAAGCCCTAGAAGGGCTTTTTA
>CAYWZB010000087.1:0-5053 GCA_964462775.1 uncultured Oscillospiraceae bacterium
CCTCCTTGCACAGCAGCTTGGAATCCAGATTCAGGACAAAAACTGTCCGCACAATGTCATCCAGATCGGCGCTGTCTCCCTCCAGAGGGAATACCCACTCGTCTTCGTTTTCTTCGTTGGCCATTTCGGTGACCAGAACCACATCAATGGGGAGGAAAATCTCCCGGTCAAAGGGGCTGGCACACCGGTCGCAAACGCCATGGATGCAGGTGGTGATTTCCCCCTTCATCATCAGGACGCCGGCCGTGTTGCGTACTGTGCCGGAAGCCTTGACAGGCTCGGTCACAGGATAGCTGACACCGTAACAAAGATCACTCAGATCCACTTCCGTGGAGAAAGAGACCGATGCTCCGGGACAGTCAATGATCTTGGAAAGTCCTAAACGCATACTTTTCTCCCTTCTCACAGTCGTGCTTACATATTATATAGGCTTTTGCTCCATTTGTCAAACATTATTTTTACAATTTTCTTTCTATTTTTCTTTGCCGGGAATACCGGGGGATTGGGACGGTTCTAAAGCCCGGGAAACGGACATACCCTGTGGTAAACCCATGGCAGGAGCGACCCTCCTGCCGGAACAGGAGGCTGCTATGGATCGTATTTATGCCGATATTGCCCGGCGCACCGGCGGGAATGTGTATATCGGGGTGGTCGGCCCCGTGCGGACGGGAAAATCCACTCTGGTCAAGCGGATCATGGAGGTGCTGGTGATCCCCGGGATCACCGATCCCTACCGCCGGGAGCGTGCCCGGGATGAACTGCCCCAAAGCGGCTCGGGACGCACCATCATGACCTCGGAGCCGAAATTCGTGCCGGAGGAGGCGGTGGAGATCACCCCGGATCAGGTCACCAGACTCCGGGTACGCCTGATCGACTCGGTGGGCTATATGATCGACGGCGCGGTGGGCGCGGTGGAGGAGGGGGTACCCCGGATGGTGACCACCCCCTGGTATGACCACGAGATCCCCATGACCGAAGCGGCGGAGCTGGGGACGAAGAAGGTGATGCAGGAGCATTGCTCCATCGGTCTGGTGGTCACCACCGACGGCACCGTCACCGACATCCCCCGGGAAGCCTATGCCGAAGGGGAAAAACGTGCCATCCGGGATATGCAGAAAACGGGGAAACCTTACCTTATTATAATAAACAGCCGAAATCCCGGCGGGGAGGCTGCCCAGTCCCTGAAAGACCAGATGGAAAAGACCTATGGAGTACAGCCCCTGGTTGCCGACTGCCAGAGTCTGGATGAGGACGGGGTGACCCGGCTGCTCCAGGCGCTGCTGTACACCTTCCCCATGGCAAGCCTGCGGGTGCACCTGCCCCGGTGGATGGATGCGCTGGAGGGGGAGCATCCGGTGAAGGAGGCGCTGTACGAGACGCTGCGGAAGGCTGCCGGGGAGATCCGGGAGCTGGGGCAGGCGGAGACGGCGCTGGCAGCACTGAAAGAGCTGCCCCAGGTGGTGGAATACCGGCTGCGGACGGTGGATCTGGGCAGCGGCACGGTGGTGTGCGACATCCGCTTCCCGGACAGCCTCTTTTACGAGATCCTCAGCGCCAGAGCGGGGCTGCCCATTGGGGACGATGCCCAGCTGCTGGCACTGCTGACGGAGCTGTCCCAGGTCAAGCGGGAGTACGATAAAATTGCCGACGCTTTGGCGGCGGTGAAGGCCACCGGCTACGGGGTGGTCATGCCGGCAGCGGAGGAAATGCAGCTGCAAACCCCGGAGCTGATCCGCAAGGGCGGCGCCTACGGTGTCCGGCTGAAGGCGGGGGCACCCTCCATCCACATGGTTCGGGTGGACATCGACACGGAGATCAACCCCATGGTGGGCGACGAGAAGCAGTCCCAGGAGCTGATCCAGTCGCTGATGGGGGAGGATCCGGAGAAGCTGTGGCAGAGCCATATTTTCGGGAAATCCGTCTACGACCTGATTCAGGAAGGACTGACCGGGAAGGTGGTGGGGCTTTCCGACGACGTGCGAAATAAATTCCGGGGCACCCTGTGCCGCATCGTCAACGAAGGAGCCACAGGGCTGATCTGCCTGATTTTGTGAATCCAGGACCGCCTGCTCCCCAGCCGGGGCAGGCGGTGTTTTCGCTCTTTAAAAAATCTTAAGCCCCAACCGCCAAAATCTCCCTTTACCCACATTCCAAAACGTGATAGAATATACATTACTATAGATTTTTTAGGGGGCTGTTATGAAATTGCCTTTGAATAACCGACGGAAGGGAAATGTGCTGGCCTGGGCCTTTGCCATTCCCTGTGTGGGTATGCTGTTTGTGATGCTGCTGAGCCAGTATGAGCCCTTCGGCAAGTATTCCATGCTCTATTCCGATATGTACCATCAATATTACCCCTTTTTCGTGGCTTTCCGGCAGGCGCTGCGTAGCGGCAATGGGCTGCTGTACACCTGGAGCGTGGGCATGGGCATGGACTATCTGGGGCTGATCTCCTACTATCTGGCCTCGCCCCTGTACCTGATCAGTGTGGTGGTGCCGGAAGAATGGCTGCTGGAGTTCTTCTCTCTGCTGGTACCGGTGAAGCTGGGGCTGGCGGGACTGTTTTTTGCCATCTTCCTGAAACGGATTTTCCGGACGGAGGATCTGTCCATCGCCGTCTTTGGCGGCTTTTACGGTCTGTGCGCCTGGGCGCTGGGGTATCAGTGGAACATCATGTGGCTGGATACCTTTGCTCTGCTTCCTCTGGTGGCGCTGGGGACGGTGGAGCTGATGAAGGAGAAAAAATGTGTCCTTTACACCCTGACTCTGTTTTTGTCCGTTTATTCCAATTACTACATCGGCCTGTTTACCTGTATTTTTGTATTTTTGCTGTTCTGGGTCTATGAAATTTGCCGCTGGGGCGGCTGGAAGAAGCTGGGTGCGGACTTTTTCCGCATTGGACTGTACACGGTGCTGGCGCTGGGTATGACTACGGTACTGACCATTCCGGCGCTGTCCGCCCTGCAAACCACCCAGTCCAGCGTCAACAAATTCCCCACCACCTTTCGGCTGAACATTGCGGACAAACACACCCTCTGGGGGCTGCTGGATGCCATGCGGCAGGTGGCGGGCAACATGGGCGGCAGCATTCAGCCCTCCTTTAAGGAAGGCCTGCCCAACCTCTACTGCGGCATTGGCAGCATCGTCTGGATGTTCCTGTACCTGTCGGCAGGGGAGGTGCGGCTGCGGGACAAGCTGTGCGCTGTGGGGCTGCTGCTGTTTTTCAACCTGAGCTTCATCATTCGCCAGCTGGACTATATCTGGCACGGATTCCACTTCACCAACATGATCCCTTACCGCTTCAGCTTCCTGTACAGCTTTGTGGTACTGTATATGGCCTACCGGGCATGGACGCTGCGCCATGGCTTTGGCTGGAAGCGGATCGCCGTGGCGGGAGCGCTGACGGCAGGACTGCTGGCCTGCTCCAACAGCCTTCTGGAAACCAAGGCTCTGGAGCTGGGAAGCGTGAGCCTGAAGATCCCGGTGTACCTGATCTACAATCTGGCCTTTCTGGTGGGATACCTGGCGGTGCTGCTGTGGGGGCGGAAGCGGGAGCCAATCCCGGAGGATGCCACCGAGCGGCAGGTCAAGCGGATCCAGTGGCGCAACTACCGCCGCAGACGGCGGCTGTCCTATGCGCTGCTGGGGGTGATGGGCGTGGAGCTGCTGGCCAATCTGGTGTGCTTTGCCCTGTATTTCCCGGGTACCGGCGTGTCCAACTATCCCAAGGGCACCACCTATACCGCCTCCGTCATCCGCTATATGAAGGAGCGGGAAGATGGGAATCTCTTCTACCGGGCGGAGACCACCCACTCCCAGACCCTCAATGACGGTGCGCTGAACGGCTACAACGGCGTATCCGCCTTTACCAGCTCTGCCAACGTCAAAACCACGGAATTTATGAAAGCACTGGGCTACGGTGCCAAGAATACCTACAACCGCTATCTGTTCGAGGAAAGCTCCCCGGTAGCCAACCTCTTTTTGGGGCTGAAATACATGATCGACCGGGATGGCAAGGACAGAACCAGCACCTATTTCCGGGAGGCGAACTCCTTCGGGGATACCACGCTGCTGGAAAATACCGCCTACCTGCCCCTGGGCTTTTTGGCGGAGAGGGAGCTGGCAGAGGTGGACTTTTCTGCCAGCCAGGGCACCTTCCCCTTCCAGAATCAGCTGTTTTCCGCGGCAACGGGGCTGAGCGAGGAGGTCTGGCACCGAATCGGCGGAGAGAATTTGCAGATTGTTGGCAGAAACGTCACGGTTTCCGAGGAAAATTCCAGCGGCTACTGCAAGTATGACAACAGCCAGTCCGGCGCGGAGGTGACTTATTCCTACGTTGCTGACCGGGATGGCTTCCTGTGCCTGCACCTGAATCTGCCCAAGCGGAATGATTACTACGTCAGCGTCAACGGCGTGGAGCAGTTCAAGGAAACCATCAGCCTGCCCCAGATGATTGCGGTGGGGGATGTGCTGGCCGGGGATGTCATCGATATCCGCATTCCCTGCGACAAGGGGGAGAGCAGCACCATGACTGTCAGCGCCGGGATTCTGAATGCGGAGCGGTTCCGGGCAGGCTATGAGATTCTGGCTGCCTCCACGCTGGAGCTGACCACCTTCCGCTCTACCTTCCTGGAGGGGCACATTTCCTGCAACCGGGATGGACTGCTGTATACCTCCATTCCCCAGAACGGCAACTGGTTCGTGACGGTGGACGGAGAGCCGGCGCAGATCCGGCTGGTGGGGGAGTGCATGGTGGCTGTGGAACTGACCGCCGGGGAGCATACCGTCAGCTACCGCTATCACAACGCCGCCTTCTCTCTGGGCTGGAAGCTGAGCCTTGCCTGTGCGCTGGTGTTCGCCGGGCTGAGCTGGTGGACGGTGAAACCGGATTGGAAAAAGTACCTTCCCCAGAAAATAAGGGGATAATCAAAAACCTTGCCCTCTCAGCCATGCTGTCGCATGACGGCTCCCCTCTGGGGGAGCCAGGAAGAGGCTGTTTTTGAGCGTGTCAAAAAAGTCCTTGCCTCTCCGCTATGCATTAAGTGGCTGTAAG
>CAYWZB010000088.1:0-5028 GCA_964462775.1 uncultured Oscillospiraceae bacterium
TGTGGGCGCAGGTGTGCCAGTAGGTCTTGCGGTACTCGGGGTTTTCAAAGGTGTACAGATTTTCTTCGGACATAGTGTTTTCCTCCTTTTTGATTCGGGGGAAGATATAAAAATACCCACCCCTGACGAAATCAGGGGTGGGATACAGACAATTTCAGTATTCCACGGTTCCACCCTGGTTGCCCTGCAAGCAGAGCCACTCATTGACGCGGTAACGGGCGTGCCCGGCAGGCCATTTCCGACCTGCGGCTCAGAAGTGGTATCGCTCCGGGCAGGGGTACGGCATCCTCTCACCAAACGGATGCCTCTCTGAGAATCTTACCGGGAACGCGTGTCTTCATCACAGCTTTTATAGGGAAAATGTAGCACATTTTTGCCCGGTTGTCAATCTTTTCGTGAAAAAATATCCTTGTCCGTCTCACAGCGCTTCCAGCAGGCCGGGCAGCTGCGCCAGAGAATCCACCTGGAAATCCGGCACCACCGTGCCGCAGGGAGCGTGCTCCGGGTTGATCCAGACCGTTCGGATCCCGGCGTGGATGCCGCCCAGAATATCCGACGACAAGGTATCCCCCACCATCACCGCCTGCTCCCGGACAAAGCCGGGGATAGTGCGGAAGGCAGCTTCAAAGAACTCCACCGCAGGCTTGCTGTAGCCCACCTCCCCGGACAGGAAAATGCCGTCAAAGAATCGGTACAGGTTGGCATCCTTCAGCCGCCGGTGCTGGACAAAGGCGGTGCCGTTGCTGGCAAGGTAGAGCTTGTACTTTCCATGGAGCTTTTCCAGGGCTTCCTCCGCCCCGGGGAGGAAAAAGTGGCTCAGGGACAGGTTGTACTCATAGTCCTCAGAGCACCTCTGGGCATCAGCCGGAACGCCCAGCTCCGCAAACAGGGTGCGAAACCGCCCCACCAGCACCTGCTCCTGGGTCAGCTTTCCCAGCTCCAGCTGCTCCCAGTGCCAGCGGTTGATCTGTCGATACCGGGCAAGCACCTGTTCCGTCGGCTCCACGCCATGGCTACGCAGGGCGTTATTCAGGCCGATGGCCTCTCCCCGGTGAAAATCCAGAATGGTCTGATCCAGATCCAAAAACAGGAATTTGACCACGTTTCACCCCCGCCGTCTGGCAATTTCGTTGGCAATCCGGGCAAATTCGGGGATGCCCAGAGTCTCGCCCCGGACGTTGGCATCAAAGCCGGCGGCTGCGATCACCTCTGCCGCACCCTGCTTGCCCAGCTCCGGGAAGCCGGAGGCCAGACCGTTGCTCAGCTTCTTGCGGCGCATGGCGAAGCTGGCCTTGACGGTGCAGAAGAAGATGTCCTCATCCGCAATGTCCCAGGGCTTCTCCCGGCGCACCCGGAGGGTCACCACAGCGGAGGTCACCTTGGGCTGGGGCATGAAGCAGTGCGCCGGCACGTCAAACAGCAGCTCCGGCTGGGCATAATACTGACAGAACACCGTAAAGGCGCTGTAATCGGCAGAGTCGGGCTGGGCGGCAATCCGCTGCGCCACCTCCTTCTGCACCATGACCGTCACCGCTTCAAAGCACTCCGCCTCCAGCAGCGCCGAGAGGATGGGAGAGGTGATGTAATAGGGCAGATTGGCGCAGGCCATGGGGCGCAGACCGGCAAACTTTTCCTTCACCAGCGCCGGGATGTCCTGCTTGAGCACATCGCTCCAGATGATCTCCAGATTGTCAAATTCTCCCACGGTGATGTCCAGAATGGGCTTGAGCCGCTCATCCAGCTCCACGGCGCAGACCTTCCCTGCCCGCAGGCACAGCTGCTGGGTCAGCGGGCCGATGCCGGGGCCGATTTCCAGCACGCCCACCGTCTCATCCACCCCGGAATCCTCCGCAATGGACTGGGGCACCCAGGGGGCAATCAGAAAGTTCTGCCCCTTCGCCTTGGAAAAATGGAACCCATGCTGGGCAAGCAATGGCTTCATCACCTGAATATCGCAAACATTGACCATAGAAAAACCGCCTTTCTTCGGAAATATCATACCAGAAGAAGGGCGGTTTTGCAATGGTGAAGTTGTATTTGGTTTACAGCTGGGCAGCCAGCTCCCGGGCCACCGCGTCCAGCTGGGCGTTGCCGGTGTCGAAATCCGCCACCGCATCCATGATTCGGCTGTAGGCACGGGGGTTGCCCATGTCCTTCAGCTGGGAGGCAAGCTCCGCCAGCTCCTGGGCGTGGGCATCGTTGTGGGAGATCATGAATTTCATCAGCGCCAGCAGCTCGTCCATGGGGGTATCCCCGTGGGAGTGTGCCTCGGTGCCCAGATCATGAGAATGGACATGACCGCCGTGGCTGTGGCTCAGGCCATCCCGCTTTACGCCGGAGACCTGATACATCCGGGAATTGGAGACAAGAATCTCCACCTCAAAATAGGGCTGGAACAGCGCCATCAGGCTGTCCGCAGGCATGAGCCCCACGGAGACCTTGCTGGCAGGGCCGGCATGGTGCCCGTCAATGGCCTCCCGGCTCTGGCCGTGGGCAATGGTCAGGCGGCCGCCCTCTTTCAGCAGCTTGGACAGTCCCGCAATGAGCCGCTGGGGATCCGGGAAATGGGGGAAAGCGTTGTAGACCACAATCCGGTCAAACTTTTTGCCGAAATCCGTGGCCTCCACATCGCCGCAGAGCACCTCCACCCGGCTGTCCTGGGTGAACTTCCCGGCGGCGATTTTCGCCATCTCCGGGGAAATGTCGATGCCGGTGACGGAAGCCACCTGGCGATCCAGATAGTAGGGGAACATCACGCCGGTGCCGCAGGCCACATCCAGCACGTCCATGCCGGAGCCAACCTCCGCATTGTCCAAAATGGCACCGATGATGGCATCATTTTTAATCATATCCGCGTCCCAGTTGGGGGCGCAGCGGTCGAAAAATTCAATTACATCCTTCTGATTCAAACGGTTGCTTCTCCTTTCCGGTAGCGCACCGGGATCACCCGCGCCTTCATCAGCGCCAGCACCACCGTGGGCAGGAACACCAGCTGAATCACGATGCCGGGCAGGGCAGTGACAAAGCTGGAGGCGACCCAGGCGGACATGGCAAGACCGGGGGTGAAGATCAGCGCCTTGGCAATGCCGGAAACCACCCGGCCAGCCACCATGGCGGCTACCAGAGCAATATACAGATCACAGTAAGTCTTTTTGGTGTGGACAAATTTCAGGGTCAGCCCTGCCACCAGTCCATAGGTTCCGCATTCGACCATCATGGAGGGCATATATGCCACAGGAGGCATACCGGTGAGCACGCCGGACAGCAGAGGTCCCATCAAACCGCACAGGAAGCCGTAAGGCCAGCCGCAGATCATGCCGCAGATCAGCACGGGAATGTGCATGGGCAGAAGCACGCTGCCGGCATTGGGGATGGAATGGAAGGCAATGGGCAGCACCACACACAGCGCCACACACACAGCAGCCAGCGTCAAGCGGCGAATGCTTCGGGAATCGTTGATACGCATAGGAAAGTCTCCCTTCGGTTCTTGTTGTCCCTATTATATCAGGAAAAAGAAACCGATTGAAGCCCCCCGGGGGGATAAAAATTCCGGTTTTCAGGAATTTCTCTCCTCCATCCAGGCACCCCGGCGGTAGAAACTTACAGACAACGCCGTGGCCACGCTCCAACCGATGGGCCAGGCGCACCAGATGCCCGTGGAGCCAAGGGCGGTGCCGGAGAGCACCAGCGCCAGCCCCGTACGCAGCAGCAAATCCACAAAGGTAGCCGCCATGAACTGCTTCATCCGGCCGGCACCCCGCAGGATCCCGTCCGCCACCAGCTTGGCAGACACCACAAAATAGAACGGTGCCAGAATCCGCAGGTACAGCACGCCGGTGTCCAGCGCCAGCACCGTCGGATCATTGAGGAAGAAGCCCATCAGGCTCCGCCCGCAGGTGCAGTACAGCACCGCCAGGGGCAGGCACAGCAGCCACACCATCTTCAGCCCCGCCCGGAAGCCCTCTTTCACCCGGCTCAGCTTTCCGGCACCGATGTTCTGGGCGGTGTAGTTGGAAATGCCGTTGCCGATGGTGGTGAAGGAGGTAATCACCAGATTGTTCAGCTTCACACCGGCGGAGTAGCCCGCCATGATGTCCGTGCCGAAGCTGTTGATGGCACCCTGGATGATGATATTGCCAATGGAGACGAAGCTCTGCTGCAGGGTGCTGGGAATGGCGATCAGGGCAAAGCGCTTCAGCAGATCCCAGGAAAAGGCCGGGATCTTCCCCGTGGTGGGGATCCGGGACAGCCGCCGCAGCACCACCGTCACCGCCAGCAGGCAGCTGACCCCCTGGCACAGGAAGGTCGCCCAGGCCACACCTGCTACGCCCATATGGAAAGCCGTGACAAAGAGGATATCCATGGCGATGTTGCTTAAGGAGGACACAGCCAGAAACCAGAAGGGGGTCTTGCTGTCACCCAAAGCGGAGAACACACCGGTGGACAGGTTATAGAAAAACACAAAGGGCAGCCCCCAGACATAGATATCCAGGTACAGCGCCGAATCGGCAAAGACCTCGCCGGGGGTGCGGATCAGGGTCAGCAGGGCATTGCAGCCCAAAATTCCCACAGCCATCAGCGCCAGGCATACTGCGCCGCTGGCAATCATGGCGGTATAGACGGCGGTTTTCATCCGGCAGTAGTCCCTGGCGCCAAACAGCTGGGACACCAGCACCGAGCAGCCAATGTTGCAGCCGAAGGCGAAGGCGATGAAGATCAGGGTGATCTCATAGCTGTTGCCCACCGCCGCCAGGGCGTTCTGGCCGATAAACCGTCCCGCCACCCAGCTGTCGGCAATGTTGTAAAGCTGCTGGAACAAAATGCTGCCAAACAGGGGCAGGCAAAATCTCCAAAGTACGCTGGAGGGCTTCCCCACCGTCAGATCCTTATTCACGTTCCGTTCCTTCTTTCTAACGCAAGCGTTGCGGCCCGGTTACACATCCAGATAGCCGCACAGCACCTTCAGGGTGTTCCGAATGCCGTCCATGTGGCTGCGCTCGTAGCCGTGGCTGGCGTACACGCCGGGGC
>CAYWZB010000089.1:0-4918 GCA_964462775.1 uncultured Oscillospiraceae bacterium
TACGTTAGAACCCCTGTTTCCGCTTAGCAAAAACAGGGGTTCTTTGACAGTCTGACCCGGTCACGCCAGAAGGCGTGACCGGGTCAGACTGTCAAAGTTTCCTCCATATCTTGTGAAGATTCCCCATTTCCTTCTCCCACATCTTGTGTTTCGACGGATTTTGCGCCGGGTGCGTGGTATTATGTGCTCAGGCTGACAGGACGCAGGCGGATGACCACAGCGGTGGCATCGTCCTGGGTTCCCCGGCCGCCACGCAGGATCTTTGCCGCCAGCTCCCCAGGCGGCCCCTCCGTGGCCAAGCCCAGCTGGCGCAGACTCTCCTCTCCATCTACGCCGTCACTGAGCAAAACCAGCGCTTCCCCCCGACGCAGGGACAGCTTCTCCACTATTTCCCGGCCGTCCGCCACGGACAGTCCCGGCGGTGGGGTGGCTGTCCCTATTTTTTCGTTTCCGGTGCGCCGCAGCAGCCAGCTGGGAGCCGCGCCCCACTTGTAGACGCAGGCGTAGCCCGTGTCCAGATACAGCTCCGCCAGATCCACCGTCACCGCCCCGGCGCTTCCCTGCAAAGCCAGCAGGCTGTTGACGGTTCGCAGGGCGTGGTTGGCAGGGAAGCCGGCGGTGAGGAGCTGCCGCAGCAGCTGGGCGGCGGACTGCCCCTCCCGGGCGGCACCCAGTCCGGTGCCCATTCCGTCGCACAGCAGCACATAGTACCGGCAATCCGACCCGGCAAAGGCCAGGCACCGATCCCCGTTGGCACGTTCCTTGCCGCAGGAGCGTGCCGCCGCCTCCACCCGGAAGCAGACCCGGGGGCGCTGTCCCCGGCGGGGGAGGCTGTCTGCCAGGGTACGCAGGTAGTCCCCCAGAAATTCATACTGCTGCACCAGCGCCGCCCGGTATTCCTCCTGCCGCCGGCGGTCGGCCTTCAGCAGCTTCAGCTGCTCCTGCCCCCGGCGCAGCTCCGGGATCAGCCTGCCCTGCTTCCGGCAATCCACCTCCAACGGATGCTCCAGATGGAAGGCGCTGAGCTCTGCCTGCTCCGGGCAGCTTTTTCGGTAGGAGCAGCTGCCGCAGGCACGCTGGCGAGCCTTCTGCAAAATGGCGGCCTCGTCAATGGGCGGCGAAGTACCCTCCGTCAGCAGCTGGCGGGTCAGGCCCATGACCTCCGCCCCCAGCTCCAGCCGCACCTGGGCAAAGCCCGTTTCCCCCCGGCGGGGGATAGCCTCCGGCCGTGGGGGCAGCACATATCCCAGCCAGCCCCCCAGCACCAGACCGGGCAGGGGTGCCGGATCCCACAGACCGCTGACCGCCATCACCGCGGCGCAGGCCGCCCCCGGGAGAAAATACCGCAGCCACCGCCGTTCCAGCGGGATCATCCGTGCCAGCCAGGCAAGTCCCAGCACCGCCGTCATGGGCACCCGGGTCACCTGCGCCAGATCCAGCCCCAGCCCTGCCAGCACCGCCCCGGGCAGCGCCCCGGTGACCGCCATGGTGCCCGCCGCCAGATACCCCAGACCCAGATAGGGAATGGGCATCACCTGCGCCAGCGCCAGCGCCCCGATTCCCCCTGCCAGCCAGTCGGTGACGGCGCTGCGCCGTTGTGCCGCCTGGGTGAACACCACCGCCGTGAAAAACGCCATGGCAATACGCAGCAGATAGATGCTGACCGGTGTGGTATCCGCCAGCAGGATCTGAAACGCCAACCCTGTGATGGCCGTCAGGAAGGCCGCTATGGACGGGATCACCAGGGGCTGCTCTCCCGTACGCAGCTGCCGCCCCAGCAGCACCGCCAGCAGACCTCCCGCGGCAGACCACACCGTTCCCTGAAAACCTGCCACGCCCCAGAATACCCAGTAGCCCCCCATGGCTCCCAGACTCATGGCCACCGCCGGCCAGCCGGTGAGGGCGCAGATGCAGCCCATGGCCAAGGGCTGGGCATAGCGCAGCAGACTCCCTGCCGCCAGCAGGAAGCCCCCGCCGCCGCTGAGGAGCACCATGCCCGCCGTCCGCACCCAGGGATGCACCAGCCACTTCTGCATCCAACGCTGCCCCCGGCGCAGGTAAGATTCCACGGATGTCAACATAAGACCACTGCCTTTCCTTTGTGATGATGGCATCCTACCACGCCGGGGGAAATAATGCTGTCGCAATGGGGTCTTGCGCCCAACTTTTCCTTGCAAGCGCACATGGACGGGTGTATAATGGTGGCACAGAAAATGCAGAAAGAAGGAGCACGGCGTTATGGGAAAAGAATTTGAACTGAAATATCAGGCTTCCCCCGAGATTTTGGAGGAGATCCAGAAGAAATTCGGGACGTTTACCCCCATCACCATGGAGGCCACCTACTTCGACACCCCCGACGGCGACATGAAGGCTCTGCGCTGGACGCTCCGGCGGCGGCTGGAAAACGGCACCTCCATCTGCTCCCTGAAAACCCCCGGGGACGGTCTGCGCCGGGGCGAATGGGAGACGGAAGGGCAGGACATCACCGCCGCGGTGGAGGTGCTGCTGCGCCTTGGCGCTCCTGAAAGCCTGCTGTCCTACGCCCGGAAGGGGCTTAGCCCGGTGTGCGGCGCACGGCTGGTGCGGCTGGCGCAGTGGATCCCGGTGCCCGGCGGCACCGTGGAGCTGGCACTGGATCAGGGCGTTTTTCTGGGAAGCAGCCGTCAGGAGCCCTTTTCCGAACTGGAAGTGGAGCTGAAATCCGGCACCGAGGAAGCCGCCTTTGCCTTTGCCGCCCAGCTGGCAGCGGAATTTGACCTGCAGCCGGAGCACCGGGGCAAGGCAGAGCGTGCCATGGCGCTGATGGATTGACCGAATTTAGACACAGGAGAGAGAAAAATGGCGAACTTAGCAGCCCTTTTTGCCCGGTACGACCGGCTGGTGCTCTTCGACACGGAGACCACCGGCCTGAACTACAGCCGGGACGAGATCATTGAATTTGCCGCCGTGGTGGTGGAGCAGGTGGACGGTACGCCGAAAATCGTCCGGGAATACGACGAGCTGGTGGCGCTGGCTCCCGGCTCCTTCGTGCCCCCGAAAATCGAGGAGCTCACCGGCATCTCCACCCAGGATCTGCGGGAGCGGGGTCTGCCCAAGACCCGGGTCTGCCGGGACATTGGGGAGCTGTTTCAGGGGAACACCCTGCTGCTGGCCTACAATGCCCACTTCGACCTGAGCTTCCTGTTTTATATGCTCCTGCGGGACGGAGATCCCACCATCCTCAAGGGCAAGGACAAGCTGGATCTGCTCACCGTCTACCGGGATCGCCGGAGCTATCCCCACAAGCTGTGCAGCGCCATTGAAGCCTACGGCCTGACCGGGCGGGTGGTCAACTCCCACCGGGCGGTGGACGATGTCATCGCCACCTTCGCCGTCATGGAGGAAATGGAGAAGGAAAAGGCGGACTTGGAACGTTATGTAAACCTCTTTGGGTACATTCCCAAATACGGCGTTGAAGGCAAGCCCATTGGCTCCGTTACCTACAAGCCCCAGCCCTTTGACCCGGCAGCGCCGCTGTACGAGGCCGCCACCTGAAAGGAGAAGCGCCATGCTCAACGAAACCGCTTACGCCCTGGGTGCCAACCGTTCCTGCATCCGGGAGCTGTTTGAATACGGCTGCCGCCGGGCGGCCATTGTCGGCCGGGAGAATGTCTACGACTATTCCCTTGGCAACCCTTCCATCCCGGCACCGCCCCAGGTGGATCAGGCCATCCGGGAGATCCTGTCGGATACGGATCCCCTGCAGGTGCACGGCTACACCTCCGCAGTGGGCGATCTGGAAGCCCGGAAGGCCATTTCCCAGGATCTGAACCGGCGCTATCAGATTCACACCCTGCCGGAGGAATTTTTCCTGGGCTGCGGCGCCGCCCCGGAGCTGGTCAGCGTGTTCCGTGCTCTGGCAGTGCCCGGGGGCGAGGTGCTGGCCATTGCCCCCTACTTCCCGGAGTACAAGCCCTTTGCCGAGGGTGCCGGGCTGATTTTCAAGGTGGTGCCCCCGGACGTGCCCTCCTTCCAGATCGATCTGACCGCTCTGGAAGCCCTGCTGACCCCCCACACCCAGGCGGTGATCCTCAATTCTCCCAACAACCCCTCCGGGGTCGTCTATACCCGGCAGACACTGACTGCCCTTGCCCAGCTGCTGTGTGCCAAATCCGCCGCCTTTGGGCATCCCATTTACCTCATCTCCGATGAGCCTTACCGGGAGCTGGCCTACGGAGTGGAGGTGCCCTTCGTGCCGGAGATCTACCCGGATACGGTGGTTTGCTACTCCTATTCCAAGTCTCTGTCCCTTCCCGGCGAACGAATCGGGTATGTTTATGTGCCCAGTGCTGCCACTGACGGACAGCGGCTGTACGCCGCCATTGCCGGTGCCGCCCGGGCCGGCGGTCACGTCTGCGCCCCCAGCCTGTGGCAGAAGGTCATCGCCCGGTGCGCCGGTCTGGGGCCGGATCTGGAAGCCTATGACCGCAACCGGCGGACGCTTTACGATACCCTCACCGCCATGGGCTACGAAATGGCAAAGCCCGACGGGGCGTTCTACCTGTTCATCAAAGCCCCCGGCGGGGATGCCCAGGCCTTTTCTGACCGGGCAAAGGAGAAGGATCTGCTCTTGGTCCCCGGCGACGGTTTCGGCTGCCCCGGCTATTTCCGCATCTGCTACTGCGTCAGCCCGGACATGATCCGCCGCAGCCTGCCAGTATTCCAGCAGCTGCTCCGGGAGTCGTGAGGCAGCTTTGGGGAATCTTCAGCCCCTCAGTCGAAAAGCCCTCTCAGTCATGCTATCGCATGACAGCTCCCCCAGAGGGGGAGCCAGGAAATAAAGTTTTTGCAAAAACAAAGGCGTGCCGCTTATCAGCGGCACGCCTCAGACTGTCAAAGAACCCCTGTTTTTGCTAAGCGGAAACAGGGGTTCTAACGT
>CAYWZB010000090.1:0-4830 GCA_964462775.1 uncultured Oscillospiraceae bacterium
GTACACACGATTTCCAATCGTGCTCGTTATGACCGCTTCGATACTGCTCCATATGATATTGTGGTGTTGGCTCGTGCTGACTTACATATAATACACGATAGATAGCAAAATGTCAAGCACTTTTTTCCTTTTTTCGCAAATTTTTTGCTGACCCCTTTCGGGGTCAGCAAAAAGCGGTTAATGGGCAAATTGGCTCTGGTACAGCTGGGCGTAGAAGCCGCCTTTTTCCAGCAGCTGCTGATGTTTCCCCTGCTCCAGAATGTGTCCGTCCTTCATCACCAGAATCAGATCCGCTCCCTGGATGGTGGACAGGCGGTGCGCCACGATGAAGGAAGTACGTCCCTGCATCATGGTATCGAAAGCCTTCTGAATTTTGATCTCCGTCCGGGTGTCGATGGAAGAAGTGGCTTCATCCAAAAACAGCATGGGCGGCAGGCACAGCATCACCCGCGCAATGCACAGCAGCTGCTTCTGTCCCTGGGACAGGTCGCCGCCGGATTCCCCGATCACCGTGTCATAGCCCTTGGGCAGCCGCTTGATGAAGCTGTGGGCGTGTGCCTGCTTGGCTGCGGCGACGATCTCCTCCTCCGTGGCGTCCGGCTTGCCCATGGCAATGTTCTCCCGGATAGTGCCCGCCTTCAGCCAGGTATCCTGCAGCACCATGCCCACATTGCGGCGCAGCCGGTAGCGTTCCATGGCCAGAGTGTTCACCCCGTCCAGGCAAATCTGTCCGCCCTGGGGATCGTAGAAGCGCATGAGCAGGTTGATAAAGGTGGTCTTGCCGCAACCGGTGGGGCCAACGATGGCTACCCGCTGCCCCGGCTGGACACTGAGGTTGAAATCCCCAATCAGAGGCTTGGCGGGATCGTAGGAAAATTCCAGATCCCGGATCTCCACCCCACCCCGGACGCTTTCCGGGGCTTTGGGTCGCTCCGGCTCCGGGGTCTGGGCAGGTGCTTCCATCAGCTGGAACACCCGGTCAGCGCAGGCCAGTGCGTTTTGCAGCTCCGTCACCACCCCGGAAATCTCGTTGAAGGGTTTGGTATACTGATTTGCGTAATTCAGGAAAATGGTCAGGCTGCCCACGCTGATGCCGCCGGAAACCGCCAGCAGCGCACCAGTCAGCCCCACTCCGGCATACACCACGGAATTGACGAACCGGGTGCAGGGATTGACCAGAGAGGAATAGAAAATCGCCCGCATGGAAGCCTTCTGCAGCCGGGCGTTGATTTCGTCGAACTGCTCCAGCGTTGCCCGCTCGTGGCCAAAGGCACGCACCACCTTGATTCCGGCCACCGTCTCGTCAATCAGGCTGGTCTGCTCGCCCCGGGTCACCGTTTGCAGGCGGAACATGGAATAGGTTTTCTTGGCAATGAAATTCGCCACCACCAGCGAAAGAGGCGTGATGCAAACCACCACCAGAGCAATGCCCCAATGGATCCGCAGCATGAACAGCAGCGTTCCGCCAATGGTCATCACGCCGGTGAACAGCTGGGTAAAGCCCATCAGCAGTCCGTCGGCAAAGGTATCCACATCGGCAATGACCCGGCTGACCAGGTCGCCCTGGGGGTGCTTGTCCAGATAGGACAGGGGCAGCACCTGAATGTGCCGGAAGGCTTCATCCCGGATGTCCCGGGTGATGCGATAGGTCATACGATTATTCAGCTCGCTCATCGCCCACTGCGACAGCCCCGCCACGCAGGCGCAGAGCACCACCCGGCGCAGGTACACGCCCATGGCCGCAAAGTCCACCCGCCCCGCATCCACGATGCAGTCAATGGCATTGCCCACCAGAATGGGGATATACAGGGTCATCACCACATAAACCAGCGCCAGAAGCAGTGCCGCGGTCAGGCTGAGCCACTGGTTCTTCAGCCGGTGAAGCACCTTTTTCAATGTTACCAACTGATCAGTCATGGCCGCTCACCTCCTTGGGAAACTGGGAATAATAGATCTCCTGATACACCGGGCACTCCCGCAGCAGCGCTTCGTGGGTGCCTTTGCCCACCAGAAGGCCGTCATCCAGCACCAGAATCTCATCCGCATAGCGCACGGAAGCCGCCCGCTGGGAGACCAGGAAGGTGGTGGGGGGATTCGGCATATTGCGGATGGCCATACGCAGGGCGGCATCGGTGGCATAGTCCAGCGCGGAGGCGCTGTCATCCAGAATCAGGATGCTGGGGCGGCGCACCAGTGCCCGGGCGATGGTCAGTCTCTGGCGCTGACCGCCGGAGAAGTTTACGCCCCCCTGCTCCACGGGAGCATCCAGACCACCTTCCTTCTTCTCCACGATCTCCCTGGCCTGCGCCGTCTCCAGCGCTGCCCACAGCTCCTCGTCGGTGGCATCACTGTTGCCCCAGCGGAGATTGTCCCGGATGGTGCCCTGAAACAGCAGGCACTTCTGGGGCACTACGCCAATGTTTTGGCGCAGCTGAGTCGGGTCAAAATCTGCCACATCCACCCCGTCGATCCGCACGGTTCCCTCCCAGGCATCGTACAGCCGGGGGATCAGATTGACCAGCGTGGTCTTGCCGGAGCCGGTGCCGCCGATGATGCCGATGGTCTGCCCCGGCTGGGCGGAAAAGGAAATATGCTCCAGAGAGGGGCTTGCCGCCCCGGCGTACCGGGCGGTCACGTTCTCAAATTCCACGGCTCCACAGAGCGTCTCCGGCTGGACGGTTCCCGGAGTTTGATCCGGCTGAAGCTCCAGCACCGACTGGATCCGGTTGCCGCAGGCGACGGCCTTGGTGATGTTGATAATCAGGTTGGCCATTTTGATCAGCTCCACCAGAATCTGAGACATATAATTGTACAGCGCAATAACCAGTCCCTGAGTGAGCACCCCGTGCTCCACCTTCACCGCTCCCACCTGCACCAGCACCACCACTGCCAGATTGATGACCACATAGGTCACGGGATTCATCAGGTTGGAGATCCGTCCGGCGGTCAGCTGCCGCTGGGTCAGGTTCTCGGTTTCGGCGGCGAAGCTCTCTACCTCCGCCTCCTCCTTGCAGAAGGCACGCAGCACTCGGACGCCGGTCAGATTCTGCCGGGTTGCGGCAGTGACCCGATCCAGTGCCCCCTGCACCTTCCGGTAAAGGGGCATGGTGATGAGCATGATGCCAAACACGATCAGGCACAGCACCGGAATCACGCCGGCGAACACCAGCGCCGCCTGCACATCAATGGTGAAGGCCATAACCATGGCGCCGAACACCACAAAGGGCGACCGCAGCAGCAGCCGCAGGGTCAGATTCAGGCCATTTTGCACCTGATTGACATCGGAGGTCATCCGGGTAATCATGGTGGAGGTGCCCAGGGCATCCACCTGGCTGTAGCTCAGCCCCAGGATATGCTCCAGCAGGGCATGGCGCAGCCGGGCGGAAAAGCCCACCGCCGCAACGGCGGAAAAATACTGCGCCGTCACCGAGCTGATCAGACCCACCACGCCCAGCGCCACCATCACCAGACACATTTTGACAATGTACCCCTGGTCGCCCCCGGCGATGCCGGTGTCCACAATACTGGCCACCACCAGCGGCACCAGCAGCTCAAAGGTTGCCTCCAGCAGCTTGAACATGGGGCCCAGCACACACTGCTTTTCATAGCCACGGAGATATTTCAGAAGTTTTTTCAAAAGCCATCACCTCATTTATTTCTGGAAAAAAGTATAGCACTCCCGGCCAAAAAATGCAATTGGGAATGTTTTCGGGGGCAGCCGTTGGCTGCCCCCTGAGCTTATTCTTCTTTGCGCCGGTACAGCAGCATTTCATAGGCGATCCCGTTTTCCTCTCCGCTTTGAAGGGTCTGCGCCAAAAACCACTGGGGGTCTTTGTCCAGATTGGGAAAGAAGGTATCTGATTCCGGGGCGGTGTGCACCTTGGTGATGTAGGCGGTGTCGCAATATGGCAGCAGCTGGCGGTAGACACTGCCGCCGCCGATGACCATGGCTCTGTCCGCCTGCCCCACCAGTGCCAGCGCCTGCTCCACATTGGCGCAGACGGTAAAGCCGGGGATGTCCCGGGCGCTTCCGGTCAGCACCAGATTCACCCGTCCGGGCAGGGGCTTCTGCCCGGGGAAATCCTGAATGGTGCGCCGCCCGGCAATGACCGTTGCCCCCCGGGTGGTCTCCCGGAAGAATTTCCGATCCGCGGACAGCGCCACCGGCTGGGTGCCATCCCGGCCAATCCCCCAGTCGTCATAAACAGCTACGATCAGTTCCATACGCCACCTCAAATCGCCATGGGGATCTGAAAATCAAAGGGGTGGAACTGATAGTTCTCCATGGAGAAGGAGTCCTTGGTAAAGGCATAGAAGTCGGTAACGCTCTTGTCCATGCGGAAGGTGGGCGCATCGAAGCCCTCTTTTTCCAGCATGGCCTCCACCGCCGGGATATGCCGGTCATAGATATGGCAGTCGGCAATGACATGCACCAGCTCCCCCACTTCCAGGCCGGATACCTGCGCCATCATATGGGTCAGCACCGCGTACTGCACCACGTTCCAGTTGTTGGCAGTAAGCATATCCTGAGAGCGCTGGTTCAAAATGGCGTTGAGCTTGTTGCCGGTGACGTTGAAGGTCATGGAGTAAGCGCAGGGATACAGGTTCATTTCGCTCAGATCCTGGAAATTGTAGATATTTGTCAGAATCCGCCGGGAGGTGGGATTGTGCTTCAGGTCATACAGCACCCGATCCACCTGATCCATGTCCCCTTCCTTGTAATGGTGCTTCTGCGCCAGCTGGTAGCCGTAGGCCTTGCCGATGGTGCCGTCGGAGCCTGCCCATTCGTCCCACACATGGCTGCCCAAATCGGCGATGCGGTTGGACTTT
>CAYWZB010000091.1:0-4737 GCA_964462775.1 uncultured Oscillospiraceae bacterium
GAGCGATCTTGGTAGCGGTAACGGAGTTACAGCCGTGAGCGATGTTGGCGAAGGGGCCGCCGTGGACGAAAGCGGGAGTGTGCTCCAGAGTCTGAACCAGGTTGGGCTTCAGAGCGTCCTTCAGCAGAGCAGCCATAGCGCCCTGAGCGTTCAGGTCGCCGGCGGTGACGGGCTTGCCGGCGTAGGTGTAGCCAACCACCAGGCGAGCCAGGCGCTCCTTCAGATCGTTGACATCGGAAGCCAGGCACAGAACTGCCATGACCTCGGAAGCAACGGTGATGTCGTAGCCGTCTTCACGGGGGGTGCCGTTGACCTTGCCGCCCAGGCCGTCCACCACGTTACGCAGCTGACGGTCGTTCATATCGACGCAGCGGCGCCAGGTGATCTGGCGGGGGTCAATGCCCAGAGCGTTGCCCTGGTAGATATGGTTGTCGAGCATCGCGGCCAGCAGGTTGTTGGCAGCGCCGATGGCGTGGAAGTCACCGGTGAAGTGCAGGTTGATGTCCTCCATGGGGACGACCTGAGCGTAGCCGCCACCGGCAGCACCGCCCTTGACGCCGAACACGGGGCCCAGGGAGGGCTCACGCAGAGCGACCATGACGTTCTTGCCGATGCGGCGCATACCGTCAGCCAGGCCGACGGTGGTGGTGGTCTTGCCTTCGCCTGCGGGAGTGGGGTTGATAGCGGTGACCAGGATCAGCTTGCCGTTGGGCTTGTCGGCCATATCCTTGAGGATATTGTAGTCAACCTTAGCCTTGTAGTTGCCGTACTGTTCCAGGTACTTAGCGTCAACACCGGCGGTCTTGGCGACCTCGGTGATGTGCTGCATAGTGGTTTCCTGTGCGATCTCGATGTCAGTCTTGAATGCCATAATAATTCGTCTCCTTGTAATTTAGCTGGTGCCTACCGTTTTATGTGGATCGGCCCATACAGGATTTATGCGGCTGCCGTTGAAATGGCTCACCACACATATTATCGGTACGGAAGTACCGAATCAAATATACCATTATCCTGCCGGGTTGTCAATCCATTTTTTGTATATTTTACAAAAAATACACACCCGGTTTCCCCTCAGACCTCCACGGAAAACGCCACCGTCACCGGCGGGGTCTGATGGGTCTGCACAGTCAGGCGGATCATCCCGGCTGTCGGCATAGTGATTGGGCAGCGGCCGGGGATTGCGGGGCAGCGAAAAAGCCCCCGCTTTCCCATGCGGGAAGCGGAGGCTTGGGGTCAACCCAGAAAATAAATGGTGCACACCCGCCGGCCAAACTGGATGCACTCGTTGTAAGTCGGCATATACAGATCCATCCGGTCACCCTTGATATCGCCGCCGCAGTCCTCCGCCACGGCAACGCCGTAGACATAGGCACCATCGTTGGAGACGATGAACATTCTCGTGCCGTAGGGGATGTACCGGGGGTCCACCGCCACAGTGCCCCAGTGCACCGTGGTGCCGGTGGCGGTGGTCATCGTGCAGCCGGCATCGGTGTGGGTGTAGGCCGTGGCACGGATGGTGGCGGTGTCGGTATAAGTCAGCACCTCGCCGGTGGGCAGGGTGATGTAGCCGTCGGCAATCACCGGCATGGCAGTTGGGTCGGCACTCTGCGGCTCCTGTCCGGTGCCCTGGGCGACCAGCTCCGTCACCGGCGCAACCGTCACCGTTTCGCTCAGCAACTCCCGGCTGGTTTCCACGCCGTTGAGGTAGGTCACCCGCGCCGTCCGGCGCAGCTGGCCGTCCACCCCTTCAATCAGCACCGTCTCCGTGCCTGCCGGGGCTGCCGCGTCATTGCAGCGGCTGACCTCATGGGGCACGGTGACGGTGTAGGTCTCCTCCGCCGTCACCACCCGGTCGACGCGCAGCTCCATGCCGTCATAAACCGGTGTGTCCAGAGCGTGGGAAGGGACATCGTCCCCGCCCACCTCCAGATTCAGGCGGCTCAGCAGCTCCCCAGCTGTCTCGCCGAAGGCGCTCACCGTGGTTTCCTCTCCACGATACCGGACGGTGACGCTCTGGACCCGACGGATGGTAATTTCCTCTCCGCCATCCACGGCCTCGGTGGTATAGGTATCGTTTTCCGTTAAGGCCACCCCCGCCTGACCCAGCACCTGTGCCGGATCGGTGGCGAAGGTGGTATAGGTCACCACCCGCTCTCCATCCCGGATCACATAGGTCTTTGCAAAGGCGGTCTGCGCCAGCACGCAGGAGGCCAGCGCCAGGGCAGCCGCTGCCGCACCCAGGTGGATGATCATCGGTTTTCTTTTTTTCGCGTATCGCCCGCAAGTGCCCATGGGATATCCTCCTTCTGCCGGAAGAGCCGGGTGTTTTTGTTTGTAACCATTTTGCCATTTCCCGGTTCCGATGGGCTTATTATAACATTTTATCTCAAAAAGTCAAGTATTTACTTACATTTTACGCATTCCTACAACTTTTGACAGATTTTTCTTTAAAAAATTATGTCAACCCCGAACCCAGATATTGGGCGCATTTTCTCGAAATCCCCCAGATATTGTATCAAATAGTTACAAATGTTTACATAAGCAGTCGGATTATGTAATCTTCTGTTATGTCAGGTTGCGTAACCGTTATCCCCCCGGACAGACAAAGTCCCAGGCGCCCAAAAGGGCACCCGGGACTTTCCTCACAGCTCCACCGGCACAAAATTTCCGATGGTCATGGTATCCTCCGTCACGGCGCAGTCCACCGCCAGAACCGTAACTCCCTGTGCCGCCGCCTGCCGCAGGGCACGGCCAAATTCCGGGTCTGTGGCATCGTTGGGGTGCAGCGACCGCACGCTGCCCATCTGGATCACAAACAGCACATAAGCGCCGTACCCCTCCCGGGCGGCCTGGGTCAGCCCCCGCAGGTGCCTGGCACCCCGCTGGGTGGGGGCATCCGGGAAGGCGCACACCCCATCCTCCTCCAGTGTCACGCCCTTGACCTCCAGCAGGCAGGGCTTTCCCTCTCTGGTAAAGGAAAAGTCAAACCGGGAATCCCCGTGGACGGTCTCCGCCCGCAGCTCCCGGATCTCCCCCAGTCCCCCTGCCAGCAGCCATTCCCGGGCGGCGGCGTTGGGTGCCTGGGAGTCCATGTTAATCAGCCGGTGACCCTTGGCCACGGTAATCAGGTCAAATTTCGTCTTTCGGCTGGGATTGTCCGCCCGCTGGCACCAGACCTTTGTGCCCTCCGGCAGCAGTTCCCGGCAGCGGCCGGTATTTTTGACATGAACCACTTCCGTCTCCCCATCAATCCGCACATGGGCAACGAACCGGTTGGGGCGGCTCAGGAAGGTGCCGGGAACCATATTGGCATATCGCATTTCTTTCCTCCTGTACAGCACGACGCACCCCGGAATCGGGGTGCGTCGGAAAATGTGGTCTATCAGGTCAGCCGGACAGCCGCCACCACCAGCCGGCCGTTGTTCAGGGTATACTCGCAGGTGGACAGGCAGATTAGCTTGTCGCCGTACACCGGGGTGATGCCGGTATCGTAGAAGCTCAGCCTCTTGCAGGTAGCCACGAAGTCGTTGAACTCCTTCTCATCCGCCGCATCCACAAACTGGTGGTAGGAGAAGCCCTCCCCCAGGTTGGCGCTGGTCTTGAACACTGCGAAAATCTTGTAGGTATGGTACTCCGTCAGGGTGTCGAAGATGATCAGGTTGTTGTTCTCCCAGGTGTTCTTGTTGGTGTAATTGTTCAGCGCGGCGAACATACTGCCATCGGCCATGTTGTGGCCATAGATGGTGATGTTGTCGCTGGGCTCGTTGATGTCGCACTCCTCCCGGGCATAGATGGCGCCCCGGGAGCTGTCCGCCTTGTCAAAGTTGCGGTAGAGATAATAGTTGGGGTTGTCCGGGGTCTGCAGCACGGGATAGTCCAGCTTGGTGCCCTCGATCTTCAGCCAGCCCACCATGTCGCTGTTCATCTCATGCAGTGCCTCGTACTCCGCCAGAGGCTGCGGCTCGGTGGGAACGGTGGTCTCGGCGGTGGTTTCCGTGGGTGCCTCCGTAGTCTCCGGGACAGTGGTCACGGCAGGCTGGGTAGCGGCATTGTCCTTCATCTGGGACAGCTCATCGAAGCGATCCGCTTCCTGCTTGCCCTGAACCAGATACCGTCCCACAAAAACAGCGCTGACGGCAAAGACAATCAAAAGTACGGTGATAACCGCCAGATACAGTGGTTTTTTCATAAAACAAGCACCTCCATATGCTCCATATTATAAGCGAGCAGCCGGAGCCTGTCAAGTCACCCGTTTCTTAAGAAATGCCTAACCTTTTCCTGTTTTCAGAAACCCATCGCCTTACAAACAGGAAATGACCCCCGATCCATTGCCTACTCACTGCAACGGTTCGAGGGTCATTTCACGAAGTTGTTGGGGTCTGTCATTTGCGTAACCTCTGCTTTCTTCAGGATGGTGTTTCCTTAGTACATTGGACTCACTCCTTTGTCGTATTTTTATTGTAGCCCACAGCGGTCACATTTTCAAGATGGGATATTCCCCAAGAATCCCGGCAAAATCTTGTGCCGTCTGCGTATGGACGTTTTTCCAAAAAAGTGGTATAATAAACATATTGTGCGGATTATCGTCCCTTTTTATAGCCATTTGCCACACCCCGCTCCGGTATGCAGTGGGAAATCGTTTTTGCCAAGCAGAAAGTCCGAGCCTGCAAGCAGGCTCGGACTTTCAGACTGTCAAAGAACCCCTGTTTTTGCTAAGCGAAAACAGGGGGTTTAACG
>CAYWZB010000092.1:0-4721 GCA_964462775.1 uncultured Oscillospiraceae bacterium
TCCTGGGTGATGTAGCGCTCGCAGTTTGCCAGGGTCTGCTTGCGGATGTAGTGGTCGGGCACCTGATCCATAAAGGACTTGGAAACTTCAATATAATAGCCGAAAACCCGGTTGAAGCCCACTTTCAGGGTGCGGATGCCGGTTTTCTCCCGCTCGGAGGCTTCAATGGCGGCGATGGTGCCGCTGCCGCCTTCCATAATGTCCCGGAGCCGGTCGGCATCGGAATCGGCACCCTTGCGGATGATGCCGCCCTCCCGGATGGTCAGGGGCGGCTCGTCAACGATGGTGGCTTCAATCAGGTCGGCGCAGTCGGTCAGCGGATCGATGGCCTCCTCCAGCCGGCGCAGCAGGGGCGCTTCGCAGTGCGCCAGCTGGCGCTTGACCTCGGGCAGCGCCCGGAAGCCCCGGGCAAGACCCAGCAGATCCCGGCAGTTGACGGTGCCGGTGACGATCCGGGTCATGACACGCTCCAGATCCGTCACATCCTTCAGCGCTTCCTCCAGCTCGCCCCGGATCATAACGCTGTCCACCAGATCCGCCACGGCACCGTGGCGGCGGGTGATCTCCCCCACATCCAGCAGGGGCTTTTCCAGCCAGGAGCGGAGCATCCGTCCACCCATGGCGGTGTGGGTCTTATCCAGCACCCACAGCAGCGTGCCCTTCTTCTCCTTGGCACGCATGGTTTCTGTCAATTCCAGATTCCGCCGGGCATCCAGATCCAGCTCCATGAACCGGCCGGTGGTGTAATATTGCAGCTGGCGGATGTGGGCAAGGTCATTTTTCTGCAGGGTCAGCAGGGTCTGCAGCAGCGCGCCGGAGGCGGCAATGGCATGGGGTACGCCGCCCAGACCCAGCTGGGACAGCGGAGCGTGGAAGTGGCTTTCCAGCAGAGCTTCGGCATCGCTGAGCTGGAACGGCTCCACCTTGCCCTCGTCTACACAGCAGTTTAACCGGCGGAACAGGGCATCGTCAATGGCAGGGTCATCCACGCCGGCACCGAAGCGCAGCACCTCGCTGGGAGAAAACCGCCCCAGCTCGGAGACCACGCTCTGCACATCGGCGCAGGTGGTGGCGAAAAAGGCACCGGTGGACACATCGCAGAAGGCAAGGCCGAACCGCCCCTCCTGACCGTAGACGCAGCCCATGTAGTTGTTGCGGTTTTCGTCCAGCATACAGCTTTCGGTGACGGTGCCGGGGGTGACCACCCGGGTGATCTCCCGCTCCACCAGTCCCTTGGTCAGGGCAGGATCCGTCATCTGCTCGCAGATGGCGACCTTGTAGCCCTTCTGCACCAGCCGGGCAATGTAGGAGTCCACGCTGTGGAAGGGCACGCCGCACATGGGGGTCTGCTCCTCCTTGGGCTTGCCCCGGTCCCGGGTGGTCAGGGTCAGATCCAGCTCCCGGGCTGCCACTTTGGCATCTTCGTTGAACATTTCATAGAAATCGCCCAGACGGAAAAACAGAATGCTGTCCCGGTTCTGCGCCTTGATTTCCTGATATTGCTTCTGCATGGGGGTCAATTCATTTGCGGCTTTGGCCATAATATCCATCCTTATCTTCTGTGTCGGGAGAAATTTCTCCCTGAAAAACGGTTACTGTTCCAGCTGGCCGGTCAGGCTCCAGGTGGTGGCGCCGGTGATGGTCAGGCGCTGGTAGGTTCCGATCAGGCACGCGGGGCCGGCAAAACGCACCAGCCGTCCGCCCTCGGTGCGGGCGGTGAGCAGATCCTTGTCCTGCCCGTCCACCAGGCAGCGCAGCGTCTTGCCAACGTAGGCGGTGTGGATCTCCTCGGAAATGGCGTTCTGCACGGCGCAGAGCTTGTCGAAGCGGCGGTTTTTCTCCTCCTTGGGGGTGGGATCTTCCATGGAAGCGGCAGGAGTGCCGGGGCGGGGGGAGAAAATGAAGGTAAACAGGCTGTCGTAGTGCACCTGCTGGATCAGGGAGATGGTCTCCTCAAATTCCTCCTCCGTCTCACCGGGGAAGCCCACGATCACATCGGAGGTCAGCACCAGCTCCGGCATGACGGATTTGGCGTAGCGAACCTTTTCCAGATAGGCTTCCCGGTCATAGTGCCGGTTCATGGCCTTGAGCACCCGGGAGGAGCCAGACTGGAAGGGCAGATGCAGCTGCTTGGCAATCTTGGGGTATTTTGCCATGGTATCGAACAGCTTCTCGGAAGCGTCCCGGGGGTGGCTGGTCATGAAGCGGATCAGGAAGTCACCGGGCAGCTGGGCAATGGCAGCCAGCAAATCCGCAAAGTCCATGCCGCAGGAAAGATCCTTGCCGTAGGAGTTGACGTTCTGCCCCAGCAGGGTAATCTCCCGGGCACCGGCGGCGATGACCTGGCGGCATTCTTCCAGAATGTCCTCCGGCAGGCGGCTGCGCTCCCGACCCCGGACATAGGGGACGATGCAGTAAGTGCAGAAGTTGTTGCAACCGTACATAATGGATACCCAGGTTTTCAGCTT
The DNA here is from genome assembly GCA_964462775.1 of uncultured Oscillospiraceae bacterium. Taxonomy (GTDB): domain Bacteria; phylum Bacillota; class Clostridia; order Oscillospirales; family Oscillospiraceae; genus Faecousia. The sequence continues at coordinate 2,469 of CAYWZB010000092.1, forward strand.
GGAATCCCGCACCTGGGGGATGCCCTCGGCAATGGAGCCGGGCTCATCGGCAATGAAGAACTGGCGCTTCTTCTGGCTGAGGACGTTCCAGAGAATTTCCGGGAACTGCCACAGGTGGTGGGTGGAGAACACGCCGTCCACATGGGGGTAGCTGGTCTTGATCCGATCGGAGACCTTGGTCTCACCGGCCATGCAGCCGCACAGGAAGATCTTCTGCTCCGGGTGGCGGCGCTTGGTGTGGGTCAGGGCACCCAGATTGCCGAACACACGCTGCTCCGCGTGCTCCCGGATGGCGCAGGTGTTCATAATGACCACATCGGCACCCTCCGCTTCTCCGACAATGGCGTAGCCGCACTGGGACAGGTAGCCCCGGAGCTTTTCCGAGTCGGCCTCGTTCTGCTGGCAGCCGTAGGTCTCCACATAGGCGGTGGGGGTACGCCCCTGAGCCTGCCAGTAGGCAGCGATCTTATCACAGCAGGCGAACTGGGCATCCAGCTCCGCCTGGGAAACAACAGTGGTTTTGGTATTCATGAGAAATCCTCCAATTGATACTATCTCAACTATAAATAATACCATTTTTCGCCGGGGTTTGCAAGCACTCCCCGGTGGAAATTGTAAACAATCTGTGTAGGGCTTGCATTCCGGCGGCGTCCGTGGTAAACTGTGAAGGATCATCACCGTTTTTTACGGAGAAAGAGGATATTTCATGGAAAAATGCAAATATTGCCAGGAAGAGCTGGCAGAAGGCTCGTCCCTGTGCCCCCATTGCGGTAAGGACAACGCCCCGGAAGAACCGGCCGAAGTGGTGGCGGAAGAAGTGACCCGGGAGGAAGCCCCGGCTTCCGAAGAAGAAACCATCCTGTCCGAGGTTGCCGGCGTGGAAGAGGTTGCCGGGGAAAAGACGCAGATCCAGCCGGGGATCGTGCTGTCCCCTGCCAAGCTGGCCATGGGGATTGTTGCTGTAGTGGTGCTGACGGCGGCGCTGGTTACGCTGGTAATCAGCGGACTGGCAAACCGGAACACCGTGCCTGCGGAGACTGCCCCGGCGGAAACCACCATGGCAACGGAAGAGACGGTGCCTGTCACCGTGCCGGCTGACGGCAACCCCGATGACGCCACCTGCAAGGGCAGCTACACCGTCAGCGACGAGGAAGTCAAGGCCCATGCCGACACCGTGGTGGCAACCATGGGCGACAAGCAGCTGACCAACAGCCAGCTGCAGGTTTACTACTGGAACATGGTCAACAGCTATCTCAATTCCGAGACGGGCTACTACATCATGACCTACGGCTTGTTGGATTACACCCAGCCCCTGGATACTCAGATGTGTCTGGAGGACAACGGCATGACCTGGCAGCAGTATTTCCTGACCGGTGCGCTGGACTACTGGCAGCTGCATCAGGCACTGGCGGAGGAAGCCCAGGCTGCCGGACTGGAAATGAGCCAGGAGGAGACGGAGTACCTGGAAAATCTGGAAACCACCCTGATGGATCTGGCGGAAGGCTATGGTCTGGCAAGCGTGGAGGAGCTTCTGCTGCGGAATATCGGGCCTGGTGCTACTCTGGCGGATTTCGCCCATTTCCAGAACCTGTACTATACAGGCAAGCCCTATTACCTGAACAAGACAGAAGCCGCCGTTCCCACCCAGGCAGATCTGGAAGCCTACTTTGCCCAGCATGAAAGCGAGTATGCGGAACAGGGCATCACCAAAGAAGGCAACTATGTGGACGTGCGCCACATCCTGCTGATGGTGGAGGGTGGTACCACCGATGACACCGGCACCACCACCTACACCGATGCAGAGTGGGAAGCTTGCCGGGTCAAGGCACAGGCGGTGCTGGATGCCTGGCTGGCAGGCGAAAAGACCGAGGACAGCTTTGCGGCACTGGCCAATGAGAAGTCCGAAGATCCCGGCTCCAACACCAACGGCGGTCTGTACGAAAATGTCTATGTGGGTCAGATGGTGGAGCCTTTCGAGGACTGGTGCTTTGACGAGAGCCGTACCTACGGGGACTGCGGTCTGGTGCGAACCAGCTATGGCTACCATGTGATGTTCTTTGTGAACAAAACCCCCATCTGGCAGACCGCTGCCGAAAGCGGCTGGGTCACCGAGCAGGCAAACCTGCTGGTGGAGCAGCTGGAAGCCGATCACCCCATTGATGTGGACTACAGCGCCATCAAGCTGGGCTATATCAATCTGGGTGCCTGAATTGCATAAAAGAACAGGCGTGCCGCAAAAGCGGCACGCCTCAG
>CAYWZB010000093.1:0-4319 GCA_964462775.1 uncultured Oscillospiraceae bacterium
CGTTAGAATCCCTGTTTTCGCTTAGCAAAAACAGGGGTTCTTTGACAGTCTGAGGCAGACACCGAAGGTGTCTGCCTTTTGTTACATTTCCGCCTTGATGGTGGAGATCAGGATGTCGCCGGCGACTACCCGATCCTCTGCGGCGAAGCCCTCGGCGAAGTTATCGGAATAGATCACCTGGGCATTTGGGGGGAACTCCTCGTCTCCCTCCCAGACCAGCAGCTGCATCCTGTAGCCGCCGATCAGGTCAAATTCATAGCCCGCGTCCCCATGGGGCAGCTTCCGGGCACCCATTTTCTCGCAGGCGGCGGCAAAAGCCGCCACCCGGGTGCCGAAGGTATAGGCCGCCCGGGTCAGCACCCGGCCGGTATAGGGCTGGATGTACATTTCCCCCCAGGGCATTTCCCGGAAGGTCTTCCAGGAGCCGCCGAAGGCCACATCCCGGCTTTCCAGCAGATAGCGCAGCAGGAAGGTCTGGGTGGGCAAGGGGGGCAGCTTGCCGCCGTCCAGGGCACGGATGGCGTAAGCCGGATGGGCAACGGCAAAGTGCCGACCCATCAGCTCCAGCCGAAACTCCCCGGCCTCATAGCTGACATGGGACAGCCGTCCGGTTACCTCTGCCGGATCCAGAGTGCGGAACTTTTCCTCGTAATGGGCAAAGGGTACTTCTTCTTTGTGGTTTTCTACTTGCATATTGTCTGATCCTTTTCTGATGTTGTCCCCGGTCACTCGTGCAGCTCCAGGGGCAGTCCGTCGGGATCCCGGAAGAAGGTCATCCTTCCGCCGTTGACCCGGTCTTCCCGGACAGGCTCGGTTTCAATGCCCAGACTGTTCAGCCAGGCGGCGGTTTCCTCCACGTTGTCCACATGGAACGCCAGATGCCGCAGACCCAGCGCTTCGGGGTCGGTGACCCGCCGGGGTGCCTGGGGCTTGGTGAACAGCTCGAGCACCACATCCCCGGCACGCAGCATGGTCAAATAGTCCTGCCGATCCTCCCGGCGGACTTCCCGAATCAGGGAAAAGCCGATTTTCTGATAAAATTTCAGACTCTTCTCATAATCCGAGCAGATAATGGCAGTATGGTGCAGTTTCGTCAGCATATCACCACTCCTGCTTGACGCTGGGGAACAGGCTGGCATCGGTATGGGGCAGGAAGCAGGCGGCTACGAAGGAATCCATGTAGCCGGGGTAGGTGCTCAGCTCCAGATAGGTCATGTTGGCAGCCACTTCCGCGGTCTTGGCGTTGGCCTCGTCGGAAAGAACCATGGCGTAAGCGCCGGTGAGGGAGGAATTGCCGATATAATGGAACTTTTCCAGATCCACATCCGGGAACATACCGATGTTCACGGCGTTTTTCATATTGATGCCGCTGCCGATGCCGCCGGCGACGTACACCGTGTCGATGCAATCCGGGGTCATGTCCACGCTCTGCAGCAGGGTATCGATGGCGGAGAAAATCGCGCCCTTGGCACGGATGAAGTTATCGATGTCCACTTCGTTCAGGGACACCTCCCGGCCGGTCTCGGATTCCTCCGCAAAGGCCAGCACATACCGACCCATGCCATGGGCATCCCGCAGGATCCGCTTGCCCTCCCGGACGAACAGACCCTTGGCATTGATGATGCCGCAGCGGAACAGCTCGGAGATCATGTCAATGATGCCGGAGCCGCAGATGCCCACCACCTTCTGACCTTCGTCACCGATGACAGACAGGGTCGGCTCCATGGTGTCCTTATCAATGACGGCTGCTTCCACAGCGCCGTCGGTAGCACGCATACCGCAGGAGATGTCGCCGCCCTCAAAAGCGGGGCCGGCAGAGCAGGCACAGCTCATCATAAAGTCCCGGTTGCCGTAGACAATCTCGCCGTTGGTGCCCAAGTCAATGAACAGGCTCATTTCGTCCCGATCCCACAGACCCGCCGCCAGCGTACCGGCGGTGATATCGCCGCCGACGTAGGAGCCGATGTTGGGGGCAATGAGCACGGGAGCCAGGGGGTTGGCAGGGAGCTTCAGATCCCCGGCCAGCAGTCCCTCCCAGCCAAAGAAGCTGGGGATGTAAGGCTCCATGCGGACGCTCTCCGCATCCACGCCCACAAACAGGTGGTTCATGGTGGTGTTGGCACCCACGCACAGCCGCAGAATGCTCCGGGCGGAGATATTCGCGCTCTTGCACAGGTTGGCAATGATGGGCACCAGCGTTTCCTTCAAAATGGCATCCTGGAGCTTCTTCTTGCCCCCGGGACGCCCCTGCTCAATGATCCGGTTGATGACGTCCGCACCGTAGCGGATTTGGCCGTTGCCGGAGGAGCCCTTGGCCAGTAGCTTGCCGTTTTCCAGGTCGGTCAGAACCATGGTGACGGTGGTGGTACCGATATCGATGGCGCAGCCCACAATGGCGGTATCCTCGGGGGAGGTGATCTCCATGCAGCGGAAGGTATCCCCTGCCAGCTCACCCTTGACGCAGACCCGGAAGTGGTGCTCCCGGAGGGTGTGCGCCAGCTTCACCATGACGCAGAAGGGGATCTCCACCTTTTCCGCGCCGGTGGCCTCCTGGATTGCCCAGGTCAGGCGCTCATTGTCGGGCATGGTATCGTCCAGAGTGGGCTCTGCCATTTCCAGCACCAGGGCACGGTAGTTGTTGGTGAAGGAGATGCCGCTCTGCCGCAGCTTTTCCTGGCAATCCTCAAAAATGGCGATTTCCTTGGGGCTGCTCAGATCCGCGGTTTTCATCCGGGACTGGTAAGCGCTGGCAATGTCCGGAACAAAGACAACACAGTCCCCCCGGACCTTGGAGCAGCAGCTTAAGCGCCAGCCGGCGGCGTATTCCTCGTCGGAGATGTGACGGCTGGGCAGGCTTTCCAGGTCGCCTGCCACCAGCTTGACCCGGCACTTGCCGCAGGAGCCGTTGCCAGAGCAGGGCGCATCGATGGCCACATTGGCCCGGCGGGCAGTCTCCAGCAGGATATCTCCGGCGTTGCATTCAATGATAACAGGGGTCGCCCCCTCAATTTGGAAGGTTACTTTCATGGTTTGTTTTTCCTCCTGTGTAGCTGAGATTTCTATGTTTTCGCAACACATATGCACAGGAACAAGCCCCTGTGATGTGTCCTTGTAGTTCTTCTGACTCATGCCTCAGGCGAAGCCCACCCCTGCCTTCTCAGGGTCTCCCCCAATGACCGGCTTCCGCCGACGGATTGGGCTTCTCGGCACTTACAGCACCCTTTCGTGCGGGGCTTTTCACCCCATTCCCTTTTTAAGCCCCCGAGCCGCAAAGCGCACCCGGGTGCCACAAGAACAATGATTTTTTCTTTACCGTTGCCTGCCCAAATGGCACTCAACAGTTCGCATAGTAAACATCTTCGCTCCATTTCGCCGGGTTATCCGCAATATACTGGGATATTCGGATATAATCCCTCTCATCGCGGATCACATGGTCATAAAAGGAACGCTGCCAAATTCCGCAGCCCGCTTCCTTCGTGATCAGTGTTTTCCAGGAGCGGATCCGGTCGGAGATGCAGCCCTCCGTAGGGGCCGATGCCCACATCGGCCTCTGGCGCAGATCCCCCGCAGAAATCAGCAGAATCATATGCACATGGTTCGGCATAATGACATACGCATCCACCCCCGGGATTGACCGCAGATATTTTTCCGTAATCAAGCCCACCTTGCTGAGTTTGACACTCGGTGCGATGCTGTCACTTCCCTTCACCACCGCACCCAAAAGGCATTTCTTGCCCTGGGTACACACCGTGATGAAATAAGCACCCGGCTGACCGTAATCATATTGCCGCAATCGCAGTGGTTTTCGCCTCTCCACTGCAGTCCCCTCCTTGCTATCATTTGAGGGCACGTTCCCAGACGAGGGGCCGATGTAGGCATCGGCCCCTACGGCAGGATTATCTGTTGTTGGCCAGCAAGCCAGTATGTTACATCAGAGGCTCCATGGCCAGGACGGGGTGATTCTTCTCAGTCAGCCAGTTCAGCAGCTCTTCGCAGTCGGTGGTGATGGTCTCGTCAGCCACCAGATCGGTGAAGTTTTCGATGCCGTACAGCTCCTTGGCAGTCTTGTTCAGCCGGTCGGCAACGTCATCCTTCAGCTCCTTGGGCATCCAGACAATGCGCTCAATGCCGCCCTCGGCAGCGATGAACTTCTTGGAGGAGATGAAGTGACGGCCGTGACCCATGTAGCCGGGGGTCTGGACACCGCCGCCGGTGCAGGAGGCCAGCTCGCCAAAGGTCATGCCGGCAGGGGTCATACCCTTGTATTCCCGGTTGACCACGATGAAGCCGTTGCTCATAGGCTCAATGCCGCAAATGCA
>CAYWZB010000094.1:0-4287 GCA_964462775.1 uncultured Oscillospiraceae bacterium
GATCTACAAGCACGCCATCTCCACCCTTGCCCCCATGAAGCCGCTGAAGGCCGCAGCCACCCCCCTGTAATTGGCCAAGCAAGGGCGACGGAGCAAACCGCCGCCCTTTTGCTTTTGGGAAGCCCCCTTCCCCATCTACACAGAGAAAGGACGAATCCTCATGTCCATTGTGGAAAACGTTGCCCGGATCCGGGCAGAAATGGAAGCGGCAGCCCTGGCCGCCGGTCGTGACCCCGGCTCCATCCAGCTGTGCGCCGCCACCAAAATGAACGATGCCGACGCCGTCCGCCAGGCCATTGCCGCCGGTGTGGACTGCTGCGGCGAAAACCGTGCCCAGGAGCTGACGGCCAAGCTGGCGCAAAACGCCTACGCCGGTGCCCCCGTCCACTTCATCGGGCATCTGCAAACCAACAAGGTGCGCCAGGTGGTGGGCAAAGTCGATCTGATCCAGAGCGTGGACTCGGAGCGGCTGCTGTCTGCCATTGACCGGGAGGCCAGCCGTCAGGGCATCTGTCAGGCGGTTTTGCTGGAAGTCAACATCGGTGCCGAGGACAGCAAGTCCGGCTTTGCCCCGGAGCAGATCCTGCCCCTGCTGGAAAAAAGCGGCGAATTTTCAAACGTATGTATCAAAGGACTCATGGCAATTCCCCCAATTTCGCGGGAATCGGGAGAAAATATCAAGTTTTTTCAAAAAATGTTTCAATTAACTGTTGACATCAGGCGAAAAAAATACGATAATGTCATGGTGGACTGTTTATCGATGGGCATGTCCGGCGACTATGCCGATGCCATTGCCTGTGGCAGCACGATGATCCGCGTTGGCACCGCCATCTTCGGAGCCAGAAACTATGGGGATTCATCAAATTGATGTGAAGATACATTAGGAGGATATATAGAATTATGAGCATTTGGGATTCCGTAAAGAAGTTTGCCCAGCCCTACGCCGATGACGATTATGATGATTACGACGAGGAGGACGACTACCTCGACGATTATGAGGAACCTGCCGAGACTCCCGCTCCCAGCCGCCGCAGCCCCCGCCGCGCTCCCGCTCCTGCCCCTGTGATGGAGGACGAGGAAGAGGAGGACGAGGAGGATTCCGGCTTTGGCTTTGGTATCGCCCCTGCCGCTTCCGCCGCTCCCGTGGCTGACTTCAACGGCCGGGTGCTGAATATGGGTGCTGGCAACAAGCAGGAGGTCGTCCTGTTCCGTCCCGGCAGCTTCAACGACACCTCCAAGGCCGCTGACGATCTGCGTAACCGCAAGGCCGTCATCGTCAACATGGAGAACGTGGACAAGGCCATGGCCCGCCGTGTGGTGGACTTCCTGTCCGGCTGTGTCTACGCTCTGGACGGCGATGTGAAGAAGATCGCCCAGTCCGCTTACCTGTTCTGCCCCCACAACATGGATATCGTGGGCGACCTGGAAACCCTGCAGGCAGAAGTGGAAAGCTACGTCTAATTCAAAAATCCCCCTTGCGGGGGCCGATGCCCATAGAATCCTGTGTGCATCGGCTCCCGCAAGGAAAGAAAGAACCACAGAAAGGGGAACCTTTATATGTTTACACCGCAGCAGATCGATCAGATCTCCTTCGCCAAGTCCACCTTCGGCGGCTACAATATGCAGCAGGTGGATGAATTTCTGGAGCCTTTGACCGAGGACTATGTGACTCTGTACAAGGAAAACGCCCTGCTCAAGAGCAAGATGCGTGTCCTGGTGGGCAAGCTGGAGGAGTACCGCAAGAATGAGGCCGCCATGAAGGAGGCCGTGGTCAACGCCCAGCGTCAGTGCGACAAGATGGTTCGGGAAGCCGAGGTCAAGTGCGCCCAGATGCTCAAGGATGCCGGCACCACCGCTGCCGCCTCCGCCGCAGCCGTTGCCCCCCAGCCCGTCAATGTCAATGCCAATGCCGAGCTGATCGCAGCCGAGAACGCCCGTGTGGAGGAAGCCCGCCGCACCGCTTCCGCTCAGATCAACGAGATCCAGGATCAGATGCGTTCCTGCATCCACGCTCTGGAGCGGATCAAGAGCGCCAACGCCCCCAAGGCACCCGCCACTCCCGTGGCTCCCGCCCCCGTGGCAGCTCCCATGAACAGCGACGACGTGGCTGACGAGATCTCTCAGAACATCGAAGCCATTGTGGGCACCACCCAGGACACCGCTCCCGTGGCTCCCGCCCGTCACCCCGTGGACACTGATTCCATCACCAGCAAGTTTGCCAGCCTGAACCTGCAGTTCGGCCGCAACTACGATCCCAAGAGCAAGTAATCGCTCCCCATATGCAAGGCCTTGACGAGGACAGGCCTGCGGACAAGCCCCCTCAGAGAGCTGCCGGTTGGTGCAAGGCAGCGGACGGCATCCGTATGGTATCCCCTCTGAGCTGTGCGCCGAACCTGCAAGGAAGTAGGCCGCACCGGATTCGCGCCCGTTACCGCGCGCTTTGAGTGCTGACCCACAGGTCAGAACAAGAGTGGTACCGCAGAGGTTTACGCGCCTTTGTCTCTTAGCAGTAGGAGACAAAGGCGCTTTTCCGTTCTCATTTGAAATTCACAATGGAGGTAAATCCCATGGAATACAAAAACACCATCATTACTCCCCAGACCGCTTTCCCCATGAAGGCCGGTCTGCCTGCCCGGGAGCCTGGAATGCTGGAAAAGTGGCAGGAAATGGATCTGTACAACGCCATGCTGGAAAAGAACAAGGATCTGCCCCGGTTCGTGCTGCATGACGGCCCTCCCTTCTCCAACGGCTATATCCACATGGGTCACGCCCTGAACAAGACCCTGAAGGACTTCATCGTCCGCTCCCACGCCATGACCGGCTACTACACCCCCTACGTCCCCGGCTGGGACAACCACGGTCTGCCCATCGAGCGTGCCATTGAGACTTCCAAGAAGAAGCTGAACAAGGACATGACCGTTCCCGAGTTCCGCAAGGCCTGCGAAGCCTTCGCTGAGGACTTCATCCAGAAGCAGATGGGCGGCTTCAAGCGTCTGGGCGTGGTGGCCGACTGGGAGCATCCCTACCGCACCATGGACAAGCACTTTGAGGCTCAGGAGGTCAAGGTCTTTGGCCGGATGTTCGACAAGGGTTATATCTACAAGGGCCTGAAGCCCGTGACCTGGTGCCCCTTCTGCGCCACCGCCGTGGCGGAGGCGGATATTGAGTATCAGGATGATCCCTGTACCTCTGTCTATGTCAAGTTCGCCATGAAGGACGATCAGGGCAAGCTCTCCCAGTTTGACCTTTCCAAGACCTACTTCGTCATCTGGACCACCACCATCTGGACCCTGCCCGGCAACATGGCCATCTGCCTGCACCCCCGGGACAGCTATGTGCTGGTGAAGGCCGAAAACGGCGAGACCTACATCATGGCAGAAGCCCTGATGGAAAAGACCATGAAGATGGGCGGCTTTGAAACCTACGAGGTTCTGGCCAGCTACCCCGGCAGCTTCTTCGAGAACATGGTTGCCCAGCACCCCTTCATTGACAAGACCTCACGTCTGGTCAACGCCGAGTACGTCACCATGGATTCCGGTACAGGCTGTGTCCACACCGCCCCCGGCTTTGGTGCGGACGACTACCAGACCTGTATGCGCTACGGCATGGAGCTGGTGGTGCCTGTGGATGACTATGGTCGTCATACCGACTATGCCGGTAAGTACGCCGGTCTGAAAACCGAGGAATCCAACCCCATCATTCTGGCAGATATGCAGGAAAGCGGTGCTCTGTTCGCTGCCGAGCAGATTGTCCACTCCTACCCCCATCACGACCGCTGCAAGAAGCCCGTGATCTTCCGTGCCACCCCCCAGTGGTTCTGCTCCGTGGAATCCTTCAAGGAGCAGGCCATCCAGGCCATTGAAAACGTTCAGTGGTATCCCGCCTGGGGCGAGGAGCGGATGACCAGCATGATCCGGGAGCGTGCCGACTGGTGTATCTCCCGTCAGCGCCGCTGGGGTCTGCCCATCCCTGTGTTCTACTGCGAGGACTGCGGCAAGCCTGTGTCCACGCCCGAATCCATCGCCAAGATCTCCCAGCTGTTCGACGAGCACGGCTCCAACATCTGGTTCGAGCGTGAAGCCATGGAACTGGTGCCCGACGGCTTCACCTGCCCCCACTGCGGCGGCAAGCACTTCACCAAGGAAACCGACACGCTGGACTGCTGGTTCGACTCCGGCTCCACCCACTACGCTTCCCTGATGCACCGCACCCCCGAGCTGTGGCCTGCGGACGTGTATCTGGAAGGTGCCGACCAGTACCGTGGCTGGTTCCAGTCCTCCCTGCTGA
>CAYWZB010000095.1:0-4200 GCA_964462775.1 uncultured Oscillospiraceae bacterium
CTGCTTTAACAATTTAAGTCAGAAATATTTGTCTAACTTTTTGGGGTCACTTCAAGGGCGCTTTCGTCCTAATCCCCCTTTCATACGCTGTCAACCATTACTATAGAAAGAAAAGAGTCATAGCATGATTGAATTCAAAAATGTGTATAAGACTTATCCAAACGGCTTCACCGCGCTGAAGGGCATTGACCTGCAGATCGAGCAGGGCGAATTTGTGGCCATCATCGGTCTGTCCGGCGCGGGCAAATCCACCATTCTGCGCTGCATCAACCGGATGCACGACATCACCAAGGGCGAGCTGACGGTGGACGGTGTCCATGTCAACTCCCTCAAGGGCACGGAGCTGCGCCGCTATCGCCGGAAAGTGGGCATGATTTTCCAGAGCTTCAATCTGGTCTCCCGCAGCAGTGCCATCAACAACGTCCTGACCGCAGACGTGCCCGATATGAATTTCCTGCGGGTTCTGTTCGGCATCTTCACCAAGGAGCAGAAAATGCGGGCCCTGGAAAGCCTGGACAAGGTAGGCATTTTGGATAAGGCCTATACCCGCTGTGACCAGCTGTCCGGCGGTCAGCAGCAGCGTGTGGCGCTGGCGCGTACCCTGAACCAGAACCCCAAGATCATCCTGGCGGACGAGCCGGTGGCATCCCTGGATCCCATCACCGCCAAGCAGGTCATGGAGGACTTCGTCCGCATCAACAAGGAGTACAAGATCTCCATTCTGCTGAACATCCACCATGTGGATCTGGCGCTGAAATATTGCGACCGGGTCATCGGCATCCGCTCCGGCGAGATTGTGTTCGACGGCCCTGCCAGCACCATTACCCAGGAGCAGATCGACGAGGTCTATAACGGCACCAAGGTGCCCACCATGGGCGATGGAGAGTAACTATGGATCAGGAAAACACTGCTCTTTTCAAAGAGACTTTATTTGACAAGATCTTCAAGCCCCAGCTGATCACCCTGGAGAATGGTCACACCGTCCGCCGCCGCAGAAGCCGGATGCCCCTGATCGTGCTGTGCCTGGTGCTGGTCATTGTCTGGGCGCTGCGTATGACCGAGTTTGACCTGATGACCATTGTGGATCGGTTCGGAAAAATGCTGGATCTGCTGAAGAAGATCTTCCACCCCAACTGGGAATTCTTCCCCAAGGTCGTCTCCCCCCTGCTGGACACCATCAAGATGTCCATTCTGGGCACGGTGATCGGCTGTGCTGTGGCGCTGCCGGTGGCCATTCTGGCATCGTCCAATATCAATAAGAACACGCTGATCGTCAGCTTTTTCCGCTTCCTGCTGGCGCTGATCCGCACCCTGCCGACCCTGGTTATTGCTCTGGTGTGCGCCCTGATCTTCTCTCTGGGCACCTTCTCCGGCACCGTTGCCATTGCTATCTTCACCTTCGGCGTGGTGTCGAAGATGCTCTATGAGAGCATCGAGACCATCGACATGGGTCCCTTTGAGGCCATGGAAGCTCTGGGTGCCGACAAGTTCCAGGCCTTCTGGTCTGCCTGTGTGCCGCAGATCCTGCCGGTGTACCTGAGCCACTGCCTGTACTGCTTTGAGATGAACATCCGCGCCTCGGCCATTCTGGGCTATGTGGGTGCCGGCGGTCTGGGTATCACCATCAACGAGCGGATCGGCTGGCGGGACTACGAGAGCCTGGGCATGGTGCTGCTGACGCTGTTTGTGGTCGTGGCGTTTATCGAATTCTTCAGCGCGTTCCTGCGTAAGAAGCTCAGTTAAGGAGACGGATATGGCTACAAGAACAAAATTAGAGAATTTTGAGGAAACCTACCACCGCAAGCTCACCGCGGCGGAGGCCTACGCAAGCCGTCCCCGGAACTGGCTGGTCTATACCCTGATCGTGCTGATCCTGGTGGCGCTGGTGGGCTGGTCTTCCACGGACATTCAGTTCACCGGCATGACCGTCACCGGCACCGAGGTGGCCAAGGGCGTGCTCCATGGCGTGTTCGGGCCGGATACCTCGTTGCTGTTCGGTCTGGGGGAGACGGATGTGCCCTATCTGCTGCTGCAGACCATTGCCATTGCGGTGCTGGGCACCCTGTTTGGTGCCATTCTGGCCATTCCCTTCGCTTTCCTGGCGGCGGGCAACATCATGCCCAAGCCCATTGCCTATGTGTTCCGGCTGCTGATTCTGCTGATCCGTACCATCCCCAGCCTGGTCTGGGCGCTGATGTGGATTCGGGTCACCGGTCCCGGCGCGGCCTGCGGTGTCATCACCCAGTCGGTCTGCTCCATCGGCATGATCTCCAAAATGTACATCACCGCCATTGAGGATCTGGACACCCACATTCTGGAAAGTCTGGATGCCATGGGTTGCACCGCCTTCCAGAAGATCCGCTACGGCGTGATTCCTCAGCTGACGGCCAGCTTTATCTCCACCACCATCTACCGCTTCGACATCAACCTGAAGGATGCCACCACCCTGGGCATCGTGGGTGCGGGCGGCATTGGTGCGTCCCTGGTGCAGTGCCTGAACAGCCGCCGCTGGGCGATGGTCGGCTCCTTTGTGTGGGGGCTGATGGTGCTGGCGCTGATTATTGAATTTTTCTCCACCCGCATCCGCCGGAAGCTGGCGCACGGAGAATAACGATTTCCAAATTCAAGGCTCCGGCGGCAATGCCGGAGCCTGTTTCGTCAAAGGAGTATCCCATGTATCGTCCGTTTCAAATTTGTTTTACCAGTGATATTCACGGCTATTATTCCGCACTGGATTATGCCAGCGGAAAGCCGGCTGCCACGGGTCTGGCCGGCTGCGCCGGACTGTTTGCCAAGGACGGCAACACGTTGATCGTCGATGGCGGCGACAATTACGAGGGCAGCCCCTTTACCTACTGGCTGCTGCGCCAGCCGGTGCAGGGCGCTGAGACGGCTGCCCGGATTATGAATCTGGCAGGCTTTGACTATGTGGGTTTGGGCAACCACGACTTCAATTTCGGCAAAAAGTGCCTGGAGGCCTATCTGCGCCAGCTGAACGCCATCTGCCTGTGCGCCAATGTGCAGGGGGTGGAGGGTGTCCGCCGGACGGCGGTGGCCACGCTGGAAAATGGTCTGCGGGTGGGTCTGACCGGTGTGGTTACGCATTATGTAAACCAGTGGGAAAAACCGGAAAATCTGGAGGGCATCCGCATCACCGATGCCTTCACCGCCGCTCAGGAGGCGCTGGAGGAGCTGAAACAGCAGCAGGTGGATATGACGGTGTGCATCTACCACGGCGGCTTTGAAAACGACCTGCAAACCGGCGAGCTGCTGTCGGACACCACGGAAAATCAGGGCTACCGCCTGTGCAGCGAGCTGGATTTTGATGTGCTGCTAACCGGGCACCAGCATCAGGCCAAGGCGGATCTGCGGATCTGCGGCACCTATTCCTGCCAGACCCCCGACCGGGCAAGAGCCTTTGTCCGAATGGAGGGCACCTGCGGAGAAGGCGGTGTGCAGGCGACCTCCCGGCTGGTTCCGGCAGGGGAGCGCCCCCTTCCCGCATTGGCTGAGTTCCTTGCCCCTCTGGAAGGGGAGAACAGCCTGTTTTTGGACACCCCGCTGGGCGAGCTGGATGTGGCGCTGGTGCCCCGGGAGCATCTGGCCATGGCGGAGCACGGCTCCTGGATCGCCAATTTCTTCAACCAGGTGCAGCTGGAAGCCTCCGGCGCGGATCTGTCCGTGACCTGCCTGGGCAATGAGGTGAAGGGCTTTGACCGGAATGTGACCATCCGGGACGTGGTTGCTACCTACATCTACCCCAACACCTTAAAGACCATTGAAGAGAACAGAGAGGTCATCCGGGTGGCGCTGGAACGCAGCGCGGCGTATTTCGAACTGGATGAACAGGGTAAGCTGCGGGTGAGCCAGGCATTTTTGTCCCCTATTGTGATGCACTACAACTTCGACTACCTGGCCGGGCTGGAAGCCACGGTGGATATCCGCCGCCCGGTGGGGCAGCGGGTGGTCTCCATGCGCTATAAGGGTCAGGAGCTGGAAGAAGACCGGAAGCTGACGCTGTGCCTGAACAACTACCGTGCCACCGGCACCGGCGGCTACCCCCTGTACGCCCAGTGCCCCCTGATCAAGGATCAGCCCACAGAGGTTGCCCAGATGATCATTTCCTACATCGACCGCCACAAGCAGATCACCGTGGACAAAACCCGGTGGCTGACGGTGCGGTACTAAATAACGGGCGTG
>CAYWZB010000096.1:0-4166 GCA_964462775.1 uncultured Oscillospiraceae bacterium
TGATCCTGGTGGAGGGCTACATGGATGCCATCGCCCTGCACCAGTATGGCTTTGACTGTGCGGTGGCCTCTCTGGGCACCGCCCTGACAGAGGACGGCGCGGCGCTG
Organism: uncultured Oscillospiraceae bacterium; assembly: GCA_964462775.1. GTDB lineage: Bacteria > Bacillota > Clostridia > Oscillospirales > Oscillospiraceae > Faecousia. The sequence goes on from CAYWZB010000096.1 coordinate 108, forward strand.
CTCAGCCGCTACACCGATCAGGTGGTGCTGATCTACGACGGCGATGCCGCTGGTCAGAACGCCACCCAGCGTGCTATTCCCATTCTGGAAAAGGCAGGGCTGCAGGTGAAGGTGCTGAAAATGCGGGATGCCAAGGATCCTGACGAATTTCTGAAAAAGTTCGGGGCGGATCGGTTCAAACTGCTGCTGGAGGAATCCGCCAACCGGGTGGAGTACCAGCTCAATGCCATTTTGCGAAAATATGACCTGCGGGATGATGACCAGAAGGTGAAGTATTTGCAGGAATCGGCAAATCTTATCAGCACTTTGGGCAGCTTCGTCCAGCGGGAAGTCTATTCCGGCCGGGTGGCGGAGGCGGCGAAGATCAGCGTAGAGGCCATGCGCCTGGAAGTGGAGCGGGCGAAAAAGCGCCGGGATCATCAGCAGAAGAAGCAGCAGGAGAAGATCGATCTGGCACCTGCCCGGGCGCTGCAGCCCAAGAGCCGCACCATCCGCTATGACAACATCCGCTCAGCCCGGGCGGAGGAGATGCTGCTGACCCAGTGCCTGCGGGAGCCGGCGCTGCTGGACGAGACCAAGAGTCTCAGCCCGGAGATGTTTTCCTCTCCCTTGCTGGGCAAGGTGTTCCAGCAGCTGACCCAGCGCCACCGGGAGGGACTTGAGGTTTCCGTAGCGGGACTGATGGATCTGACCGGGGAGGAAATGTCGCACATTGCTGCCATTTCCCAGCGGCAGGAGGGGCCTGTGAACGCTCAGGCGCTGCAGGACTGCGTCCGCACCATCACCGCCGAATATCAGGCCGCGCACACCAGCAGCAACGAGGATATTCTGGCGATGCGGGATAAATTGAAACAAAGTAAGGGATATAAAGCATGACAGAGCTTTTGGAGAAAACCCCTGTCAGCACCGGCGAGGACGATGTGCGCCAATACCTCAGCGAGATCCGCCAATACCCCCGTCTAACACCGGAGGAGGAGCGGGAGCTGGCGCGGCGCTGTGCCCAGGGGGATGAAGGAGCCATCCGCCGGATGGTCAATTCCAATCTGCGGCTGGTGGTCTCCATTGCCCGGGAATACGCCGGGCGTGGGGTGGGACTGCTGGATCTGATCCAGGAGGGCAGTATCGGTCTGCTGACCGCCGCCCGGAAATTTGACTATACCATGGACTACCGGTTTTCCACCTATGCCACCAAGTGGATCCGTCAGGGCGTCACCCGATGCCTGATGAACCACGGCGGGCTGATCCGGGTGCCGCTGCACACGGCGGAGCGGGTACGCAAGGTGGAAGCCACCCGAAATGCCCTGCGTCAGCAGCAGGGGCAGGAGCCCACCGTGGCACAGATTGGAAAAGAATGCGGTCTGCCGCCGGATAAGGTGGAAAAGCTGCTGGATCTGGTTCCCGATGTGTGCAGTCTGGATGTGCCGGTAGGCGAAGGGGAGGACGGCACCCTGGGTGCCATTTTAGAGGATACCCGCTCGTCTCAGCCCTATGAGACGCTGGTTCGCAAGGAGCTGGAGCAGACCATGGATCGGCTGCTGGGCACCCTGAACCCCCGGCAGAGCCGGATCCTGCGGCTGCACTTCGGCATGGAGGACGGCATCTGCTATTCGCTGGAGGAGATCGGAAAAATGCTGGGCATTTCCAAGGAACGCACCCGGCAGATTCGGAACCAGGCCATGGAGCTGCTGCAAAAAAACGGTGCCAGTCTGGGATTGGAGGACTTTTTGAATGAATAATCTGGAATTTTCCTTTGAGGAAAGCCCCTGGGAGACCTTTCTGAATACCAAGCAGCCGGGAGACAGCGTCTCCGCGGCGCACCTGCTGACCCTGCTGGAAGGGGAGGAGGAGCAGACAGTGGAGGATGCCATGGCGGCGCTGGAAGCGGCGCGGCTGGAGCTGGATGTCACGGATCTGCCCATTGCTCCCATGGGAGAGGCGGCGGTGCGGCTGCGCCGGGAGCGTCAGCTGACCGAGGACGGACTGAACTGGCAGCAGCTGGAGTCGGGTGACCCTCTGCGGCTGTATCTGGAGGAGGTCACAGCCATGACCTGCCCAGGTGACGAAACTGCGCTGGCGGCAGCCTGCGCCGCCGGGGATTCCCACGCCCGGGAAGCACTGACGGAATGGGGTCTGCGGCGGGTCATTGACCTGGCAGCCGGTCAGACCGGCCGGGGTGTTCTGCTGCTGGATCTGATCCAGGAGGGCAGTCTGGGACTGTGGCAGGCAGTGAGCACCTACACCGGCGGCGACTATGCCGCCCACCGGGATCGCTGGATCCGCTTCTATATGGCAAAGGCCATTGCCCTGCAGGCGCGTGCCAACGGCGTGGGGCAGAAGATGCGGGAAGCGCTGGAGGACTACCGGGCGGTGGATGAGCGGCTGCTCAGCGACCTGGGACGCAATCCCACTCTGGAAGAAATCGCTCTGGAACTGCACATGACCCGGGAGGAGGCGGAGTCTGTCCACAAGACTCTGGAAAGCGCCCGGATCCTTGCCCAGGCAAAGCGTCCCGCGGTGGAGGAAGAGGAAGAAAAGGAAGCCCAGGAGCAGGCTGTGGAGGATACGGCTTATTTCCAGATGCGCCAGCGGATCGGCGAGCTGCTCAGCGGCCTGTCCGAGCAGGATGCCCAGGTGCTGACTCTGCGCTTCGGCCTGGAGGGCGGTCTGCCCTTAAGCCCCGAGGATACCGGGCGGCGGCTGGGGCTGACACCCGAGGAAGTGGTTGCCCGGGAGAGCGCCGCACTGTCTGCTCTGCGGCAGAACGGATAAAACAATCAGGATAACCGGCAGCGTTGGCTGCTGAGAAAGAAGGAATCACTTATGTCCAAACCCATCTCCATTGCCATTGACGGCCCGGCCGGGGCTGGCAAGAGCACCATTGCACGGCGGCTGGCCAAGGAGCTTGGCTATTATTATGTGGATACCGGTGCCATTTACCGCACCGTGGCTTACTTTTTTGATCTGTGGGGTGTCAGCCCCAAGGACATCGACGGCATCACCCGCTACATCGACGAGCTGACGGTGGGCATCGAATGGGACGACGAGGGCGTTCAGCACATGATCATGAACGGCATGGATGTGACCAACGACATCCGCACCCAGGAGATCTCCCAGAAGTCCAGCCTGATTTCCGCCCATGCCATCGTCCGGGATATGCTGCTGGATATGCAGCGGGACGTGGCGAAGGAGCACAATGTCATCATGGACGGCCGGGATATCGGCACCGTGGTGCTGCCCAAGGCGACGGTGAAGATCTTCCTCACCGCCTCCCCGGAGGTTCGTGCCAAGCGCCGCACCGAGGAACTGACCGCCAAGGGTCAGAAGGCCAACTATAATCAGATCCTCAAGGAGATCCAGCAGCGGGACTATCAGGATACCCACCGGGCGGTGGCGCCCCTGAAAATGTGCCGGGATTCGGTGAAGCTGGATACCTCCGAGCTGGATATTGACGGCGTGATTGCCGCCATGAAGGAAATCATCGCCCGGAAGGTGGACGCATGAGCGTAACGGTTGCGAAAAGCGCGGGCTTCTGCTTCGGTGTCAGCCGGGCGGTGGAGTTGGTGGAGCAGGCGGCAGCCGCCGGGAAAAAGGTGGCAACGCTGGGCCCCATCATTCACAACAGCCATGTGGTGGCGAAGTTTGAAGCCATGGGTGTTCGGGTGATTGAAAAGCCCGGGGATGCCCGCCCCGGGGAGACGGTGATCATCCGCTCCCACGGTGTCAGCCGGGCGGTATACGAGGCGCTGCAGCAGCGGGAGGTGGAGGTCATCGATGCCACCTGCCCCTTTGTCAAGCGCATCCACGGCATTGTCAGCAAGGCGGAGGAGGAAGGACGGCTTCCCGTCATCATCGGCACGCCTACCCATCCGGAGGTGGAGGGTATCGCCGGCTGGTGCGGCGATTGCCGGGTTTTTGAGAGCCTTTCTGAGCTGGAAAACTGGGCGGAATCTTCAGATAATCTTAAGGATTCGGCAATTTGCATGGTTTCGCAGACGACATCCACAGAATCTTTGTGGAAAACGTGCGGAAATTTTGCAAAAAAACAGTTTACTAACTTGA
>CAYWZB010000097.1:0-4155 GCA_964462775.1 uncultured Oscillospiraceae bacterium
TTTCTTAGTACAAGTATTATACCATACTTGTCTAACAAATGGGGTGCAGTTCATTGCGGAAGCGTGGGCGATTTGTTATGTTTTTGACTGTTCCAACACCAGTTCCAGGGCTGTTTGGATCGTGGCGGTGCGAATTTCCTCCCGGGTTCCGGAAAACAGGCAGGGCTTGACAACGGTTTCCCGCTCGTCGGCATAGCCGATGAACACCGTGCCCACAGGGTTCCCAAATTCGTCGCCGGCAGGGCCTGCCAGACCGGTGACGGCAATGGCCACATCCCCCTTCAGCAGCTTCCGCACTCCCTCCGCCATTTCCCCAGCGGTCTGGGACGATACCGCGCCGAAGCGCTCCAAAGTTTCCCCGGAAACCCCCAGAACATTCTCCTTGACCCAATTGGTATAGCAGATCACGCTGCCCTTGTATACCTGGCTGGCACCGGGGACGGCAGTCAGCTGAGTGCCAATCCCACCGCCGGTCAGGCTCTCCGCTGTGACCAGGGTCTTACCGGAGAGGGCTTCCAGCACCTTACAGCACAGGCTCGTCATGGTAGCTGACCTTAATCTTTTCAATGTTTTCCAGCGCCCGGCCAATGAGGGCTTCCCGATCCAGCGCCTTTTCCGCATTGATCAGCTGACCCAGGGTGGGCTTGGTCTTGGGGTGCTTGGGGGTAAAGACGGTGCAGCAGTCCTCATAGGGCAAAATAGAGGTCTCCATGGTGCCGATTTTCCGGGCTATGGTGACGATTTCCTCCTTGTCCATGCCCACCAGCGGCATGAAAATGGGAATATCCACCACAGCGCCGGTGACGGTCATGGCTTCCATGGTCTGAGAGGCCACCTGACCTAGATTTTCGCCGGTAATCAGTGCGCCGCAGCCGTCATTTTTGGCAATGCGCTGGGAAATTTCCATCATAAACCGGCGCATGATCAGGGTGAAGTATTCCTCGGGGCAGTTGTCCCGGATGGCTTCCTGGATCTCGGTGAAGGAAACCACGTTGACGGTCATCTTGCCGCTGTACTTGGTCACCAGCCGTGCCAGCTCCACCACCTTGTCCTTGGCCAGCTGGGAGGTATAGGGGTAGGAGAAGAAATGCACCGCTTCAATCTCCACGCCACGCTTGGCAATCATATAGGCCGCCACCGGGGAGTCGATGCCGCCGGAGAGCAGGCACATGGCGCGTCCACCCACGCCGGTGGGCAGACCGCCGGCACCGGGCACCGCGGGGCCGTGGACGTAGGCCGCCAGATCCCGAACCTCCACGAAAACGGTATAGTCCGGGTGGTGCACATCCACCGCCACACTGGGATGGGCTTCCGCCAGACGGCCGCCAATCTCCTGAGACAGCTGGATGGAGGTCAGGGGGAACTGCTTATCCGAGCGCTTGGACTCCACCTTGAAGCTCCTGGCGCAGTCCAGATCATCCCCCAGATAGGCTTCGATGGCCTGGAAAATGGCATCCACATTCTTCTCGCAGGGGCGGCAGCGGCACAGGGACACCACGCCGAAAATGGAGCCGCAGGCTTCCCATGCACCCTCCACATCGCACAGCTCGTCCAGCGGCTCAATGTAAACCGTGGACTGCATGATATACACATCAAAATTGCCGAAATGCTTCATCCGGCGGCGGACGTTCTGGCGCAGCCGTGCCTCAAACTGCCGCTTGTTGGCACCCTTCAGGACGATCTCGCCCAGTTTCAGCAAAAAGATTTCCTTCATAACGCAAATTTCCTTTCCAACATTCAACTTGCAGGGCATGGCAAGCCCCGTCTAAGATTACATGATTTTGTCACACACCTGATGCAGATTCACAGGAGTACGGGATGGGAACCCCGTCCCCTGCATTGCCAACGGTAACATCAGCCGTTTCCCAGATTCACCGCCCGATACTGAATGGCCTCCGCGATGTGCTGGGGTTCGATGGTCTCGCTGCCTTCCAGATCCGCCACCGTCCGGGCGACCTTCAGAATCCGGTCGTAGCTTCTGGCGGTCAATCCCATGGCATCGAAGGCGTTTTTCATCAGCTGCGTGCTCTCCTCCCCCAGGGCGCAGAAGCTCCTCAGCTCCCGGGGACCCATCCGGGCGTTGCACATACCACCCTGACCGTAGCGGCGGTTCTGGATCTCCCGGGCGGCATTGACCCGCTCCTTCACCGCCGAGGAAGGCTCCGCCTCCGCACGGCTGCGAAGATCCTCAAAGTGCACCGAGGGCACCTCCACTACAATGTCGATCCGATCCAGCATCGGCCCCGAAATCCGGCTGCGGTAGCTTCGCACCTCCCGATCCGAGCACCGGCACCGGCCAGAGGGGTCGCCGTACCAGCCGCACTTGCAGGGATTCATGGCGCATACCAGCATAAATTCCGCTGGATAGGTCACCGCCCCGGAGACCCGGGAGATGGTGACCTGACCATCCTCCAAGGGCTGACGCATCATGTCCAGGGTGTCCTTCCGAAATTCCGGCATCTCATCCAGAAACAGCACGCCCTTATGCGCCATGGAGATCTCTCCCGGCTTGGGGTTGCTGCCGCCGCCGGCCAGACCGGCGTTGGACACCGTATGGTGGGGCGAGCGGAAGGGGCGCCGGGTCACCAGCGGCTCCCTGGCCGTCAGCAGCCCCATCACCGAATAGATCTTGCTGACCTCCAGGGATTCCTCCCAGGTCATATCCGGCAAAATGGATGGCAGTCGCTTGGAGAGCATACTCTTGCCGGAGCCGGGAGGGCCGATGAGCAGCACATTGTGGCTGCCTGCCGCCGCCACCTCCAGGGCACGCTTGACATTTTCCTGCCCCAGCACGTCCTTGAAGTCCTGCTCCGTCCGATCCTGCCGCTCGGGTACCCACAATGGCTGCTCGAACAGCTGGGTCTCCCCATTCAGTCCGGCCACCAGCTCCGCCACGGTACGCACGGGGTATACCGCAGGCCCCCGGGCCAGGGTCGCCTCCGGGGCATTCTCCGCCGGAACGAACAGCGCCTGAACCCCCTCCTGCTTTGCAGTCAGCGCCATGGGCAGCACACCGGAAATGGGGCGCACCGTGCCATCCAGACCCACCTCACCCACAAAGGCGCTGGTGGAGCGGGGGCGGCGGACAGCGCCTGCCGCGGCCAGAATGCTCAGCAAAATGGGCAGATCGTAATGGGCGCCCGCCTTTTTCACACTGGCCGGTGCCAGGTTGACGGTGATCCGGCTGACCGGAAAGGTCAGGTGGCTGCTCTTGGCCGCCGCCCGCACCCGGTCACGGGCTTCCTTCACCGCCGCGTCCGGCAGTCCCACGATCTCAAAGCCGGGCAGGCCCTGGGAAATGTAGCACTCCGCGGTAATGGCGCAGCCTTCCACGCCATGGATGCCTAGGGTTCGCACGCTGCAGATCATGGTGATCCCTCCTATCTAATTATATAGAATATCAAGTTTATCCCCCCCTGTCAACAAAAAATCCGTCATCTCCCGTCGTCCCGGCAGGGCGGCGTAAACAGTCGTTCCCCGCCGGCGAACATTCTGCCGGAATGGGAAGAAATTTTTCCTGTTTGGGGGAAAAGTCGGCTTTACAAACGGCGGAAAAAGTGGTATGATAGCTACGACAAAAATTGTAATACTTTAGGAGGTATTTCATTTTGGCTAGAAAATTCAAAACCATGGACGGCAACACTGCTGCCGCCCACGTCAGCTACGCCTTTACCGAGGTTGCTGGCATCTACCCCATCACCCCGTCCAGCCCCATGGCTGACAACGTGGACCAGTGGTCCGCTGCCGGTCGTAAGAACATCTTCGGCGACACCGTCAAGGTCGTTGAGATGCAGTCCGAAGCCGGTGCCGCAGGTACCGTTCACGGCTCCCTGGCCGCCGGTGCTCTGACTACCACCTACACCGCATCCCAGGGTCTGCTGCTGATGATCCCCAACATGTACAAGATCGCCGGCGAGCTGCTGCCCTGCGTGTTCCACGTTTCCGCCCGTACCGTCGCTGCTCAGTCCCTGAACATTTTCGGTGACCACTCCGACGTCTACGCCTGCCGTCAGACCGGCTTCGCTATGCTGGCCGAGACCAACGTGCAGGAAGTCATGGACCTGGGCGCTGTTGCTCACCTGGCTGCCATCGAGGGCCGCGTTCCCTTCATCAACTTCTTCGACGGTTTCCGTACCTCCCACGAGATCCAGAAGA
>CAYWZB010000098.1:0-4092 GCA_964462775.1 uncultured Oscillospiraceae bacterium
TTCTTTTATTATACCAGAAACAAGGCCATATTGGAAGTTTTTTGACAGTCTGAGCAGGCGTGCCGTAAGGCACGCCTGCTTTTTGCCTTCTCAGACCGAAATCAAAGATTTCCAGGCTCCCCAGCTGGGAGCCTGGAAATTGTGCTTTTTGATTATCGGGATTTGTCGTAATGCTTGCCCAGGGTGAAGCCCCGTCCCCAGACCTCGGTGACCCGGCTGACGATGATGAAGGCATCGGGGTCGATGTCCCGGGCCAGACTCTCCAGCCGGGGCAACTCCCGGTTGGATACCACGCTGAGGATCACCTCGGTGGGCTGCCCCAGGAAGCCGCCCTGACCGTGGAGCAGCGTCACGCCCCGATCCACCTTGTGCAAAATGGCCTCACGGATGGTCAGCGCCTTGTCGCTGATGATTTTCACCTCGGTGCGGCTGGTGCCCAGCAGGAGCACCCGGTTCAGCGTCACGGAAATCACCATCAGCAGCACGATGCCGTAGAGCAGATCCTCCAGCGTGTGGAACATCATCTGGGTCAGCAGGATGCAGAAATCGAAGGTCCACAGGCTCACCGGCACGGGGATGCGGAAGAATTTGTTCAGCACTAGGGGCGGGATGTCCATGCCGCCGGTGGAAGCGCCGCCCCGCATGACGATGCCCAGCCCCAGTCCCAGAGACATACCGGCAAACAGGGTGTTCATCAGCAGATCTCCTGTCACCTGCACATCTCCCAGCAGCCGGTTGAGCACCTCCAGCGCCACGGGATAATACAGGGAGGAAAACACGGTGGTCAAAGCGAACTGTTTGCCCAGCACCACCCAGCCCAGGCACAGCATGGCCAGGTTAAACAGCAGGATGAAGGTGGTAATGGGAAGCCCCGTCAGACCGTTGACCGCCAGCGCCAGACCGGTGGTGCCGCAGCTGATCAGCCCCGCCGGGAGCAGAAACAGCTTCGCACCCAGCACATACACGGTATTTCCCAGCAGCACCAGCAGCAGCGACAGCAGCTGCCTGCGCCTTTTTTCCAAGTTGACCATAAGATCCGTCCTTTCGCAAAAACGCGCCTGATCCAGCAGGCGCATCCGGTGGTTTTCTGTGGCTAGTATACTCGCAAAACGGGGGATAGTCAAGAAAAAAGCCACCACAGATGTGGTGGCTTTCAGTCTGACAAAAGACGTTCCTTCTTGGCTCCCCCTCTGGGGGAGCTGTCATGCGACAGCATGAGTGAGAGGGTTTATCCAACTTTTCCTGACTGTTCAAAAAATCCAAACCCTCGCCGTCACGGCTTTGGCACGGAGCCAATATGGCTATCAGCTGTTTCGCACCTGCATGAACAGGCTTTCCACATACCGGGAGATGTCCTCGGGCAGGAACATGAAGCTGGTGCCCTTGGCCAGGGTTTCCTGGTCGGGATAGACCACCTTGCTCTCAGCCAGGTAGGCTTCCATGTGGTTCTTGGCCTCGGAGACGGGAGAACCGTAGCAGATATAGTCCATGTTGGCACCGGAGATTTCCGGGTCGCACAGGAAGTTGATGAACAGCTCCGCTGCCTCCTTCTCCCGGGCGCAGCTGGGAATGCACATGGCGTCGGTGAACAGGTTGAAGCCCTGCTCCTGAGGCAGGAAGAAGGCCAGATTCTCGTTCTCCTGCATCATCATGGTGCAGTCGCCGGCGTAGTAGGGGGCGATCCAGGCAACTTCATTTTCCATCAGGTCGTACACCTGATCCATGACATACTGCTGCAGCAGGGGCTTTTGCCGGCGCAGCAGATCCGCACAGGCCTGAAGCTCTGCCTTGTCCGTGGTGTTCACATCGTAGCCCAGCAGATACTGAGCGATGCCGAAGGCATCCCGGGAGTTGTCGAACATCAGGATCTTGTCGGCGTACTTCTCGTTCCACAGCAGCTCCCAGCCGGTGACATCCGCTTCATCCACATACTTGGTGTTGTACAGGATGCCCACGGTGCCCCAGGTATAGGGGACGGTGTACCTGTTTTCCGGGTCGAAGGCCGGATTTTTGAAGGCATCGTCCACATAGTCGAAGTTGGGAATGTTGCTGTAATCCAGCTCCAGCAGCATATCCTCGTCGATCATCCGGGCGATCATATAGTCCGAGGGAATAATCACGTCCACCGTAATGCCGCCGTTGGCCAGCTTGGTGTATAGGGTCTCGTTGGAGTCGTAGGTGGAGTAGTTGACCTTGATGTTGGGGTACTTGTTCTGGAAGGCGGCGATGATGTCCAGCGTTCCGTCGCTGCCGTCGGCAATGTTCTGACCCCAGTTGTAGACATTCAGGGTAATGGTCTGCTGACGGCTGCCGCTCACCAGGAACACGGTGCCGATGACAATGGCCACCAGCGCCACACCGGCGGCGACGCGCTGCGCCAGCCGCACGCCTCTGCTGGGCACGGCTCTGGCACGCTTGGCGCCCTTGGTCTTGTCCGAGCGCAGCTGCAGCAGGTTCATGGTCAGCATCAGCACGAAGATCAGCCCGAACAGCAGGGTGAACATGGCGTAGATCTTGGGCTGGATGGGCTTTTTGGTCTCGGAGTAAATCTTCACCGGCAGGGTCATAAAGTCCGGCCCGGTGACAAAATAGCTGATGACGAAATCGTCCAGACTCATGGTGAAGGCCATGATGCCGCCGGCGACGATACCGGGCATGATTTCGTGAAGGGTCACCTTGAAAAACGCCTGCGCCGGGGTGCAGCCCAGATCCATGGCGGCATCGGTCAGGGAGGTGTCCATCTGCTTCAGCTTGGGCATCACGTTCAAAATGACATAGGGCAGATTGAAGGTGATGTGGGCAATGAGCAGCGTCCAGAAGGTCAGGGTGTCCTTCTGCCCCAGCATTTTGCCGCCCACAAAGATGAACAGCAGGGAAAGGGAAACACCGGTGACGATGTCCGGGTTGGTCATGGGGATATCCGTCAGGGTCATGGCGACCTTACGCATTTTGGGATTCAGGTTGTGGATGCCCAGAGCGGACAGCGTGCCGAATACGGTGGCACACAGACTTGCCAGAATGGACACCAGCAGGGAGTTGCCCAGCAGGCTCAGCAGCGTTCGGTCCTGAAACAGCTCCACATAGCGTCGGAGGGTAAAGCCCTCAAATTCCGTAATGTCCTTGCCGGTATTGAAGGATGCCACAATCAGCACCGCCATGGGGATATACAGGAAGATGAAGATCAGGATGGTAAAGATCTTGTTGGCTCTTTTCATACCACCACACCGCCTTCCTCACTGTCCGCGCCGAAGCGGTTCATGATGCCGGTGCACACGAACACCAGCAGCATCAGCACCAGGCTCAGGGCAGCGCCCAGGTTGGGGTTGTTGCCCTGCTTGAACTGGCGCTCGATGACGTCACCGATGAGCACGGTGCCGGTGCCGCCCAGCTTCTGGGAAATGTAGAAGGTGGACACCGCGGGCACAAAGACCATGGTCACGCCGGAGAGGATGCCCGGCACGCTCAGGGGCAGAATCACCTTGGAGAATACCTGCACGCCGTTGCAGCCCAGATCCTCCGCCGCCTCAATCAGCCGCCGGTCGATCTTGGAGATGGTGGCATACAGGGGCAGGATCATGTAGGGCAGGTAGTTATACACCATGCCCAGCACCACCGCCGCGGGGGTGCGGATCAGCTGCATCCGGGGCAGTCCCAGCCGAACCAGCAGGGTGTTGATGATGCCGGTGTCCTGCAGCAGTCCCACCCAGGCCAGGGTGCGGAGCAGGAAGCTCATGCACATGGGCAGCATCACCAGCATATACAGCATCTTCTGCCCCAGAGGCCCCCGGTGGGCGATGAAATAGGCCACGGGATAGCCCAGCAGCAGGCAGATGCCGGCGGAGATCAGAGAATAGAGAATGGACTGACCGAGAACCGGCAGGTACATCCCCAGATCCTTCACGTTGTCCAGGGAAAAAGCGCCGGTGGCGGGGTCGGTCAGGGCATAGTAGCCCACCACCCCCAGAGGGATCAGGGTAAAAATCACCATCCACACCAGGTAGGGGGTGCTGAGCAGGAGGGCATTAGTCTTCTTCATACTCGGCATCCTCCGTCAGCTCGTCGTACTCGGCAGAGTAGGAGCTGTAGTCGCCA
>CAYWZB010000099.1:0-4067 GCA_964462775.1 uncultured Oscillospiraceae bacterium
ACACCGTCCTGCTTTTGCAGGACGGTGTTTCTGTTTGTCTGAATGGGCACCCTCTCATAGAGGTGCCGTCTTGGAATCTGCTGGATCAGCAGGAGCCTTCCAGCATACCGTATTTGATCCGCAGGCGTTCCAGCTTCCCCAGCAGGGGCTTGCTCAGCACCAGCAGCGTCACGGCGCAGGCCAGAGCGTGCTGGGCATTGTAGGGCAATCCGGCAGTAAAGACCGCCAGGGCGTATTTCCAGGTAATCTTGGGGCTGACGGTGAAAACGGTGCAGCAATCCAGCAGCGGCCCTACCACCAGCAAAATGGCGAAAAAACCGAAAATCGCCAGAATCACCGGATTTTTCTTCCGCTTGTTCCCATAAAACAGAAGTCCTGCCAAAAAGCCTCCCGCACCGTAAGCCATCATCTGCCAGGGCGTCCAGGGACCCTGACTGAAGAAAAAGTTGCTGGCAAAGGCGGCAATGGCACCGGTCATAAAGCCCGCCTGGGGACCCATGGCAATGCCGGTGAGCATGATGATACCGGTGATTGGCTTGAAATTGGGGAGCACCACGACCACCCGGGATGCCACCGCCAGAGCGCACAGCACCGCAATGGTCACCAGCTCCCGTGCCTGGGGCTTGCGCCGCTCAAAGGCCAGGAAAAAGGGTGCCATGGTCTCCAGGATCACCAGCGTGCAGGTCAAATAATACCACCGCCCTGTCAGCTTTGTACCCATGAACAGCGTCAGCGGTATGAGCAGCAGGGGCAGCAGGCTGAGCCGATCCCGGCTCAAATGCGGCTTCGCGCGATTTTCCATTGCAATTCCTCCTGAACATCCAGCAAAATCGGCAGCAGCAAATACAGGCAGTATGCCGCCAGCCCCACCCCGGGGGCTTCGATTTCCAGCTGGGGGGTATAGGTTGCGCCCATGCCGCCCAGTCCTATCACCAGCGCAGCCAGCACCACCACCGCCGCCAGCAGGAGCTTGTCCAACGTGGTCATGCGGTAGATGCGGAAGCTGGTTCGCTTGGCAGAGCCGTAGCCCCGGGAGCGCATGGAATCGGCGGTGACGATGCTGCCCTCCAGCGCCCAGTCCGTCAGAGCGGAGAGTACATTCATGCCGTCGCCGATTTTTTCCTTTGCGGTGCTCTGATCCCCCGCCCCCTTGCCCACGCACCGCCGGGCGCCGGCGATCTGAGCGGCCTTGGCCATGAGATTGGGAATCAGCCGCAGCACCATCACCAGCAGCAGCGACAGCGCCGGAATCAGGCTGCCGAAGAGGCAAACGAACTTGTCGCTGGTGATGACGATGCTGTAGCAGCTGAACCACAGCAGCATCGCGCAGAAAATCCCGGCAATGGCCATGCCGTACAGCAGAGCTTCCAGCGTATAGAGTCTGCCGAAAATCGTAAAGAGAATGTGATCGCCATACTGGTTAAACAGCGGATTCACCGCCGCCAGCGCCAGAAACACCGGCACCAATCCCCCAATCATCCCCAGACCCTTCCTGCCCTTGAGCAGCACATAGTAGATTCCGCCGCAGATCACGCTGACGGCAATGTACACCGGGTGCTGAATCACCACCGCAAAGCCGATGGCACCGAGAAAAAACAGGAAATTTGTCAGCGGATGGCACCGGGAAAATCCATCAGAATCCATAAAAAATGTCCCCTTTCCGGGGACAGGCGCAAATCCGCACACAAAAGCACCGCCAGACCGTCCCCAAGAGTCTTGCGTCACGCATGATCAGCCCCTGCTCGTATTCCGACTCCGGATGCCCTTTGCCGGAGCCTTCTCAGCAAATGCCAATGACCCACGGCGGCCTTCTATCCGTCTACGGCGGCTTGGTACCGTTGGGATTTTCCCCTTCCGAAACCAGCGGCTGCGTTCTGTATTCAGTAGTATTTAGTTTACCACAACCGCCCCAAAAGCGCAACCGGTTTTCAAAAAAAGATTGTCAACCACAGTTGCGTGTGCTATAATACAGGCGCTGATTGGGGAAGCAGGTGCGAATCCTGCACGATCCCGTCGCCGTCAGGCATGCAAAGTTCCTTTCTCCCTGACCGGCAGCGCCGCGGCTGCCGGGACAAAGCCATTGAGGTTATCCTTGAGAAGGCTGGGAGGATCCTGTGCCGAGTCGGAATATCCGGTCAGCGGCTTCTCCCAGTCCTCGGGGAATCGGAGTCGGGAGAAAATACTTTTTAAGGAGACTACCAAGATGAAGAAAACAGCTATGCGTAAGCTGCTGTCCGTCATCGGGTGTTTCGTGCTGATCGCGGCTATGGCACTGAATTTCACCGGATGCGCTGACAACAGCACCCCCGAAACCACTGCCGCCGCTGAAACCGCAGGCACCGCCTTTACCTTCGTGGTGACGGATCTGGACGGCAACGAGACCACCTTCCCCATCACCACTGACAAGACCACTGTTGGCGAAGCCCTTCTGGCCGAAGGCTTGATCTCCGGCACCGACAGCGAGTACGGCCTGATGGTAGATACCGTCAACGGCGTTAAGGCTGACTGGGATGCCGATCAGACCTACTGGGCCTTCTACATCGACGGCGAGTACGCCATGACCGGTGTGGATCAGACCGACATCACCCCGGGCAGCACTTATACCTTTGTTCTGACCACGGGCTAAACCCTTTTCCGAAGGAATCCTCTTTCCACCAGGCTCACCGCCTGGTGGAAACTACGTTTTTGACCGTCTCAGGAGGTAGCTATGACACATGAAGAAATGATTGCCCTGGCTGTGGCAGAGGGCTTCGCCGCTGCGGAGATCATCGATACCCGTCAGATCGTATTCGATCCCATGTTCCGCCCCTACTGCGAGGAGAATCTCTGCGGGCAATATGGCGTGAACTATTCCTGCCCCCCGGACTGCGGAAGCCCGGAGCAGATGAAGCAGCGGATTCTGGCGCACAAGAAGGCGCTGGTGCTGCAGACCATCTGGCAGATTTCCGACTACTCGGACATGGAGCAGATCAAGCCCGCCAAAGCCGGTCACAACGCCGCCCAAATCCGCCTGGTGAAAAAGCTGCGCGGTGAGGGCTGTGACGGTCTGATCGTCGGTGCCAGCGGCTGCGCCCTGTGCAAGCCCTGCGCCCTGGCCAAGGGAGAGCCCTGTGCCTTCCCGGACTACCGGTATTCCTGTATGTCCGCCTACTGCATCTTCGTCAAGAAGCTGGCAGACAAATGCGGCATGGAATACGACTGCGGCGACGGTCTGCTGGCCTTTTTCGGAATGTACGCCTTTGACTGACCCAAATCCCCATTTTCAAACAAATCCCGGAGGGAAACGCATCATTCTGCGTTCTTTTCCGGGATTTCTTTTTGTGCCGTGTTCAAAATGGGATACCGGCTTCCAACGAAAATGACCTCATGCGACTTGCGCCGCATGAGGTCACGCTGTACGAAGGGGTTGCCTTACACCCGGATCAGCTCGTAGCTGTCCTCGCCCAGGCCGATCTTCTTGCCGTGGGTGATCTGGGTGCGCCAATTGGTGTGGGGGAAGGAGCCGGTCAGGTTGTCCAGATCCGGGCGGTTAGCCTGATCCAGCTTGGAGCCGGGAACGACAGGCTGGGCATTGACCGCATCGGCACAGGCCAGATCCAGCGCCACCGGGTCAAAGCTGGCAAACATACCCACATCCGGCACGATGGGCAGATCGTTCTCCGCATGGCAGTCGCAGTAGGGGCTGACATCCAGCACCATGTTGATATGGAAGTTGGGTCTGCCGTCCACCACTGCCTTGGCATACTCGGCAATCTTGAAATTGAGCACCTTGACCGACTCGTGGTTGTCGTGGTAGATTGCGCCCACCGGGCATACATCCACGCACCGTCCGCAGCCCATGCAGTTGGTCCAGTTGATCTTCATCACGCCGCTGTCCTGCAGCTGGGGGCCGTTGTGGGCGCAGTTCTGAGCGCAGGCACCGCAGGCCACGCACTTATCGGGATCCACCATGGGTCTGCCATCGGAGTGCATCTCCCGCTTGCCCTCGTTGGAGCCGGAGCCCATGCCCAGATTCTTCAGCGCGCCGCCGAAGCCTGCCTCCTCGTGTCCCTTGAAGTGGTTCAGGG
>CAYWZB010000100.1:0-4027 GCA_964462775.1 uncultured Oscillospiraceae bacterium
TCTTTTATTATACCAGAAACAAGGGATTTTGGGAAGTTTTTTGACAAGCTGAGCCGGCACCCAAATGGGTGCCGGCTTTTGTTTGTATCACGCCAGGATAGGCTTCAGGGCTTCGGACAGCTGCGCCTTCTGCGCTTCCGCTTCCGCAAGGGTTGCGCCCAGGGTGGTGAAGTAGGTCTTGATCTTCGGCTCGGTGCCGGAGGGGCGGACGATCACCGTTGCGCCGCCTTCCAGGGTGTAGACCAGCACGTTGGCACTGGGCAGGCCGGTTTCTTCCGTCTTGGTGTAGTCCGTGACCTTGGTGACCCGGTAGCCGCCCAGCTGGGCAGGGGGCCACTCCCGCAGGCCGGACATGATGCCCTCCATCTTGTCCATGCCGGACAGGCCGGGGAACTCGTAGGAATCCACCTTGTTCAGGTACCGTCCGTATTGGGCGTAGATGGCTTCCAGCCGCTCCTTGATGGAGGAGCCGATGGAGCGATAGTAGGCAGCCATTTCGCAGATCAGCATGGAGCCGATGATGGCATCCTTGTCCCGGACATAGGGGCCGGCCAGATAGCCGTAGGACTCCTCAAAGCCCAGCAGGAACCGCTCCACTTCCCCATCCGCTTCCAGACGGGCAATCTGGTCACCGATCCACTTGAAGCCGGTGAGCACGTTCCGCATCTCCACGCCATAGTGCGCCGCCACGGCATCGGCCAGCGGGGTGGACACCAGGCTCTTGACCGCCACGGGATTTTTGGGCATGGTGCCCTTCTCCAGACGACCCTGGCAGATATAGTCCAGCAGCAGCACGCCCACCTCATTGCCGGACACCAGCTGGTAAGAGCCATCCGGGCAGCGAATGGCAATGCCCACACGGTCAGCGTCGGGGTCGGTGGCCAGCATCAGATCCGCGCCGCTCTTTTCCGCCAGCTCCAGACCCAGGCGCAGCGCCTCGAAGATCTCAGGATTGGGATAGGGGCAGGTGGGGAAATTGCCGTCGGGATCCTTCTGCTCGGGGACGATGGTGATATCGTCAATGCCGATATCCCGCAGCACCCGCATCACCGGCACCAGACCGGAGCCGTTCAGGGGGGAATAGACCAGCTTCAGTCCCGCGCTCTTGCACAGGCCGGGACGCACCTGGCAGGCCTTGATGGCATCGTACAGGGCTTCCTTGCAGCTGTCCTCCACATACTCAATCAGTCCGGAATCCAGACCCTCCTGGAAGGAGATCAGCTTGGCACCGGTGAGGATGTCGGTTTTCTGGATCTCGGCGTAGACGATGTCAGCCGCATCGTCGGTCATCTGGCAGCCGTCGGGGCCGTAGGCCTTGAAGCCGTTGTACTTGGCCGGGTTGTGGGAGGCGGTGATCATCACGCCGGCGTTGGCGTGGTAGTACCGGGTGGCAAAGCTCAGAGCAGGCACGGGCATCAGTGCGTCATAGATCCGCACCCGGATGCCATTGGCTGCCAGAACCCGGGCAGTCTCCCGGGCGAAAACATCGGAATTGATGCGGCTGTCGTAGGACACCGCCACGGTCTGGGTGCCGCCCTGGGTCTTGACCCAGTTGGCCAGACCCTGCGTGGCCTGCCGCACCACATAAATGTTCATCCGGTTGGAGCCTGCGCCCAGCACGCCCCGCAGGCCGGCGGTGCCAAATTTCAGCGCCACGGCGAAGCGATCCTTGATCTCATCCTCCTGACCGGCAATGGCATCCAGCTCCGCTTTCAGAGCCGGATCCTCCAGCTGCAGCGACTGCCAGCGCTTGTAATCATCCATATACATAAGTATCCACCTTACCCTTTACAGCTTTTTCACAGGCAAAGCCTGTATTTTTTGTGCCAAAGCATTACAAATATACTATAAACCATTCCCCTGGCAATGTCAATCTTCCCTTTTGGAATCTTTTTTCGGTCTTACCTTATTATAGTAAGCAGGCAAACCGCCCCCAGATCCCGGCAGGTGCCGCTTCATTACGATTCTGTAACCATTTTTCATTGATTTTTTCAAATCTCAAGTTTTTTCGCCACCTGTGGTGACATTGGGCTGGCTTAAATTATTAAGATTGTTATAATGTGTAAATATTTTTGTTACAATTTGTAATTTTCCTATTGACGAATGGTAATTCTTGTGGTATCATTCACGTAAAGAAAAGAGTTGCCGAGGACAACACCTCCGGAACACCCTCCCAGGATCCCCGGGCGCGCGAGACACGGCACTGTATTTCTGGAAACAAAAACATTTTTCATTAGGAGGAAGAACTATGAAAACAGTTATGAAGAAGCTGCTGAGCCTGGCGCTGGTAGCCGTACTGCTGCTTTCCGCCGTGCCTTTCCAGGCATCCGCAACCGAGATCGATAACCAGGGTTCCACCGCCGAGATCACCGGCGATCAGAACCTCGCCGGCGGTGATACCGCAGGACATACCCACGACTTCTCCGTCGAGGGTGTCACTGTTGCCCCCACTTGTGAAGAAAATGGCTACACCGTCTACGAGTGCTCCGACGAGACCTGCAAAGAAACCGAAAAGCGCGACATCGTTAAAGCCCCGGGTCACAAGTACGGCGCTTGGACCAACGTGGCTGTTGCCACCGCTGAAAGCAAGGGTAAGGACGTCCGTGCCTGCCTGAATGAGGGCTGCAGCCAGAAGGAATACCGGGATGTTGACTACGTCGCTCCCAAGGCTGACACCAACAAGGCTGACACCAACAAGGCTGACACCAACAAGAAGACCGTTACCTTCGTCGCTTCCGGCAACACCATCGACTCCATCGACATGGAAGTCTACAAGGCCGCTCCCACCCTGCCCACCGCGCCTGTCGTAAAGAACTACAAGTTCGCCGGCTGGTTCTCCGAAGAGCAGGGCAAGGGCAAGGAGCTGAAGGCTGGCCTGGAGTACACCGGTCAGTTCAACACCTACTACGCTTACTACATTGAGAGCGCCGATGACGGCATCAGCACTCTGTCCGTCTCCGTCCGCTTCTATGTCGGCGGCGTGCAGCAGGGCTCTGCTCGTCTGCTGTACACCCAGGACTTCAACAACGGCGAGAACATGCTCAAGTGGCTGATGAACAACGAGGCCAAGACCTCCAAGGCTATTTTCAGCATCGTCTCCGCTGATGACTACGAGTGGACTCCCCGCAACTACTACAACTACGAGGGCAAGGAGCTGCTGACCGAGCAGACCCTGACCGCTGACGGCGACAAGGCTGTTGTTGTCAAGGTCTACGGCAAGAAGGCCACCGAGGCCAACGTGCTGCTGTACGTCCACACCTACGACTCCAACAACAAGGTCTATGTCACCCAGAACATCTACGAGATGAACGGCTACACCAAGGGCAGCACTGTCAACAAGAGCGCTGTGGAGACTCTGATCAAGAAGCACTACACCGGCTCCAACATGACTCTGCAGGGTCTGTACACCGACGCTGCCTGGGAGCAGCTGCTCAACGGTGAGAACCCCACCGCTGCCAACGGCGTTACCGTCTCCGGCAGCCCCCTGAAGATTCACGTGATCCTGAAGAACGCTACCGCTACTTCCGGCTCCACCAGCAAGGCTGACTCCACCAACCCCAAGACCGGCGATATGATCTTCGTCCCCGTGATGGTCATGTTCGCTTCCGCCGCCGCTGTTGCTTATGTCTACATGGGCAGCAAGAAGCGCGCTCACTAAGCAAAGCGTCCCCTGAGGACTACATCCTAATGAAGATCCCCGGCAGCCATGCGCTGCCGGGATTTTCATTTTGTTGCGCCGGGTAAATTCCGGGGAAACAAAATCTCCCTCTTGCTATTTTCCCGCCCATGGGGTAGAATGGAGAGGATAGATTTTTGGAGAAAGAGGAGATTTCCATGGTAGAAGCATTCGACAACGACAAGTATCTCCAAACCCAGTCCGAGCACATCCGGGAGCGAATCGCCCAGTTTGGCGGCAAGCTGTACCTGGAATTTGGCGGCAAGCTCTATGACGACAACCACGCCGCCCGTGTCCTTCCCGGCTTCCAGCCGGACAGCAAGCTGCGGATGCTGCTGCAGCTGAAGGATC
>CAYWZB010000101.1:0-3983 GCA_964462775.1 uncultured Oscillospiraceae bacterium
CGTTAGAACCCCTGTTTTCGCTTAGCAAAAACAGGGGTTCTTTGACAGTCTGTCAGCTCTCCCTATGGGAGAGCTGGCGGTGAAGCCGACTGAGAGGGCTGTGCAAAGTCAGCTGCCCCTCTCCACCACCTGCGGTGACAACTTTTCCGCTGGGTGACCCAAGAAAATAAGTGGAGCGTATCAACATCGGTACGCTCCACTTCGCTGTTTTGTCGGTTTTCTTTAGTCCAGCAGGATGTCGCAGACCCTGGCATTGGTATCATAGTACACCACAATCTCGCCAGTGCCCTCCACTGCCCAGATGTCGCCAAACATACCGAACAGCGAAAAATCCGGCTCTCCCCACACCTCCAGGAGCATTTCCCGGGGGTAGCCTTTCAGGGTCTGCTCCGCGCTGACCTCTCCCTGATTCCATACCTGCTCCCGGCTGGGAATGTTGTCCGCGTGGGGCGCAAGCGCATAGCCGATCCGCCAGGCGATCACCAGCGCCAGCACCACGCCGGCCGCCGCCAGAATCCGTCCGTATTTCTTCATAAGGAAGCCCCCTTTTTTCTTTGATGATACCACATCCGCCACCCCGGCGCAAGATTCCGGGAGAAAATTCCCTTCCCCGGCAAATTTTCCACAAATACCTCTGGGCTTTTTCCGAAAGATGTGCTATATTAGATTTTATACGGGTCTGCCCCCTTCGGACGGCTCCGATCACGCAACAGAAAGGGAACCTGCAATGAAAGTTGTGCTGCAAAATCTGACCAAGATCTTTCCCAGCCGGGACAAAAAGTCCGGCGGCGAAGTGGTGGCTGTGAAAGATTTCAATTTTGAAATCCCCGACGGGGAGCTTATCGGCCTGCTCGGCCCCTCCGGCTGCGGCAAAAGCACCACGCTGTACATGATCAGCGGACTCCAAGCGCCCACCTCCGGCAAAATCTTTTTCGGAGATGACGATGTAACTCAGCTCTCCACCGAGAACCGGGGCATCGGTCTGGTCTTTCAGAGCTACGCCCTGTACCCCCATATGACCGTCCGTCAGAACATTCTCTTTCCCCTGCAGAACCTGAAGGGGGAGGAAAAGCTGACCAAGGAGGAAATGAACCGGCGAGTTCTGGATGCCGCCGCTCTGGTGCAGATCACCGAGCTGCTGGATCGCAAGCCCAACGAGCTGTCCGGCGGCCAGCAGCAGCGTGTGGCCATTGCCCGTGCCCTGGTGAAGATGCCCCGGGTGCTGCTGCTGGATGAGCCGCTTTCCAATCTGGATGCCCGCCTGCGGCTCCAGACCCGGGAGGAGATCCGCCGCATCCAGAAGGAGACCGGCATCACCACCGTTTTCGTCACCCACGACCAGGAGGAGGCCATGTCCATTTCCGACCGGATCGTGGTCATGAAGCAGGGCGTGATCCAGCAGACCGGCGCGCCCCAGCAGGTCTATGACGATCCGTGCAACCTGTTCGTCGCCAAATTCCTGGGCACCCCTCCCATCAACGTGCTGGAAGGCCGGATTTCCGGGGGGCAGGTGTGGATTGGGCAGGATCCGGTGCTGCACATCGACGGTGCCGAGGATCAGGAGGTCTTTATCGGCATCCGTCCCGAGGGCTTCCTGCCGGAGGACAACGGCCCTCTGCCCTGCGCCGTACGCAATGTGGAGGTCATGGGTCGGGATGTGAGCATCGTCGCCGCCCACGACGCGGCGGTGACTCCTCTGCTGCGTGCCATCATCAGCGCCGAGGACAAGCCCGCCTCCGATACCGCCACCGTCCGCTTCCGGCTCAAGCCCGGCAAGGTATTCCTGTTCCGCAAGGATACCGAGGAGCGGATTTCCTGCCGGCTTTCCTGAACAAAATACACACCGGGAGTGCCGAAAAAACGACACTCCCGGTTTCGTTTGTCACGAAAGTCCTTGCCCTTACAGCCTTTGACAGATGCAAGGAGCCGCCCCGGGTGGGACGGCTCCTGTTTTTTGGGAAGCGAAGGCTACGATTCAGTTCCGAGTAAAAATGTTATCCACGGTCGCGTCGGAGATCAGGTTGGCTCCGCCCAGAACGTAACCGGAATCGATGCCGCCCGACTGGACGTACTGCGCTGCTGCGCTCTCATACTTGTCCATGGTCAGGATCAGGGGAGCGTTCATGGCGTAAGCCAATGCGCCACCGCACAGGCCGTCGGGGTAGTTCCAGGCGTAGGCCAGAACGACAGTATCCGGGGAATAGAAGTACTTCTCTGCCACCAGCACGGAAGTTTCAAACCGATCGGAACCTGCCAGACGGTAGGTCTTTCCGTACGCTTCCAGCTGCTTCATCAGTTTGTCACTGACGGCTTTGGTGCCGCCGATGATGGTGAAGGTGTAGTTATGACCGTTCAGGAACGCTGCGTCAATGCCATAGACTTTGCCATTATACTCCTGCACCAGCAGGATGGGCTTGCCGGTTGCGGCTGCGCTGAGGGAGTCGGCGAAGGTCACGCCGGTGCAGACCAGAATTTCGCTGCCGTCGGCCACTCCTGCCTCTTTCAGAATGGCCAGATTGGTTTCGTACCGGTTGGAGCCAGCCAGACGCACGACCTCGATACCGCTCAGATCCGCTTCGTAGGAACTCGGCACAGCACTGGTGCCGCCCAGAATGTAGACGGTGCCACCGGATGCCAGATTGCTCCGGATGTAGTTGATATTATCCGTGTCCAGAGAGGCATACTTGCCGCCCTGACCCCAGCTGAGCAGGATGGGAGCACTTTTCTGGGTGGAGAGATAGGAGCCAGCCAGTGCGTCAGCAAAGTCGTTGCCGGATGCCACGATGATGGAACTGAACTTCTCCACGCCCAACGTTGCCTTCAACTCGTCGGCAACTTTGATCGCCGTGTCCCAACGACTGGAACCGGCAATGCGAGTTGTGTCTTCCGCATCGTCAGAATCAGGGATTTCAAAGGCCGCATACGCTCCTCCATCTTTGAACGGCACACTGATCCAATGCCAGCCCGGTTCCAAGGTTTTCAGATAATCGCTCTGCAGTGTAACAATGGTGCTACCTTCCGTAACCGTATAATTTTCTTTGGCAATCTCATTGTTGTCCACATACACGCACCCGGTAAACTTATCCAAGGGCGCATCTATATGCGCAGAGACAGTACCATTAGCAATCGTCACCACACCGTTCTCGTCCCCATTCAGAAGATCGTAGCTGGTATATTCAACCACCTCTACTTCATAACTGGCGCTCAAACCACTTTCCAATGTAGCGGTAACAGTTGTGGTACCCAATTGCTTTGCCTGAAAAGAAGCATAATCACCAAAGTAGTCACTATTGTATCCTCCACTAAACGATACAATATTTTCATCCGCTATCGACCAGGTGACTTTTTCGCACACCAAGGGAAGATTACTGTTTACCGGTTCGCATACCAGTGAGAACCACCCCTTTGTTGTCAAGTGCCTTTTGTTCGCAATAATATGTTTAATTTTCTGCGGAATTTGATAATAATAGCTGTAAATCTGCATTTGGAATGTTCGCCATCGAAAATCGTGGCGAAATTGAAAGCGAACAGGTAGTTAAAAGGGCAGGGAAGCTATTGCCGCCCTGCCCATCGGGTCACTCCTCTGTTTCGGTGTCCGGCATCGTGATGAAGTACCATGCCATTTCAAGGGACTTGTTGTCCAGATCGGGGAGATTTGCCACGATCTCAGAAATCATTTCTTCACGGGTTTTCATATTGACTTCCTCCTTGTTCTGTGGTAAAATAATTGTGCTGATATTCAGCAGTTCCATGTGATCCTGCATGGTTGCCGCTCTGGGTGTTTCTCCACCCGGGGCGGCTTTCTGTTCGCAGTCACACCGCTCTCCCGGGTCAAGGTTCGCCCCACAATCGGGGCATTTCTTGTAATACATAACATTCACCCCCTTCCTGTTTCGCCGCTCTGCGCCGCTTGCTTAGCCGCACGGGCGGCGGCTCTCTTTGCCTTGCGCTCCTGCCGTTGGCGTTCTTCCTCCGCTTCACGG
>CAYWZB010000102.1:0-3887 GCA_964462775.1 uncultured Oscillospiraceae bacterium
CTTCTCCGGCAAGGATCCCACCAAGGTGGATCGCAGCGCCGCCTACATGGCACGGTATATGGCCAAAAATCTGGTGGCGGCAGGGCTGGCCTCTCAGGTGCAGGTGCAGCTGGCTTACGCCATCGGTGTGGCGCAGCCGGTTTCCCTCCGGGTGGACAGCTACGGCACCGGCGTAATCTCCGATGAAGCCATGACCCGGCTGCTGCGTCAGACCTGCGATCTGACCCCCGGCGGCATCATCCGCAAGCTGGAGCTGCGCCGCCCCATCTATGCCGACACCGCTGCCCACGGTCACTTCGGCGTTGCTGACCGCCCCTGGGAGCGGGAGGATTTGGCTCCCGTGCTGAAGGCACTGGCAGAGCAGGGCGTGTAAGCCGAATTTTTACCACACGAAAAGCAGGAGCCGGGTGCTCCTGCTTTTTCTCTTGTGAAATGGGGAAAACTGTGGTATGATACGGAAAACATCTGAAGGAAGGTCATTCTATGCTGGATTTTATCCGAATCGCCTGCGCTGTCCCGGCTGTCCGGGTGGGGGATACCCGGAAAAATACCCGGGATATCTGCGACTATATCGCCCGGGCGGATGCCCAGGGGGCGGATGTGGTGGTATTCCCGGAGACTACCCTCACCGGCTACACCTGCCAGGACCTGTTTTTGCAGGAGACCCTGCTCAGCGCCTGTCTGGAGGGACTGCGGGAGATTATGGACTGCTCCGCCGCCCATCCCCACATTACTGCCGTGGTGGGTGCGCCACTGGTCATCGGTGGGCAGATGTACAACTGCGGCATCGTCTACTCCGGCGGCGAAATCCGGGGCATCGTTCCCAAAACCTACCTGCCCAATTATAACGAGTTTTACGAGCGCCGCTGGTTCTCCTCCTCCCGGGATCTGCAGGAAAAGTGGGTGGATGCCAGAGAGCTGGGGCTGCCGGGGGAGAAAAAATACCCGGTGGGCGCAGATATGGTTTTCCGCATTGGCGACGGCGTGATGCTGGGTGTGGAGATTTGCGAGGATCTGTGGACACCTCTGCCCCCCTCCACCATGCTGAGCCTGAACGGCGCGGAGGTGATCGTGAACCTGTCCGCTTCCAATGAGACGGTGGGCAAGCGGGAGTACCGCCGGGAACTGGTGAAGCACCAGAGCGCCATCTGCAACTGCATTTACGCCTATGCCTCCGCCGGTTCCACGGAATCGACCCAGGATCTGGTTTTTTCCGGCCACAGCATGATTGCCGAAAGCGGCGCGGTACTGGCGGAGAACGCCGACCAGATCGCCACGGACTATCTGCTGATCTATGATGCGGATGTGGGGCGCATCCGCAGTGAGCGCCGCAGAAACAAAAGCGTCCGGGATGCCACTTCCTTCTATGGCAGCGTGGATCCGGTGCGTACCATGGACTGCCGCTGCGGCTCCCTTCGGGCAGACGGCAGCCTGCGTAAGCCCAATCGACTGCCCTTTGTCCCCTCCGCCAAGGCCAACCGGCAGGAGCGGTGCCGCTCCATCTTCAATATCCAGGTGGCAGGCCTGAAGCAGCGGCTGAGCTCCATCGGGGATGCCAATGTGGTGCTGGGCATTTCCGGCGGACTGGATTCCACGCTGGCGCTGCTGGTGGCGGTAGAGGCCATGCACCAGCTGGGGCGCCCGGCTACGGATGTATACGCCGTGACCATGCCCTGCTATGGCACCTCCGACCGCACCTACCGCAACTCCTGGGAGCTGATGAAGCAACTGGGGGTCAACGCTAAGGAGATCAGCATCCGGGCGGCGGTGGATCAGCATTTTGCGGATATCGGCCATGATCCCGCTATCCACAACGGTACCTATGAGAACGCCCAGGCACGGGAACGCACCCAGGTGCTCATGGATTACGCCAGTGTGGTCGGCGGCATCGTCATCGGCACCGGAGATCTGAGTGAGCTGGCGCTGGGCTGGTGCACCTACAACGGCGACCAGATGAGTATGTACAGCGTCAATGCCTCCATCCCCAAGACCCTGCTGCGCTGGATGATCGACGCCCTGTCCGAAAGCCCGGAGTTCGCCCATGCCCATGCGGTTTTGCAGGACATTCTGGACACCCCCATCAGCCCGGAGCTGCTGCCCCCGGATGCCCAGGGGCAGATTGCCCAGAACACCGAGGATCTGGTGGGTCCGTATGCCCTTCATGATTTCTTCCTGTATTACACCCTGCGCTTCGGCTTCGGTCCCAAAAAGGTCTACGCACTGGCCTGCCAGGCGTTTGCGGGAGAATTTGACGGCGGGATGATCCGCAAATGGCTGGCGTTTTTCTACCGCCGATTCTTTACCCAGCAGTTCAAGCGCAGCTGTATGCCCGACGGCGTGAAGGTTGGCTCCGTCAGCCTGAACCCCAGAGGGGACTGGCGGATGCCAAGCGATGCCACTGCCCGGCTGTGGCTGGATGAGGTGGCGGCGCTGGAGCCGTGAAGAGGCATTGACGAACAGAGCAAAATCTGTTAGTATAGTACCAGTCTTTTGAAAAAAGGAGCGAATCAACATGAAGAAAACTGTTTTGAGAGAATACGCCAAGCTGATCGTCCGCTGCGGCGTCAATGTCCAGAAGGGTCAGACCGTTCTGGTCTTTGCCGACCTGGATCAGCCGGAGTTTGTCCAGATGGTGGTGGACGAAGCCTACAAGGCCAAGGCCAAGGAGGTCATTGTCCAGTGGAATTACCAGCCCCTGTCCAAGCTGCACTATCGCTACCAGTCTGTCAAGACCCTGGGCACCGTCAAGGAGTGGGTCAAGGCTCGTCAGGAGTACTACTGCGAGGAGCTGCCCTGCATGATCCACCTGTCCAGCGAGGATCCCGATGGTTTGAAGGGCATCAATATGAAGAAGATGGCACAGGCCCGTCAGCTGTCCTACCCCATCCTGAAGCCCTATCACGACAGAATGGACAACAAGTACCAGTGGTGCATTGCCGCTGTCCCCGGCGCTGCCTGGGCGAAGAAGGTTTTCCCCGGTATGCGTACCAGCACTGCCATTGAAAAGCTGTGGGAGGCCATTCTGTTCACCTCCCGTGTCACCGACGATCCCATCAAGGCCTGGGAGGAGCACAACGACGATCTGCACAAGCGCTGCGCCTACCTGAACAGCCTGAAGGTGACCAAGCTCCACTACACCGCCGACAACGGCACCGACCTGACCGTGGGCATGATCCCCGAAGGCGAGTGGAAGGGCGGCGGCGACACCAGCCTGCAGAACATTTTCTTCAACCCCAACATCCCCACCGAGGAGTGCTTCATCTCCCCCAAGCGGGGCGAGGCCGAGGGCATCGTCTATTCCTCCAAGCCTCTGTCCTATCAGGGTCAGCTTATCGACAAGTTCTGGCTGCGCTTTGAGGGTGGCAAGGCTGTGGAAGTGGGCGCGGAGCAGGGTGAGGAGCTGCTCAAGACCATGGTCTCCATGGACGAAGGCGCTGCCTACCTGGGCGAATGCGCTCTGGTGCCTCAGCACAGCCCCATCTGCGAAAGCGGCATCCTGTTCTACAACACCCTGTTTGACGAAAACGCCGCCTGCCATCTGGCTATGGGCAGAGGTTTCGCCGATACCATTCAGGACTTCCAGAACAAGTCCCTGGACGAGTGCCGGGAGCTGGGCATCAATGACTCCATGATCCATGTGGACTTCATGATTGGCTGCGACTCCATGAACATCGACGGCATCTGCGAGGACGGCAAGGTGGTGCCCATTTTCCGGAATGGCAACTGGGCTTTTTAAGAGTTTCAGACTTTTTGAAAAAAAGTGAAAAAAAAGCTTGCATTCTTGCGACACCTGTGGTATGATATCCGGGCGATTGAAGATTGCTAGGGCATTTATGCCCTTTAACTGATACGAAAGAGGTGAACGAAATGAAGGAAGGTATCCATCC
>CAYWZB010000103.1:0-3872 GCA_964462775.1 uncultured Oscillospiraceae bacterium
CAAGGCTTTGTGCTTCTGTGACAAGCTGAGGGGTCGTCCTATCCGGACGACCCCTGTGTTTTATTCCTTTGCCCGGATATCCAGATGATAGTCAATCACGCCGGCTTCACTGTTTTCGATGTTGATGTGATACACCAGATCGATGGTGCCGCCGTCGGGGAGAATGTCATAGTATACACGGGTGGCCTTCACCGTCAGCATCAGGGCACCGAAGGGCATCTGATACAGGGAATCGTGGGGGATTCCCTCCTGAAAGACCATCTCCGACTGCAAGGCACCCACCCGCTTCAGCAGCACCCGTCCCGGCTCCACCCGGAAGGTGGTGGTGACCCCTTCCAGTCCCGTCAGGGCGCTTTCCTCATAGGTGATGTCCCAGCCCCCGTCCCGGAAGGCCATATCGCCCTCGGTGACCAGCTCGATGACCTCCGGCTCCTGGCCTGCGTAGCTCTGCCGACCCTGGATGGACAATACCACAGTCTTGCTCATTGTGCAGCCTCCAGTGCCAGCTGCAGCAGTTCGTCAATGAGCTGGCTGTAGGGGATGCCACTGGCATCGAACAGCTTGGGATACATGGAAATGGAGGTGAAGCCGGGCAGGGTGTTGATCTCGTTGAACACCACCCGCTCCCCCTCAAAGGTCACAAAGAAGTCCACACGGCTCAGTCCCTGGCAGCCAATGGCGCTGTAGACCTTCACCGCCGCGTCCCGGACGGCTTCCGCCACCGCCTCGGGGATCCGTGCCGGGATGTAGGCCACGGAGGTATCGGTGACATACTTGGCATCGTAGTCGTAGAAATCCGCGCCGGAATCGATCTCGCCGCAGATGGAGGCCACCGGGCTGTCGTTGCCCATCACAGCCACCTCAATTTCCCGACCGTGGATAAACTCCTCCACCAGGATTTTCCGGTCATACTTGCCGGCAAAGCGCAGGGCGCTTCTCAGCTGATCCCGGTCGGCTGCCTTGGAAACGCCCACAGAGGAGCCGGTGCCGGAGGGCTTAACGAACATGGGATAAGCGAACCGGGCTTCCAGGGAATCCAGAATGTTCTCCACCTGGCTGTCCAGCTCCTCCCGGCGCACCAGCTGCCAGGCAGCCTGGGGCACACCGGCGTTATCCACCACCAGCTTGGTCAGGGTCTTGTCCATGGATACCGCGGACGCTGCCACATGGGGGCCGACGTAGGGGATGCCTGCCAGCTGCAGCAGGCCCTGCATGGCGCCGTCCTCGCCGTTTTCGCCGTGGAGCACCGGGAATACCACATCGATCCGTTCCCGGACCACACAGTCGCCCTCAAAGCTCAGAAGCCCCTGTCCCCGCACCGGGGAGATGGCTGCCCGGCGGTTTTCGGGGCAGTTGAGCCACTGACCGGTGGGCAGCTGGCTGTAATCCTTGCCGCCGTAGAGCACCCAGTCACCATCCTTGGTGATGCCCACAGGGAAGATGTTGTATTTTTCCTTATCAATGTTGTTGAGCACCGACTCCGCAGAGCGCAGAGAGACCTCATGCTCCGGGCTTCTTCCGCCGAAGAGAATACAAACGCTGAGTTTTTTCATGATTTCGCCTCATTCTACCGAAATTATTTACAAATTCTATCTGGATTTCCCGTAAGTTCCTGCTATAATAGGGGCAAGTATCAACCGAAAAGGAGGGTGCGTATGCAGATTGATCTGACTCCCAAGGAATTTCGCCGATTGCTGGATCTGGTGTATATCGGCAACTGGGTCTTAAACTCCACCCGTGGTCAGGATCGCTTTGCCGATTATGACGATCTGGAAAGCAAGATCTTTTCCCTGTCCCCTGCCCTGTCCGAGCCGTGGAACGGCACCCGGGTGCCCAGCCGGGCTTACCGGGAGGGTGGCATCCACGAGGCCATCGCCTGCTATGAGGACACCGTTTTCTATGAGATCCTGGCTGAGGAGCTGTCCCGCCGGGATATGGACTATCCCGAAATCACCGACGACAATTACGATGAGATCGTCGGCCGGATGGATCGGTACATGACCGAGTTTGAATGCTCCGGCGTGGATCATCTGGTTTTGGAGGAATGACCCATCCCACAATATGCTCCGGCTCCCCAAGGGGAGCCGGTTGTTTTTTTAGTCTGCCAGCAGAGCTTCTCCGGCACGGAAAATGTCGCCGGCGCCCATGGTCAGCACCACATCGCCCTCCCGGATGTTCGCCCGGAGGTAATCCGTCACCTCAGGCAGGGTCTCGCAGAATACCGCTCCCGGGATCTGCTCCGCCAAATCCGCGGAGGACACGCCCACGGTGTTCCGCTCCCGGGCGGCATAAATTTCCGCCAGCACCAGCACATCCGCTTCCTTCAGCTCCCGGACAAAGTCCGCCATCAGGGCATGGGTACGGGTGTAGGTGTGGGGCTGGAAGGCCAGCACAATCCGGCGGCCGGGCATGGATGCCCGCACGGCGGACAGGGTAGCAGCCACTTCGTCGGGGTGGTGGGCGTAATCGTCATACACATCCGCGCCGTGGAACTGTCCCTTGTACTCCATTCGCCGTCCCGCGCCGTGGAAGGACTCCAGGCCGGCGGAAACTGCCTCGCCAGGGATTCCCATCATCCAGGCGGCAGCAGCGGCTGCCAGGCCGTTGAGGGCATTGTGACGACCCAGAACGCCCATATCCAGGTGGCAGTACAGCTCTCCGTCGCAGATCACGTCAAAGTGCCGCCAGTCGGGGCACATATTGGCAGCGTGAATCCGGTTGCCCTCGTTCAGGCCGAAGGAAACATAGTCAATGCCCTCCATGGCCTGAACGGTATGCTCGTCATCGCCGTTGGCAACAACGCCGAAGGTAGCCATGGAAGCGAACTTGTGGAAGGATTTCTGAATGTCCGCCAGATCCTTGAAATAATCCAGGTGATCCGCCTCCACATTCAGCACCACCGCCAGAGTGGGGAAGAAATTCAGGAAGGAATCGCAGTATTCGCAGCTTTCCAGCACGATGGTATCACCGCTGCCCACCCGGTGGCTGGCATGGAGCAGGGGCAGGTAGCCGCCGATCATCACGGTGGGATCCAGGTCGGCTTCCATGAGGATGTGTGTCATCATGGAGGTGGTGGTGGTCTTGCCGTGGGTGCCGGAGATGCAGACTGCGTTCTTGTAAGACTTCATAATCTCGCCCCAGGCCTGCGCCCGCTCAAAGACAGGGATGCCGGCGGCACGGGCGGCGGCGATTTCGGGGTTATCGTTGTGGGCGGCGGCAGTGCGGATCACGCAGTCCGCGCCCCGGATATTCTCTGCCCGGTGACCGATGGCCACGGGGATGCCCTGCTGGATCAGCTCATCCGTGGAGACGGAGGCGTTCATATCCGAGCCGGTGACCTCCATGCCCATGCCCTTGAGCACCAGTCCCAGAGGGCGCATGGAAACGCCGCCGATGCCGATCAGGTGCACCCGCTTGCCGGGAACCAGAAACCGGCCGATATTTTTCGCTTTGCTCATATATGTCATATCCTCTCAGGGGTGCCAAAGTCCAAACCATGCACCCTGTGTTTTTTCGCATAAGTTTGAATATTATAAACCATCGCCGTAGTTTTTTCAACTACAAAATGTAGCTTTTCCCCAGGCAATCCCCGATTTTGTCCCCATTATTCCGAATATTTCGCAATATGCTTATGGCATACCCCAGCAAATTGGCAGAATCCGCAATGTAAAGACTTGTCATCCCCACCGGGCGAATGCGAGTGCGACTACGCTCGGGGTGACAGGTTTCGTTACGTTTTGGCAATTTGAACGGATGAGGTCTCCAGTTATGCGATCTATAAAAGAAAAACTCCGAAGTCGAAACTTCGGAGTATCTCTGGAGCTGCTATCCAGATTTGAACTGGAGACCTCATCCTTACCAAGGATGCGCTC
>CAYWZB010000104.1:0-3861 GCA_964462775.1 uncultured Oscillospiraceae bacterium
TTCAGGGCGGCGTGCTCACCGGCGATGTGCAGGACATCCTGCTGCTGGACGTGACTCCCCTGTCCCTGGGCATTGAGACCATGGGCGGCGTGTTCACCAAGCTGATTGAGCGCAACACCACCATCCCCACCCACAAGAGTCAGATCTTCTCCACCGCCGCTGACAACCAGACCTCCGTTGAGGTGCACGTCCTCCAGGGCGAGCGGGAAATGGCTGCTTACAACAAGACTCTGGGTCGTTTCCAGCTGGGCGGCATCGCTCCCGCACCCCGTGGCGTGCCTCAGATTGAGGTGACCTTCGACATCGACGCCAACGGCATCGTCAAGGTTTCCGCCAAGGATCTGGGCACCGGCAAGGAGGCCAACATCTCCATCACCGCTTCCACCAACCTGAGCCAGGAGGACATCGACAAGGCTGTCCGTGAAGCTGAGCAGTACGCTGCCGAGGATAAGGCACGCAAGGAAGAGGTGGACACCCACAACGCTGCCGACCAGACCATCTACCAGACCGAAAAGACCCTGAACGAGCTGGGCGACAAGATCGATGATTCCGAGAAGGCCACCATTCAGGCTGCCGTTGACAAGCTGAAGGAAGTCAACAAGGGCACCGACGTAGCTGCCATCAAGGCTGCCACCGAGGAAGTGCAGCAGGCCTTCTACAAGGTCTCCGAGAAGCTGTATCAGCAGTCCGCTCCCCAGGGCGAGGGCTGCGAC
Source organism: uncultured Oscillospiraceae bacterium (assembly GCA_964462775.1). Taxonomy (GTDB): domain Bacteria; phylum Bacillota; class Clostridia; order Oscillospirales; family Oscillospiraceae; genus Faecousia. The sequence continues at coordinate 714 of CAYWZB010000104.1, forward strand.
CCCAACTGCGGCGGCAATTGCGGCAACGACGACGGTGTCGTGGACGCTGACTACGAGTCCGTTGACTAAGAAATAAGCCCAAGGGGCGGCTTTCGCGCCGCCCCTTTTCGGTGTATTTCAGACATATGGCTCTCCCAACGGAGAGGCTTTGGAAGTTGCAAAGCAATGAGGTAATGTGATATGGCAGACAAACGAGATTATTATGAGGTGCTGGGTCTGAAAAAAGACGCCAGTGCCGATGAAATTAAAAAAGCCTACCGCAAGGCGGCAATGAAATACCATCCTGACCGGAACCCCGGCGACAAGGAAGCGGAAGAAAAGTTCAAAGAGTGCGGCGAGGCCTACGAGGTTCTCTCCGACGAGACCAAGCGCCAGCGCTATGACCAGTACGGCTTTGCCGGGGTGGATCCCAATTTCGGCGGCGGTCAGGGCGGCTACGGCGGCGGCTTTGGCGGATTCGGAGATTTCGGTGACCTGGGTGACATCTTCGGTGAGTTCTTCGGCAGCGGCAGCCGCGGCTCCGCCTCCCGGCAGAACGCCCCCCGCCGGGGCGAAAATGTCATGGCACGGCTGGAGCTGACCTTCGAGGAGGCTGCCTTCGGCTGTGAGAAGGAAGTGGCAGCGCCCCGGATTGAGAACTGTGCTTCCTGCAAGGGCACCGGCTCCGCCGACGGAGTCATCGAGACCTGCTCCCAGTGTAAGGGCAGCGGTCAGGTGCGCTCGGTGCAGAACTTTATGGGTATGCAGATGCAGTCCACCACCACCTGTCCCACCTGCTCCGGCCGGGGCAAGATCATCAAGAACCCCTGCACCGTCTGCAAGGGAAAGGGCAAGGTGCGCCGCACCAACCGGGTCAAGGTGAAGATTCCCGGCGGCGTGGATGCGGGGCAGTCCGTCCGTGTCCGGGGTGAGGGCTGTGTCGGCTCCAACGGCGGTGTCAGCGGTGACCTGCTGGTGGAGATCGCCATCAAGCGCCATCCCATTTTCACCCGCCGGAACTTCGACGTGCTGTGTGAGGTGCCCATCAGCTTTACCCAGGCAGCTCTGGGTGCGGAGATTGAGGTTCCCACCATCGACGGAAAGGTCAAATACGAGATTCCCGAGGGCACCCAGACCGGCCGGGAGTTCGTCCTGCGGGACAAGGGCATCCCCGAGGTGGGCAATCCCCGCCGCCGTGGCGACCACCGGTTCACCGTGGTGGTGGAAACTCCCACCCGGCTGACCAAGGAGCAGAAGGATCTGCTGCGCCAGCTGGACGGCACCATGGAGGTCAGCCCCAAGCGGAAGAAGTTCATCGACAATCTGAAGGATTTCTTCGAATAACCACAGAAAGCCAGGGGCGACCACCGGTCGCCCCTGTTCTGTTTTCGGAATCCGCCCGTAGGGGCGATGTGGGCATCCATCCGTTTTGCCACGCCCCATCAAACACCGTAGGGAATGGCCTGTGTGCCGTTCCCTTCCATCTATCCTACCTCGCAGGGAGAATCGGTACGCAAACCTCTTCCGTCACGGCTACGCCGTGCCACCTTCCCCAAAGGGGAAGGCGATTTTATGGTCTTTTGAAAAAATAACTTGTATCCCCGGCGGTCTTTCGTTATAATGAAACCATCCAGAAATAATGGGAGGGTTTCCTATGAAACGGGGAGATTACATCAGCTGGGACGAATACTTCATGGGCATTGCCATGCTGGCCGCCCGGCGCAGCAAGGATCCCAACACCCAGGTGGGTGCGTGCATCGTCTCGCAGGACAACATCATCATGTCCACCGGCTACAACGGAATGCCCAAGGGCTGCTCGGACGACGAATTTCCCTGGGAACGGGAAGGGGCACAGACCAAGTATCCCTTCGTGGTTCACGCGGAACTGAACGCCATCCTCAACGCCAACGGCCGTGACCTGCGGGGCAGCAAGCTGTATGTGGCACTGTTCCCCTGCAACGAATGCGCCAAGGCCATTATCCAAAGCGGCGTCCGGGAGGTGTACTACCTGTCCGACAAATACGCCGATTCCCTTGCCACCATGGCTTCCAAGCGGATGATGGACGCCGCCGGTGTCCGCTACACCCAGCTGCATACCAGTCTGCAGGAGCTGACATTGAGCTTCGTGCCGGAGGAGGACCGGTAAATGTCCCCACCGTAGGAAACGGCCTGTGTGCCGTTCCATCTGTACATCGTATCTTGTGTGTGAAATCGGTACGGCAAACCTCTTCCGTCACGGCTACGCCGTGCCACCTTCCCCAAAGGGGAAGGCTTTGGGTACGCTCTGTCAGCACCAGCCACCGTCTCTGTCATCCTGAGCGGAGCGCAAGCGAAGTCGAAGGATCTACGCACTTTCGTAACCCTTAATGGCAATTCGGTGCGAAGATTCCTCCACTCGGCTGCGCCTTGGTCGCAATGACACATTTGAAAATAAAGGGGAGTGCCCGGTGGGCACTCCCTTTTCTCATTTGTTTTCCCCCAGCGCCTGTCCCGCGCTTTCCTTGCATTGCAGGGTCACGGGGACTTTTTCATGTCTGGCGGGGGCGTTGTTTTCGATGCTGCTCCGCAGTAGCTCCAGGCTCTGCTGTGCCAGCTGCTCTACATTCTGCACCACCGTGGCCAGCCGGGGCACGGTGTACTCGCCCATGGTCAGACCGTCCAGACCAATGACAGCCACATCCTCCGGCACCCGCAGTCCCGCGTCCTTCAGCGCCCGGATGGCACCGATGGCCATAACGTCCGCCATGGCAAACAGGGCGGTGAACTTCCGACCCCGGTTCAGCAGCTTCTGCGCTGCCCGGTAGCCGTCTTCGTAGGAGAAATAGGCGGCCTCGTAGTCCTGCGCCGGGTCGAAGGGGATGCCGTGGGCGGCAAAGGCCTCCATACAGCCCTGATACCGCAGCTGGGTGGTATCGGAAATCTCCCGGAAGCTGCCGATGATGGCAAACTGCCGGTGCCCCAGGGAGATGAGCTTCTCAATGGCAATCCGGGCGGCGGCGGTATCATCGGAACAGACGCTGGACAGATTCTCAAAGGGCAGACCCTCAGCGCTGCTGGTCACCAGCACGCAGGGCTGGGTGATGGCGGCGAAATCTGCCAGGAAATTCTCCCGGTTGCCGCCCAAAAACAGCACACCCATGGGCTTCTTCTCCCGGCACAGCTGAATGGC
>CAYWZB010000105.1:0-3793 GCA_964462775.1 uncultured Oscillospiraceae bacterium
AAAATTTTCTTCGCTCAAGTCCTGTTTGGGGCTTGACTTTTTATTTGCAGGCTTTTTTGGATTTTTCGGCACATATACACAAACGGCTATAGTATATAATTGAATCCAGAAATTGTCAAGGGTTCTTTTGTTGCATCGCAGGCAAAAACAGGGAAGGGGAGAATTGCGAATAATTCATAATTATAAATTAGAAATTGCAAATTACCGATAAAGCAACCGCAAGTTGCTAGATTTGATATCCTAATAATTCCGATTACTAAATGCAGGAAAACAACCGCCCGGAGAGTTTCTCCGGGCGGTAACTTTACAGATCCAGTGCTGGATTCATATAGTAGACATTTTTTGCGTTCAGCTTTTCCCGAAGCAGCTGGCAGGCTTCTCCGAAGCGCTGGAAGTGGACGATTTCCCGCTCCCGGAGGAATTTGATCACGTCGTTGACATCGGGATCATCAGAAAGCCGGAGAATATTGTCGTAGGTGACCCGTGCCTTTTGCTCTGCTGCCAGATCCTCCACCAGATCCGCCATAGGATCCCCCTTTACCGCCATGCTGGCAGCGTTCCAGGGACTTCCCGAGGCGGCAGTGGGATAAACACCGGTGGTGTGATCCACAAAATACGGCGCAAACGCCGAATCCTGAAGCTGAGAGTCCTTCAAATTCCGGGTCAGCTGATGGACAATGGCACCGATCATCTCTAAATGCCCCAGCTCTTCCGTCCCGATATCCGTCAGCAGCCCCTTCAGCTCATCAAAGGGCATGGCGTAGCGTTGGGACAGATACCGCAGGCTGGCGCCCAGCTCTCCGTCGGGGCCGCCGTATTGAGAGATGATGATGGAAGCCAGTTTTGGGTTGGGATTGTCGATTTTTACCGGGTATTGCAGCTTTTTATCATACAAAAACATGGTCAATCCTCCTTGTTCTTGGCATATTCCCAGGGCCAGGGGTCATCCAGCCAGGCGTAGCTGTCCCCGTCGGAGGGGGTGCCATGGGTCAGGGGGCCGAAGCGGCGCTGGTATTCCTCACGTCCCTGCTGATAAAGCTGCTGGTAACTGCGGTAAAGCGCCAGCGCCTCCCGATCCTCCCGGTGGGTATCGAGGTACAGCGCCAGTTCGTACATGGCAAAGCCCAGCGCCTGCAGCTCCGTCATGGGTGTGGGGTTCTTCTCCGTTTTGTTGACCATCCCCATAAAGGGCAGATCCAGCCCGGGGAACAAGGTACCCCGTACCAGCCCCTTGCGAGCATCGTATTTGGGCGGATCCTCCAGCTGAAAGGGAACATAGGGATTCGCCAGGGGCGCCATGGCGGGCAGCCGTCCTTCGGTGCCGTTGTCCTTCCTGTCTGTGTTCATCGGTCTACCTCCTTGCATTTTGCTTGGAAACGTCGTTCCGAGGCATTCTATGCGGTTTTCCGCCGAAGGGTTCATGGAAGGGGAGCCGACGCATAGGTATGCAAAGGAGGTGTTGCCCATGGGCAAGCGGTTTTGGGGAACGGTTTACTATGTATTGACCATTCTTGCAGTGCTGGCGGCAGCCCATTTCGGCAGCCGGACAGCCACGGTGCTGGCGGAGAAAAGTCTCCTGGAAAACAGGCGCACCATCCTCATTGACCCCGGACACGGTGGGGAAGATGGAGGTGCGACCTCCTGCACCGGACGGCCGGAAAGCGGCTACAATCTGGAAATCGCCCTGCGGCTGCGGGATCTGTTTCAGCTGCTGGGCTGCGATACCCGGATGATCCGCACCACCGACACCGCCGTCTACACCAAAGGGGATACCATCGCCCAGAAAAAGGTTTCGGATCTGAAAGAGCGGGTTCGCATGGTGGAGGAGATTCCCAACGCCCTTTTGCTGAGCATCCATCAGAACACCTTCCCTGACGGCCGCTACAGCGGCGCTCAGGTGTTCTACGCCGATACCCCCGGCAGTCAGGCGCTGGCCGGGCAGCTGCAAGCAGCGCTGGTTTCTGCCTTAAACCCCGGCAGCCGCCGAAGAGAGAAAAAGGCCGACGGGATCTACCTGATGGAGCATATTTCCCGGACGGGGGTGCTGATCGAATGCGGCTTCCTGTCCAATTGGGAGGAGGAAGCCAAGCTGCGTACCACTGCCTACCAAAAGGCACTGTGTTGCGTCATCGCCGGAACGGTTTTCCGGAATCAGGCAAACACTTGACCGCATTGCCGTTCCCTGCTATAATAGACCCAGTCCGGGCGGCGTTTTGAGAAGAACCAGCCGATACATACGCCCGGAAGCATGCCGCCAATATAGGGCGGGATGATACCAGAGAATATCAGGAGCTGTTATCCTATGGCCAAAAGTAAAACTGTCTTTTTCTGCACCAACTGCGGCAACGAGACCCTGAAATGGATGGGTCGCTGTCCGGGCTGCGGTGCCTATAACACCATGGAGGAGCACATTGAAAAGCCCGCGGCTGTGGGAAAGGCCAAGTCCGCTCCCGTTGGGCAAAGCCGCAAGCCCCAGCGCATCCGGGAGGTCACCAGCGACGGGGAGATCCGCTTCTCCACCGGCATGGGAGAGCTGGACAGAGTTCTGGGCGGCGGTGCGGTGGCTGGATCCCTGGTACTGGTGGGCGGTGCCCCCGGCATCGGCAAATCCACCCTGCTGCTGCAAATCTGCAACAGCCTGTGCGCCGGGAGACGGGTGCTGTACGTTTCCGGCGAGGAAAGCGAACGCCAGCTGAAGCTCCGGGCGGAGCGGCTGGGGGTATCGCCGGAGGAACTGTTCATCCTTTCGGAAACCAGACTGTCCGATGTGGTGGAGGCTGCCGAGGAAATGCAGCCGGATATCCTGATCGTGGACTCCATTCAGACCCTTTATAATGAAGAAAACGATTCCTCTCCCGGCAGTGTATCCCAGGTGAAGGACTGCACCATGACCATGATGCAGCTGAGCAAGGCGCAGGGCATCACGGTTTTTGTGGTGGGGCACATCAATAAAGACGGAAACATTGCCGGCCCCAAGGTTTTGGAGCATATGGTGGACTGCGTTCTCTATTTTGAAGGAGATCCCAATACCTCTTACCGGCTGCTCCGGGCGGCGAAAAACCGTTTTGGCTCCACCAACGAGATCGGTGTGTTTGAGATGATGGATGTGGGACTGGTGGAGGTGCCCAATCCCAGCCAGATGCTGCTGGAAGGACGGCCGGAGGGTGCCAGCGGCACCTGTGTGGCCTGCGTGATGGAGGGAACCCGGCCGGTGCTGGCGGAAGTACAGGCGCTGGTGGCGAAAACCACCTTCAATGTGCCTCGCCGTGCGGCGGACGGCTTTGATTTTAACCGCGCGGTGCTGCTAATGGCGGTTGCCGAGAAGCGTGCCGGGATGAAGCTTAGCGTGTTTGACGCATATATCAACGTAATCGGCGGTCTGCGGCTGGATGAACCGGGAGCGGATCTGCCTGTAGTGCTGGCAACGGCTTCCTCCTATCGGGACGCACCGATTGCCGATGATCTGGTAGCCATCGGGGAGGTGGGACTGACAGGGGAGATCCGCAGTGTGTCCCATATGAACCAGCGCCTGGGAGAGGTTGCCCGACTGGGCTTCAAAAAATGTATCATCCCCAAGGGCGGCAGCGAAAAGCTGGAGATCCCACAGGGACTTACGGTTTACCGGGTGCGGAACCTGCGGGAAGCCATCGAAACTGCTCTATAATGTCGAAATGCAACCGATAGTTGCTAGAGATAGTTGCAAATAAGCGCATCCGAATTTCTTCGGATGCGCTTTTGTTGGTTAAAGAAAACCACCAGCCCGGCTGGTGGTTCCAAAAAGCTTTAGCTATGA
>CAYWZB010000106.1:0-3766 GCA_964462775.1 uncultured Oscillospiraceae bacterium
TTTCTTTTATTATACCAGAAACAAGGGATTTTGGGAAGTTTTTTGACAAGCTGAACAGGCATGACTGAGGTCATGCCTGTTCTGTATATTATTAGTATGGGAAAGGCTTTGCCTGCGAAACGGCAGTGGGATGGCTTACAGCTGGGAAATGGCGGCGATGTGAGCGGGGGTGGTGCCGCAGCAGCCGCCCAGCAGCGTGGCACCGTTTTCCCTGCACTGGCGGACGACGGCGGCAAATTCCTCCGGGGTCTGGCTGTAGACAGCTGTGCCGCTGTCGTCAATGGTGGGGATCCCGGCGTTGGGCTTGCAGATCAGGGGCAGCCGGGTATACCGGCGGAGCTTGCTGACCAGATAGGGAGTCATCATATCCGCGGCAACGCAGTTAAAGCCCACAGCGGCGGCACCGGCTTCCTCCAGACTCCGAAGCACCGGCCCTGCATCCGCCCCGGAGAACAAAGAGCCGTCGGGCTGCATGGTGAACGAATACATGGCGGCACCCGCACCCTCCAGCTCCGCGGCGCAGAGAATGGCCTCCGCCTCCTGGGGGTAGAGCAGCGTCTCACCCACCAGCAAATCGACACCACCGTCAATCAAGCCCCGAATCTGGCGGCGGTAGTTCTCCACCAGCAGATCAAAGCAACCGGGATCCCAGCTGTCGCAGAAGGTGGCCAGGGTGGTCAAATCTCCGGCAATGAGACAGCCGGGGGCGGCGGAGCGGCTCAGAGCCACCAGCGCTTCGTTGACTTTTTCCGTCTGGCTGTCCAGACCGACGGCCTTCAGAGCGATGGGCTGCGCCTGAAAGGTGGGAGCGTACAGAATCTGACTGCCGCTTTTGGCATAGCTGCGCTGCAGGCTGACCAGTGCCTCCGGGTGCTCCAGCACCCATTGCTCGGTGCAGCAGCCCTTGGGCATACCCACAGCCCGGAGATTGGAGCCGGTGGCACCGTCCAGAAGGTGCAGCCCGTGGGCAATTCGGTTCTGAAATTCCTCTTTTGTAAGCATACAGATCCCCTCGCTTGTTTATTTGGCACCATTATACCCCATTCTTTTTGGGAATGCAACCGGGAGAATGGGAGTTACTGCAGCAGGGGCTGCAGCTGCTTGCCCTCCCGGGCGGCTTCCAGCGTCTGGGGAATCCGGCTGAAATGGGCAACCAGACTGGTGGGCTTGCCGATGGGGTCGTCCTGCCCGAAGGGGACAAAATAATAGTGCTTCCGCCCAAGAAGCTTGCCGATATTTTCCGCCGCCCCGGCCAGACCGTCATTGGTGGATACGGCGATGACCACCGGCCGGGCGTTGCGAAGGTGGCTTTTTGCCGCCATGGTCACCGGGCCATCGGCAATGGAATGCGCCAGCTTTGCCAGAGTGTTGCCGGTGCAGGGGGCGATCAGCAGCACATCAAACAGTTGCTTTGGCCCGATGGGCTCTGCCTGGGGGATGGTCAGAATGGAGCGGGTGCCGCAGATCTCCTCCGCCCGGCGCAGATGTTCCCGGGCAGTGCCGAAGCGGCTGTCAACGGTGGCAGCAGTTTGGGAAAAAATGGGCGTGACGGAATGAATTTTGCTCAGATCTTCCAGGATGGGGAAAACCTGGGCGTAGGTGCAAAAGGAGCCGGTCATGGCAAATCCAATGTTCATATCATACCTCCTTACGCAGCCGAAGATAGGTTCGGGCGATCAGCTCCCCGGAGCTTTCCGGCTTATGCACCCCGGGAAGTCCCCGGGCAATGATGACATCCTTCCCAATAAGCCCATTTTTGGATGCCAGCTCGATTTTGACGCATTGGCGATCACACTGCATGAGCTGCTCCCGGGTCAGCAAGGGGGTGGGGACGGTGTTGAAAATCAGCCGGAACCGATCCAGCTGAGGAATCAGATAGGGAAGCTCCCCGGCACTGTAGCTCAGCGCCTGACACATGGCACGGTCGGCGCTTTTCCGCGCGGCAATGGTCACATTGGCACCCCAGGCGGAAAGAAGCCGGGCAAGGCATTTCCCGATACGCCCCCACCCAATGATCAGCACCGGGCAATCCCGGATGGTTCGGGGCAGCCGGGTGGTGGCGATTTCTAAAGCGGCTTCGGCAGTGATGTAAGCGTTTTCTGCCTGATACAGGGGATCTTTCAGCAGATCCACGCAGCGCACCTGCTCCATATCAGCCAGATTTCCGCCGAAAACCGTCACATCTCCGGGCACTTGCCCCAAAAGCGCTTCCAGGCGTCCACCGCAGCGCAGATCTCCGTCGGCAGAAAAGCTGGGCACATCCAGCAGAATATGCGCCACATGGGCATCCGGCTGGGAAGCAATGGCCACCCCACGGTCTTTCAGATACTGGCAGGCGTAGGTGATGGCGGCAGTCTTTCCCACAGGGTACAGTGTGCCCTCTTTCATAGGCATCCCTCCTTCTTATCATAGAATATGCGCCGGGGTGCGTGGTTGTGCTTGACTTTTTCCGGGGTTTCCGCATATAATGAAGGATAAGAGGTGAATGATATGCGTAGACTGGGATTTATTCATGATATGCTGGATGTGAAGGTGCTGATCCTGTTTGTGATGGCACGGGTCAATTATCCGGTCAATACCCAGCAGCTGTATGAGCTGTGCTACCAGGATGATTGCCTGAGCTATTTTGATGTATGTACCGCCATTCCTGAGATGGTCAAATCCGGCCATTTGCAGCAGGGAGAGGAGGATACCTATACCATTACGGAAAAGGGAAAGGCTGACGGCTCCCTGACCGAGGACTCCATTGCCTATACTGTCCGCTGCCGGGCGGAGAATGCGGTCAACCGCTTCAACCGGCAGATCCGCCGCAGCAGCTTTGTGAAAACGGAGATCCTTCCCCGGGAATCGGGGGACTTCACCGTGCGGATGAAGCTGGACGATGAACTGGGCAACCTGATGACACTGGAGTTGTCCGCTCCCAATCAGCGGCAGGCGGTGCGGCTGAGCAAGCTCTTTGAAAAGAAGGCAGAGTCGGTATATAACCTGACCATGCAGGAGCTGCTGGATGACGAGGACGAGATCGAGGAATAACTTTTTCACTGCCAGACCTTGTCGGTTTGGCTATGTGGTGGTATAGTATCAGTACACCGGAGGACCGGTGAAACGAAAGGAGCTGCCGCATATGAAATTTCAGTACAGTGAGAAAAAAGTAAAGCTTCCTGGAAATGTCCACGCTTACGCTGAGAAGAAAGTGATGAAGCTGGCGCGGTACTTTGAGGAGGATGCGGAGGCCTTGATTGTCTTTTCTGTGGAAAAGAACCGGAACAAAGCCGAGCTGACGGTTCATGGCGCAGGCACCTGGTTCCGGGCAAGTGAAAGCACTTCCGATATGTTTGCGTCCATTGACGCAGCGGTGACCACCATTGAAGGCCAGATCCGCAAGAACAAGACCCGCCTGGCTCGCCGGCTGAAGCAGGATGCCTTTACCAGAACGGTGCAGGAGGAGACTACCTTTGTGCCGGATACGGAGGAGGATCTGAGCATCACCCGCATGAAGCAATTCTACTTCAAGCCCATGACCCGGGAAGAAGCGGTGATGCAGATGAATCTGCTGGATCACAATTTCTTCGCCTTCCGGGATGAGGATAACGGCGGCAGCTTTGCCGTGGTATATAAGCGCAACGACGGCGGCTACGGCCTGATCGATGACGCTGAGTAAGAGAGCAAATACAGTCTGCGGAGCCTCGAAAGAGGCGCCGCAATATTTTTTGAAAAAAGTGGGAAAAAGGTGTTGACAAATGGGAGGTGGTGTGGTAATATATCG
>CAYWZB010000107.1:0-3727 GCA_964462775.1 uncultured Oscillospiraceae bacterium
CATGACTCTGAAGCTGAACCAGCTGGCCTGATTTCTCTGAAAATATCTCCCTCCCATTTTCCCGGAGGGAGTTTTTTCATGCCCAAATTCCGGAAAATCCCTTGCGCTGCCGAGATGTTTATTATAAAATAGAGAAAAATCCACCCGGAGGTGATTGCGTGGCAAGCCTGTCCGATCCCATTACCTGCCTGAAGGGCATCGGCCCGAGCAAGGCAAAATTCTTTGCCAATCTGAATATTTTCACCCTGGAGGATCTGATCTGTCACTTCCCCCGGGGCTACGAGGACCGGACGAAGCTGGTGACCATCGACCGTCTGGAGGTGGATGTGCCCGGCTGCTTCCGCGCCACGGTGATGAACACCCCCCGCACCTCCCACATCCGCAAGGGGCTGGACATCACCAAGGTGCAGCTTGCCGACCACACCGGGCGGCTGAGTGTGACCTTTTTCAACAACCGCTTCGCCGCCGAGCAGCTTCAATACGGCCGGGAGTACATTTTCTACGGTGCGGTCTCCGGGGATTTCATCGGCTACAACATGACCAACCCCGTCTTTGAGACCCCGGAGAGCCAGCCGGTGACCACTCGGCGGATCCTGCCCATCTATCCCCTCACCGCCGGGCTGACCAACGCCGCCCTGCTCAAGGCGGTGCAGCAGGCGCTTGCCCTGTGCGATCCCCCGGGGGAGATCCTGCCCCAGTCCGTCCGGGACAGCTACGGGATTCTTCCTGCCCAGGATGCCTATTTTGCCATCCACCAGCCGCGGACAATGGCAGAGGCGGAGCAGGCCAAGCGGCGGCTGATCTTTGAGGAATTTTTCGTCTTTTCCGCCGGGCTGTCCCTGATGCGCCAGACCCGTGCCGCCCGGCACTGTACCCCCTATGATCCGGTGGATCTGGAGCCATTTTACCGGAGTCTGCCCTTCCGGCTCACCGGCGCCCAGACCCGTGCCATTGAGGAGATCCGCAGTGACCTGCAGCGGGGCACCCCCATGAACCGGCTGGTGCAGGGCGATGTGGGCAGTGGCAAGACCATGGTCGCCGCCGCTGCCGCCTACTGTGTCATAGCCAGCCGCAGGCAGGCCGCTCTCATGGCGCCCACGGAAATCCTGGCCGAGCAGCATTTCCAGTCCCTGCAGGCGCTCTTCGCCCCTCTGGGCGTTTCCGTGGGGCTGCTCACCGGCTCCATGAGCCAGAAGGAAAAGCGCACCGTCCGGGAGGCGCTGGCTGCCGGGCAGATTCAGCTCATTGTGGGCACTCACGCCCTGCTGACAGACACCACCCAGTTCCACGCCCTGGGGCTGGTGATTGCCGACGAGCAGCACCGCTTCGGCGTTGCCCAGCGCAGCCGCCTCAGCGCCAAGGGAGACGATCCCCATGTGCTGGTCATGTCCGCCACCCCCATTCCCCGAACCCTGGCGCTGCTGATGTATGGGGATCTGGATGTGTCCATCCTGGACGAACTCCCGCCGGGTCGTCAGGTGGTGGACACCTTCCTGGTAAACGAAAGCTACCGCCCCCGGATCAACGCCTTCATCCGCAAGCAGGTATCCGAAGGGCACCAGTGTTTTGTGGTGTGCCCGGCGGTGGAAGAAAACGAGGAGCTGGGGCTAAAAGCCGCCACGGTCTGGGCGCAGACGCTGCAGCAGACCGTCTTTCCCGATCTGCGGATTGCCCTGCTCCACGGGCAGATGAAGGGGGCAGAAAAGGAAGCGGTGATGTCCGCCTTCGCCCGGGGCGAGGCAGATGTGCTGGTGGCCACCACCGTCATTGAGGTTGGCGTGGACGTGCCCAACGCCACGCTGATGGTCATTGAGGACGCGGATCGCTTTGGTCTGAGCCAGCTGCATCAGCTCCGGGGACGGGTCGGCCGGGGGCAGGCGAAAAGCTACTGCATCCTCACCTCCCACAATCAAAATTCCGAGACCCTGCAGCGGCTGAAGGCGCTGTGCAAGACCACCGACGGTTTCCGCATTGCCGAGGAGGATCTTCGGCTGCGGGGGCCGGGTGATTTCTTCGGTTCCCGGCAGTCCGGCCTTCCCGCCTTCCGGGTCGCTGACCTGAGCTGCGATTTGCAGACCCTGAAGCAGGCGCAGCAGGCCTCCGCCCACTGGATTGACACTCTGGGCACCTCCGACACCCCGGAGGCTCAGGCGCTCCGGGAGCGCATCGGCAGCCTGTTCCGCCGGGCGGAGGGCACGCTGAATTGACATCCGAATTTCTCCCGACGGTGCATTTTGCCATTGCTTTTCCCGGGAGAATACAGTATAATCAGCTTGTAAGTACAAACCCAACCATTTGGAGGATATTTTCATGGAAATGGATAAGACTATGGAAGAAATGGAAGAAGAAAGCGGCATCCTGACCCTCACCGACGAGAACGGCCAGGACGTGGACTTCGAGTATCTGGACTGCCTGGAGTACGAAGGCTCCGAGTATCTGGTGCTGATGCCCGCTGACGAGCCGGAGACCGAGATCGTCATCCTGCGGGTTGAGCCTGTGGACGAGGAGAACGAGAACTATCTGGCCGTGGAGGACGAGGCTGTTCTCAACGCCGTGTACGACCTGTTCAAGGAAAAGTACAAGGACATCCTGACCTTCGAGGACTAAGGCGGCAAGGCCGTCCGGTTTTCCGGGGGCTGTTCTCACATCCCATTGCTTCAAAAGGGCGTGCTGTACTGCACGCCCTTTTCCACCATCAAGGAGAAACATTATGCACGAACAATTTTTACGCACCGCCATGCTTCTCGGCGAGGATGCCATCGCCCGGCTGCAAAATGCCCGGGTGGCTGTTTTCGGGCTGGGCGGTGTGGGGGGCTACACCGTGGAAGCTCTGGCACGCAGCGGCGTGGGGCATCTGGATCTGATTGACAACGACACCGTCAGCGTCTCCAACCTGAACCGCCAGATTCTTGCCACCTACCGCACCCTGGGCATGGCAAAGACCGAGGCCGCCCGGCTCCGGGTGCTGGACATCAATCCCTGCTGCCAGGTCACCACCCACAGCCTGTTCTACACGCCGGAAACCGCCGGGCAGTTTGATTTTTCCCAGTACGACTATATCGTCGATGCCATCGACACCGTCACCGGCAAGCTGCAGCTGGTGCAGCAGGCGCAGGCCTCCGGCACCCCCATCATCTGCTGCATGGGCACCGGCAACAAGCTGGATCCCTCGGCCTTTCAGGTTGCGGACATTTCCAAAACCTCCATGTGCCCCCTGGCGCGAATCATGCGTAAGGAGCTGGGCAAGCGTGGGATCAAGCATCTGAAGGTGGTCTATTCCCAGGAAGAAGCCCAGACTCCCACCGGTTGGGAGGAGGAAGCCGCCGCCCTGGGCAAGCGCCAGATCCCTGGCAGCACCGCCTTCGTCCCCGGCGCCGCCGGTCTGATCCTGGCTGGCGAGGTCATCCGGGATCTCACCGGCTGGCAGGCATAACACGAAAGCCCTCAAACGCCGCACCCCGCAGGAAACGGCCCATGTGCCGTTCCGTCCATCTATCGTACCTTCTGGGGGAAATTGGCGTGGAAACCTCTTCCGTCACGGCTTACGCCGTGCCACCTTCCCCAAAGGGGAAGGCTTTGGTTGCCATTCCACCCACCAGCTTCCGATTCTGTCATCCTGAGTACAGATAGAAATTTTAATCAAAAAGGAGCCGTCTCTTATGAGACGGCTCCTTGCAGCTTGTCAAAAAACTTCCCAAAATCCCTTGTTTCTGGTATAATAAAAGAA
>CAYWZB010000108.1:0-3693 GCA_964462775.1 uncultured Oscillospiraceae bacterium
CGCCGCCAAACTTGCCGCCGGCGTGGAGAACGGTATACACCACCTCCAGAGCGGGCCGGCCGGTCTGGGGCTGGATATCCACGGGGATACCACGGCCGTCATCGGTGACGGTGATGGAATTACCCGGATTGATGGTGACGGTAATATGCTTGCAGTAACCGGCCAAAGCTTCGTCAATGGCATTGTCTACGATCTCATAGACCAGATGGTGCAAGCCAGAGGAGCTGGTGGAGCCGATATACATACCGGGGCGCTTGCGAACCGCTTCCAGACCCTCCAGAACCTGGATCTGCTCCGCGCCGTATTCCTGTGTTACTTTGGTTTCGTCAGACATAGTTGTCCTCCTATACTTCCCTAATGGTATGGCATTTCCGGCAAAACTTGCCGGATCCCCACTTGTCCCCGCGAAAACGCGGCAACCGGGGTATTCCTCCCCGCTCTGACAATTTCAGGGTGTCAGGCAGAGTTATCTTTTCAGAGTTCCGTTGCTGATTTCAATGTTTTTACCCAGTCTGGTAAATCGACCCGGCTCGCAGCAGGTGATGAACACCTGCCCGGAGACGATCTGGTTCAGCACGAAGTCCTGCCGGCCGGGATCCAGCTCCGAGAGCACATCGTCCAGCAGCAGCACCGGTTCTTCCCCAAATTCCCGACCCATCAGCTCCCGCTGCGCCAGCTTCAGGCTGATGGCCGCCGTCCGGGTCTGCCCCTGGGAACCGTAGGCTTTCAGGTCAATGCCGGAAAGGCTGACGGAAAAATCATCCTTATGGGGGCCGGTCAGGCATTGGGCAGTTTCCAGCTCCGCCCGGTAATGGCGATCCAAATGCTCCAAAAGCGCCTGGGTCAGCTCCGGGATGGGGGCAAAGGGATCCTTCACCGTGGAAACCGTCTTATAGGTCAGGGCAAATTCCTCCGCGCCGCCGGAAAACTGGCTGTGGAACCGGGCAGCGGAAGCGCCCAGTCCGTCATAAAATCTTGCCCGGTAGGAGATCAGCAGGGCACCCACCTGGCACAGCCGGGTATTGTACTCCGGCAAAATGGCAAGGACGGCAGGATTTTCAAAATGATCCTTCAAAATCCGGCCTTTTTGCTCCAAAATCCGGTTATATTCCGCCAAAGCCGCCTCATAATTGGGGCGGAGCTGGCACAATGCGGTATCTCCGAACCGCCGCCGCTGGCTGGCGCCCATTTTCAGGATCATCAGATCCTCCGGGCAGAACAGCACCGTCGGCAGCACCCCGGAAAGCTCCGAGGCGGATTTTTTCTTTGCCCCGTTGCGCCAGATCTGCCGGGGGCGGGAACCGGAAAAAAGCACATAGCGCAGACTCTGCTGCCGCTGCTGGGAAAATACACTTCCCTCAATTTCTCCGAAATCCGCACCAAAACGGATCATTTCCCCGGTTTTCTGGGCACGAAAGCTCTTTCCGCTGCCCAAATAGGAAATGGCCTCCAGCAGATTGGTCTTTCCCTGGGCGTTGTCCCCCACGATTAAGTTCACCCCGGGATCCAGCGTAACCGCCATCTCCCGGTAGTTGCGGAAGGAACGCAGCCGCAGCTCAGTTAGATTCATGGATGGTGATGAGGTAGGTCTGGTTCAGAAAGGTGAAGGTATCCCCGGGGCGCAGCTTCTTGCCCCGCATGGTGCACACTTCTCCATTGACCGCAACCTGCTCGTCCAGGATCAGCTGCTTGGCCTCACCGCCGGAATAGACGATGTTGGCATACTTCATGGCATCCTGCAGCTTGATATACTCGGTGGAAATCACCACGGGAATGTGGTTCTCCTTCTTTTTTACGGTAACTTTCATAGCAGTCTCCTTTATAGAAAGCAAATGTCCCGACGCTTAATTTTTGATTCGCACCGGTAGCACCATATAGGCAAAGTCGTGCTTGTCATCCACGGGGGTCAGCACGATGGGGCTTAAGCCGTTGGTCAGCTCCAGGGTCACTTCCTCAGAGGGCACCACCCGCAGAGCATCCGCAAGATAGCGGACATTGAAGCCGATTTCCAGCTCCTTGCCGTCACCGGCAATGGCGCACTTGTCCTCCGCGGCGCCGATGGTGGTATTGGTTCGCATCAGCAGCTCGTTGCGGCTGAA
The DNA here is from genome assembly GCA_964462775.1 of uncultured Oscillospiraceae bacterium. Classification (GTDB taxonomy): domain Bacteria; phylum Bacillota; class Clostridia; order Oscillospirales; family Oscillospiraceae; genus Faecousia. The sequence goes on from CAYWZB010000108.1 coordinate 2,100, forward strand.
CACGCAGCGCACGGGAGACTTGTATTTTTCGGAGACGATCAGACCCACGCGCTCCACGGAGGATGCCAGGTCACCCACGTTTGCCACCAGCTGAATGGGGCAGTTGGTGGGCACCACCCGTCTCCAATCCAAAAACTCACCTTCCAGCAGGCGGCAGACCAGAGTGGCGTTGCCGATCTGGAAAAGGATATGCTTTAAGCCCAGGGTGAAGTAGGCGCATTCGTTGGTATCGACAACGATTTTCTCCACTTCCTTCAGTCCGGGGGCGGGAACCACGAAGCTCAGCTCCCGGCCGGTGCCCTCCTCGGGATGCCAGGTGCGCCGTGCCAGACGGAAGCCGTCCACGGCGATGGCGGTGATGGAGGAATCGGTGACTTCAAACTTGACACCGGTATGGATGGGGCGGCCCTGATTTTCGGCAACGGCAAAAATGGTGCCGGAAATCAGCTCCTTCAGCTCGTTCTGGGGGATGGCGATGGGCTTGCCGTCATTGACATCCGGCAGCTCGGGGTAATCCTCAGCAGATTCGGCGGAAATGGTGAAGGAGGCATAGCCGGAGCGGATGGATACCTTGTAATCCTCGCTGACCACCACCGTCACCGTACCTTCGGGCAGGCGGCGGATGATGTCGCCAAAGAGCTTTGCAGGCAGAACGCACTGACCGGGGTCGGTAATGTCCGCTTCGATCTCGTAGGTAATGGCGGTTTCCATATTATAGCCGGTGAGACTCAGGTTGTGTCCGGCCTTGCAGAGGATACCCTCGATGACAGGCATACTGCTCTTGGGAGCGACGGTACGGCCCGCAATATTCAGACCGGTCATCAGCATGCTTTTTTCACAGGTAAAGCGCATAGTCAGGATCCTTTCTTGTCAAAGAATAAGAGAAATATATCTAAGTATATAGGTTTAGGTAGTAATAACAGTGGTAGGGGAAATTTATGTGGAAAACTCCCTTTTCACTTAGAGGGGCAACGAATTTTTATCCACAGCCCAATGTGGAAAGTTTCATACTTTTCCACAGGCCATGTGGAAGGATTTTTCCGGTGCAACTTTTCCACAGAAAAGTTTTCCACATTCCACAGGGGTTGTGGAAAAAAAGTTGACAGTGAAAAGTGGACAGTTGACAGTTGCTGTAAACTGGATTACAAACAGGAATTGATATTGGCTGTAATGTCCCGGATGTTGTTCTGCATGGTCTCGTCGCCGGCCTTCAGGGCATTTTCCACCTTGCGGATGGCGTAAATGACGGTGGAGTGATCCCGGGCAAATTCCTTGCCGATGTCGGGGAAGCTGAGATTGGTCAGCTTGCGGATCAGATACATGGCCACCTGCCGGGCTTCCGCGGTGCCCTTGGTTTTCTGGCTGCCCCGGAGCAGAATCTCGTCCACGGAATAGAACTTGCAGACCTGGCTGATAATCAGGCTGGGGGTGGGCAGAGCGTTGCCCTCGCTCTTGAACATATCATCAATGGCCCGGGAAATGTTGGGCAGATCCATGGGCATATTGTTCAGATCCCGGTAGGCCAGGATTTTCTTGACGGTGCCTTCAATCTGCCGGACGTTGTTGGTGATGTTGATGGCGATGTAGTTGCACA
>CAYWZB010000109.1:0-3501 GCA_964462775.1 uncultured Oscillospiraceae bacterium
CGTTAGAATCCCTGTTTTCGCTTAGCAAAAACAGGGATTCTTTGACAGTCTGAAACGGCTCCCTTTTTCAAGGGAGCCGTTTTATGCTTTGTTATCTCAGCGCTTGCTCAGCAGGGCTTCGATCTTCTTGATGGGGTCGCAGATGGAGGAGACGCTCATCTCGTGGTTGATGGCGGCCACGAAGTAGGCGCAGTACTTGGAGCAGTCCACATCGAAGTACCACTTCCGCTCCAGCAGCTCGGGCTTGCGGTAGGTCAGATTGGTGCCCAGAACGGCGGTCAGGATGCCCTCCTCCACAGCCTGGTCGAACTTCTCCAGACCGCTGGTGAACAGGGGGAAGGTGGCGTTGCAGATGATGTTGGCGGCGCCCCGCTTCTTCAGCTCACGGGCAACCTCCAGCATGCTCTCGCCGGAAGCGATGATGTCGTCAGCGATGAAGACGGTCTTGCCCTCCACGCTTTCGCCCAGGTACTCGTGGGCAACGATGGGGTTGCGGCCATTGACCACACGGGTGTAGTCACGGCGCTTGTAGAACATACCCAGGTTGCAGCCCAGCACGCTGGAGAAGTACATATTGCGGTTGATGGCGCCTTCGTCGGGGCTGATGACGATAAAGTCATCCTTGTAGAAGCTCAGCTCGGGCATATGCTTGAGCAGGGTCTTGAGCACCTGATAGGTGGGCATGACATTGTCGAAGCTCATCAGGGGCACGGCGTTCATCAGCCGGGGATCGTGAGCGTCGAAGGTGATGATGTTGGCAACGCCCATGCTCTGCAGCTCCTGCAGGGCAACCGCGCAGTCCAGGCTCTCCCGAACCATCCGGCGATGCTGACGGCCGCCATAGAGGGAGGGCATGATCACCGTCATCCGGTGGGCACGGCCGGCCACAGCCTGGATCAGACGCTTCAGGTTGGCGAAGTGATCGTCGGGGGACATGTGATTTTCGGTACCGAACAGGTTGTAGGTCAGGCTGTAGTTGCCGGGATCCACCACGAAGAAGATATCGTCGCCACGGACGGACTCCTTCACCAGACCCTTGGCATCACCACTCTGGAAACGGGGGCAGCTGCACTCGATCAGGAAGGTCTCCCGCTCGATGCCCACTTCCTTTGCCCAGGACTTCAGATGGGCATCAATGTGGTTTGCCAGCTCCTCGGCACCGGGGCAGGCAATCAGAGCCAGATCTGCGACCTGGGTATCGGGGTTGAAAAATGCGGACGGCGTGATGCTGTTGTTAGACATGTCAACTCTCCTCTAATTCTGTTTTCGTTTATGGTTACTGTGTTTTACAATGCGAAACATAGGTAAAAGGCACGCTACTTAAATCATAACACACATTCGCCCGGATTTCCACCTGTATTTTTACATAATTCGACGGGTTTATTCCAACGAAAATGCTGGCACTGTGCCAACTGGCCAGGGGCGGATTTTTGCGGCGGATGCCCTTGTGGAAAGCGCTGTATTTGGAAACGATTTTTTGGTTGTTTTGCACAGGTGTGCATCTGTCCGCCGGGCGTTTTACACAATTTTGCGTTTTGACGAAAATAAGCGTTGCAATCAGAGGCTCTTTCGTGTATAATGTCCTCATTCGGGTGTCCCAACCCAATTGGAAGGAATCCCTTCCTCGAAAGGAGTAAGATCAACAATGTATACCGTAAACTCGATCCGTAATATCTGCCTGCTGGGCCACAGTGGCAGCGGCAAGTCCGCTCTGGCAGAAAGCCTGCTGTACATGACCGGTGCCATCGTCCGTATGGGCAAGAATGCCGACGGCAACACCGTTTCTGATTTCGATCCCGAGGAAACCCGCCGCAATATCTCTATTTCCACCTCCGTGATCCCTCTGGAGTATCACAACCACAAGATCAACGTGCTGGACGCTCCCGGCGCTTTTGACTTCTCCGGCGCTGCCATGGAAGCCCTCCGGGCTGCCGATGCCGCCATTCTGGTCATCTCCGCCAAGGACGGCATCACCGTCGGCTTTGAGAAGGCCTGGAAGTACTGCGAAGAGCGGAATATGCCCCGCTTTGTCTACATCTCCAAGGTAGACGAGGACAACTCCGACTATAATGCCACCTTTGAAGCCCTCCGGGAAAAGTATGGCAACAAGATCGCCCCTGTGGTGGTGCCCATCTGGGATTCCTCCAAGAAGATCACCGGCATCATCGACGTGCTGAACAAGCGTGCTTACGAGATGCAGAACCTGAAGCGTGTGGAAATCGAAGTCCCCGAGGACAAGCTGTCCGTGGTGGAAGAGTTCAACGACGCACTGAAGGAAGCCGTTGCTGAGACCGACGAAGCTCTGATGGATCGCTTCTTCGAAGGCGACGACTTCACCTACCGGGAAATGCTGGACGGCCTGCACACCGGCGTGAAGGAGCTGAGCCTGTTCCCCGTGCTGTGCGGCTCCGGTGTCACCTGCCTGGGCAGCCTGATGCTGATGGATCACATCATCGACCTGCTCCCCAACCCCGTGCAGGGCAACTACCACAAGGCCACCAACGCCGACGGCAAGGTGGAGGAGTTTGTGGTTTCCCCCGGCGGCGTGCCCGCTGCCTTCGTCTGGAAGACCGTTTCCGACCAGTACGGCAAGTATTCCTTCATCAAGGTGCTCTCCGGCGAGATCACCTCTGACACCGCTCTGGTCAACGCCCGCACCGGCGAGACCGAGAAGCTGGGCCGCCTGTACACCATGTGCGGCAAGAAGGCCAACGAGACCAAGGCCCTCTCCTGCGGCGACATCGGCGCCATTGGCAAGATGGACAAGGTCAAGACCGGCGATACCCTGTGCGACCCCAGAAAGGTGGTCTCCCTGAAGCAGATTCCCTATGCCGCTCCCTGCTACTCCATGGCCATTGCTCCCAAGACCAAGGGTCAGGAAGACAAGGTCGGCAGCGGTCTGAACCGTCTGAACGAGGAAGATCCCTCCTTCACCCTGGTCAACAATGCTGAGACCAAGCAGATGGTGCTCTCCGGCTCCGGCGACCAGCAGCTGGATGTGCTGGTTTCCAAGCTGAAGACCCGCTTCGGCGTGGATGCCATGCTGATGCCCGCCAAGGTTGCTTACCGTGAAAAGATCAAGAAGACCGTTCAGGCACACGGCCGTCACAAGAAGCAGACCGGTGGCTCCGGTCAGTTCGGTGACGTCTGGATGCGCTTTGAGCCTCAGGAGGAGCAGGACGAGCTGATCTTTGATGTGGAAGTGGTCGGCGGTGCCGTTCCCAAGAACTTCAACCCCGCCGTGGAAAAGGGCATTCAGGAAGCCATCCAGAAGGGTCCCCTGGCAGGCTATCCCATGGTCAACCTGAAGGCCGTGCTGTACGACGGTTCCTACCACCCCGTTGACTCCAACGAAATGGCATTTAAGCTGGCCGCTATCCTGGCCTTCAAGGAAGCCATGCCCAACGCCGGCGTGACCCTGCTGGAGCCTGTGGGCTCTCTGGCCGTCACCATTCCCGACAGCTACATGGGCGATGTCATCGGCGATCTGAACAAGCGCCG
>CAYWZB010000110.1:0-3482 GCA_964462775.1 uncultured Oscillospiraceae bacterium
TTGCCGAGCAGGTGCAGGCTGGCTACGTCAGGCATATCGGCCTTTCCATGGTGGATGCGGAGACTCTGCGCCGGGCCTGCAAGGTGCACCCCATTCACACTGTGGAAATGGAATACTCTCTGGTGGAGCGCAGCATTGAGACGGAGCTGATTGCCGCCGCCAAGGAGCTGGGAGTCAAGGTGCTGGCCTTTGGCACCGTGGGGCATGGCCTCCTCCGGGACGATGTGCTGACAGCTCCTGCCAGACCCGGCCGCTCCTGGGGAATGCTGGCGCCTGAGCACCGGGAGCAGAATCTGGCCATGATCCGCAAGGTCAAGGAAATTGCCGATGAGAAGGGTGTTTCTCTTTCTCAGCTGGCGCTTGCGTGGAGCCTTGCCAAATATGACCATGTCCAGAGCCTCATCGGTACAACAAGCCCTGAACACCTGCACGATGCCATTGACGCATTGAACGTGGAACTGACGCCCGAGGATATTGCCCGGATGGAGGCAGCCCTGCCTGCGGAGAAGGTAGGCGGCAGAGGAATGCGGAATTTCGTGTTCACAGATGGCGTCATGTCCCTGGCAAGATAATCAATTGCGGAGGTAATTTAAACATGAAAACTGTTTGCGAATTTTTGCAGAAAGCAAAGACATTCTATGTCGCAACCCTGGAGGGCGATCAGCCCCGGGTGCGTCCCTTCGGCATTGCCCACATCATTGACGGCAAGCTGTGCATCATGACCGGCAAGTGCAAGCCGGTATCCCGACAGCTGAGCGCAAATCCCAAGGCGGAAATTTGCGCCTGTGTTGGCTCGGAGTGGGTTCGGATTGCGGGCAAGCTGGTAGAGGATGACCGCATGGAGACCCGGCAGGCAATGCTGGATGCCTATCCTTTTATGAAAAAGACTTACGCCGCCGATGACGGCAATATGCAGGTGCTGTATTTTGTAGATGCAACCGCAACTTTCGACTCTTTCAAGGGAGAACACAGGGTAGTCTCTTTCTAAAAGGGAATGTATCTATGAAATGCGTGATTACCATTGCGGACTACCATTACCGGGGCGACTGATCCCATCAGACGGCCGCACTGCTTTCTGGCGTTGCTAAGAGAATACTGGAATAAAAGTGCAAAACAGGCGCAGACCGTTTGGTCTGCGCCTGTAGCTTTGTGGCGTGTTTGGTTACAGCAGGGGGATGCCGGCCTGGTCACAGGCTTCCAGGGTTTCGGTGTCCCAGACGCTGGACTGAACTTCACCGATGTGGGCGCAGCCCATCATCAGCATGGCAAGACGGCTCTGGCCGATGCCGCCGCCGATGGTCAGGGGCAGCTCATCCTGCAGGAGCATCTGGTGGAAGGGCAGAGTCCGCCGGTCATCGCAGTGCGCCTGGGTCAGCTGCCGATCCAGCGCCTGGGCGTCCACACGGATGCCCATGGAGGAGATCTCCAGCGCCCGCTGCAGCGGTTCGTCCCAGAAGAAAATGTCGCAGTTCAGGCTCCAGTCGTCGTAGTCCGGGGCACGGCCGTCGTGGGGCTTGCCGGAGCGCAGGGGAGCGCCGATCTGCAGGACGCAGGCGGTGTGATGCTCCCGGACGTAGGCCTTTTCCCGCTGGGAGCCGGTGGGCAGCTCGGGGTACAGATCCTCCAGCTCCTGGGAGGTGATGAAGCTGACCTCCCGCTCCAGCCGGGTACGCAGCTGGGGGAAGCGAACCCGGAGACGGTCGTTGGTATCGCAGATGGCACGAACGATGGCCCGGACAATGAGCTTCAGATAGTCCAGATTCCGGTTTTCCCGGGTAATGATCTTTTCCCAGTCCCACTGGTCAACGTACAGGGAATGGACATTGTCCAGTTCCTCGTCCCGGCGGATGGCGTTCATATCGGTGTACAGACCGTTGCCCACGGTGAAGCCGTACTTCTTCAGCGCCAGACGCTTCCATTTTGCCAGAGAATGCACCACCTGGGCATCGGTGCCCACGGCGGGAATGTCGAAGGAAACAGGCCGCTCGTAGCCGTTGAGGTTGTCATTCAGACCGGAATTTTCCGTGACAAACAGAGGGGCGGAGACACGCTTCAGGTTCAGTGCCTTGGAAAATTCCTCCTGAAAGGTCTCCTTGATATAGGCAATGGCTCGCTGGGTGTCGTAGGCATCCAGCACCGGACGATAGTTTTCGGGAATGATCAGCATGGAAATCCCGTCCTTTCTGTACAAATACATGTCTCCCATTGTAAGCACATTCCGGGAAAAAATCAAGGGAAAAGAAAAATTTTCCCGAAGAATGCAATCAAAAGACAGGGCTGGGGTGTATAATGGTTGAAATGCATTTCAAGGAGATAAGGATATGCTGTAACAGGAAGAACCCCCGGGAGTTTGTGCGGGGTTCGTAAAACAGTGAAACCGACCTATGGTTACAATCACAGGTCGGTTTTTATTGTTGTTATGGAGGCTCGTTTGTATCATGTTAGGCTTCGGTGGGGTGCAACTCAGCAAATCGCACGGTATACGCAGTAGATTATAGAAGTGTGCTCTTACTGTTGTCAATTTTGTTAGTTCAACCGTTTTCTTCAGCTCCCCTCCAAATTCCAGTTTCCTCCAAATTCCAGCTTGTTTCCCTGATCCTATCCTATCATAAGTTGGCCGCATATGCAAGAACAGCCACAACAAATCAAACTGTTGTGGCTGTTTACTGTTTTGTGGTCACTGCCCTTTTTCCGGGGGTTCTTTGTTGGTGGGGGATTAAAGGCGGATATTCACGCTGTCTCCGTCGGCGGATTCGATTTCTACCAGCTCCCAGCAGCCGTATTGGCGCTTGATGCGACGAATCTCGGCAAAGAGGGCATCGAGTGCCCCGGGGGGAAGGGCGTCCAACTCCTGACCAGCGTATTTGCGCCCCAGACGATTGGCAAGACGGAGGGCGCTTCGGCTGAAAACCAGATTGGTGGGCAGCGGGATGGTTATGGGAAATCCATTGCTTCGGATCTGGATCTTCATTCCACCACAATCTCCACAATGTCGCCGTCGGCGCTCTCCACCTCCACCAGCTTGCCAATCAGCCCCTGCTCCACCATGGACAGCAGCTTGGATAAATCCACATTCTGAAGGATGCTGCCGGCTTCTCCGTTGATGCCGGGGATGCTCACCATGCCCAGCTCCATGCCCATCTTCACCAGAGTCATGGGAAGATTGACCCGCACCTTGTCGCCGTCGGTGCTGTTGACCCGGATCCGCAGGATCAGCTCCTCCAGACTTTTGCGCTGCTCCATGGGGACAAGGGTGACCTCCTCGCTTTTGCCGCTGAGCAGCTCGTCGGTGGTGACACCCAGAATCCGGCACAGCTGGGGCAGCAGACTGATGTCCGGGCAGGAGCTGTCATTTTCCCATTTGGAGACGGCCTGGGGGGAGACACCCAGCTGATCTGCCAGCGCCTCCTGGGTCAGGGATTTTTCCTTGCGGAATTTTTGAATGCGGTTTCCAATCGTTTCTTTCATGTTGGTTTGCTCCT
>CAYWZB010000111.1:0-3463 GCA_964462775.1 uncultured Oscillospiraceae bacterium
CTGCTTTAACAATTTAAGTCAGAAATATTTGTCTAACTTTTTGGGGTCACTTCACCCAACCGACCGGGGATGTTTCCTGATAAAAACCATTCTTTTATCGACGAACGGACTTTTCTGTGCTATAATCTCCATACAAACCCAAAAAGGAGGCTGATTCATGGAGAACAAGCCCAAAAACCCCTGCACCGTGGGTCTCCTTGCCCATGTGGATGCGGGCAAGACCACCTTGTCGGAGGGGCTGCTGTATGGGGCGGGAGCCAGGTGGACTGTGGGACGGGTGGATCATGGGGATGCGTTTCTGGATACCCATGCGCTGGAGCGTGCCAGGGGGATCACCATTTTCTCCAAGCAGGCCCGGCTGGAAACCCGGCGGCTGTCCGTGACGTTGGTGGACACCCCGGGGCATATGGACTTTGCGGCGGAGACGGAACGGGTGCTGCCGGTGCTGGACTGCGCCGTGCTGGTCATCAGCGCCACCGATGGAGTGCAGGCGCACACGGCTACCCTCTGGGAGCTGCTGGAGCGCTATCAGGTGCCCACCTTCCTGTTTATCAACAAAATGGATCTTCCCGGGCTGGAACGAAAAGAGATTCTTGCCCAGCTGCAGGAGCAGCTCAGCCCCGGATGTGTGGATTTTGGGGCGGATTTCGGGGAAATTGCGGAAAATGCTGCCCTGTGCGATGAAGCCCTGCTGGAAAACTATCTGGAAAGCGGCGTGGTCACCCAGGGCAATCTGCGCCAGCTGATTCGCAAGAGAAAGCTCTTTCCCTGTTGCTTCGGCGCGGCGCTGAAGCTGGAAGGGGTGGAGGAGCTGCTGGAGCTGCTGGATACCTACGCTCCCACCCGGGACTACTCCGAAGCCTTCGCCGCCCGGGTCTACAAGATCTCCCGGGATCCCCAGGGCAACCGGCTGACCTGGATGAAGCTCACCGGCGGCAGCCTGAGCGTGCGCGCGCCCCTGAGCTACACCACCCAAACCGGTGAAGCCCGGGAGGAAAAGGCGCTGCAGCTGCGGCTGTATTCCGGGGAGAAATTCACCGCCCCGGATACGGTGGCGGCAGGGGAGCTGGTGGCGGTCACCGGTTTGACCCAGACCTGGGCGGGACAGGCGCTGGGGGCGGAGCCGAAGGGGCAGGAATATGCCCTGGAGCCGGTGATGACCTACCGGGTGAATCTGCCCGGCGGAGTGGATCCTGCCCAGGTGGTGCCCAAGCTGCGGCAGCTGCAGGAGGAGGAACCCCAGCTGCGGCTGGTGGCGGAGGGCGGCCAGATCCATGTGCAGATCATGGGCAAGGTACAGCTGGAGGTTTTCCGGGCGCTGGTGCGGGAGCGTTTCCAGCTGGATGTGACTCTGGACGACCAGCGGATCTTCTATAAGGAGACGATTTTGAACACCGTGGAGGGTGTGGGGCACTTTGAACCCCTGCGCCACTATGCCGAGACCCATCTGCTGCTGGAGCCGCTGCCCCAGGGCAGCGGTCTGGTGCTGGACACGGTGTGCCCCACGGATGTTCTGGAGGAGCACTACCAGAAGCTGATCCTGACCCATCTGGCGGAAAAGACCCATCGGGGCGTGCTCACCGGTGCGCCCATTACGGATATGAAAATTACCCTGCTGGTGGGCAAGGCGCACCTGAAGCATACCGAGGGCGGCGACTTCCGGCAGGCCACCTACCGGGCAGTGCGGCAGGGTCTGATGCAGGCGCAAAGCCAGCTGCTGGAGCCATGGTATGCCTTCCGGCTCAGCTGCCCGACGGAGCAGATCGGCCGGGCAATCACGGATCTGCGAGCCATGTCCGGGGAGCTGGATGCGCCGCAGAGCAGGGGAAATGTGTCCATCCTCACCGGCCGTGTCCCGGCTTCGGAGGTCAAAGACTACCCCCAGGAACTGGCGGCCTACACCCAGGGGCGGGGGCAGTTGCAGCTGACGTTGCAGGGCTACGCCCCCTGCCACAATGCCCAGCAGGTCATTGAAAGCACCGGCTACGACCCGGAAGCTGATCTGGACAACACCCCGGACAGCGTTTTCTGCGCCCATGGTGCCGGATTTACGGTGAAATGGGATCAGGTGAAGGACTATATGCACCTGGAAAGCGGCCTGAAGGAGGAGAAAGCCCCGCAGATCGTCACCCGAAATCTGACGGTGGACGACCGGGAGCTGGAAAAGATCATGGAGCGGGAATTTGGCCCCATCCGCCGCCCCCAGTACGGTGCCACCGCCGCCAACCGCCCGGCTACCGAGGAGATCCCCATCCGTCCGCCCAAGGATAAGTACATCATCGTGGACGGATACAACATGATCTTTGCCTGGGAGGAGCTGGCGGCGCAGGCACGGGAGGATCTGGATGCCGCCCGGCGGCAGCTGTGCGACTGGCTGTCCAGCTTTGCCGGATTTACCAAATGCCGATTGGTTGTGGTATTTGACGGCTATAAACAGAAGGGAAATCCCGGAGAAAAGACCCAGTTTCACAACATTCAGGTGGTCTATACCAAAGAGGGCGAAACGGCGGATGCCTACATGGAGGCGCTGGCGCATGACATCGGACGCAACTACAGCCTGCGGGTGGCCTCCTCCGATGCCCTGGTGCAGCTCAGCTCTCTGGGCAGCGGCGTGCTGCGGATGTCCGCCCGGGAGCTGCGGGAGGAGGTTCTGGCGGCACGGAAGGAAATGGGAAAGCATTTTCGGAAATAAAAAAGGGAAATTTTTCTTCCTATTTGCCCCGGCTTCGTGTATAATGTAGGCAGAATCAACACAGGAGGAATCGTTATGAGCCATGTCCCCCCGTCCAAGGATCCCAAGGTGCAGGCCTATCTGGAAAAAAGTGCCCACCGGGATCATAAAATCGATATCCTGATCCGCCGGATCCTGCGGCTGACCGAGCAGTTCATCGCCGTGCTGACCATTGCCGCCCTGCTGGGTGCTCTGGCCATGGAGATCTACCATATGCTCACCAGCGGCGCGGCGTATTTCTCCGATGTGAGCCACCTGCTGCATAATCTGCTGAACATCGTGGTCGGTCTGGAATTTGTGCGAATGCTCATCGACACCACCCCTGCCAACATTCTGGAGGTGCTGACCGTGGCAATCACCCGCCATGTGGTGCTGAGCCATGACGATTATCTGAGCAATCTGGCCTGCATTGCCTGCATTGCCGGCCTGTTCGCCATCCGCCGCTTCCTGATCCGCCGCAGCGAGCTGAAGGAAGAACTGGTGGAAAACGAGTAACGTACCGCAAAAGGGAGGGATTACCCTCCCTTTTTATTTTGGAAATAATGCCTTCCCCTTTGGGGTAGGTGGCACGGCGGAGCCGTGACGGAAGAGGTTTCCATGCCAATTTTCTTTGCAAGGTACGATGGTGTAAACGGAACGGCACACGGGCTGTTCCCTACGGTATTTCCGTGGGCTGTCGGAAAGGGTCGATATGGGCATCGACCCCTACGGTGGCCATTTTTCGAAAAATCC
>CAYWZB010000112.1:0-3450 GCA_964462775.1 uncultured Oscillospiraceae bacterium
CTGCTTTAACAATTTAAGTCAGAAATATTTGTCTAACTTTTTGGGGTCACTTCATCGGATGCCGGGGGTATTTGCGTTATTGCCCGTAATAGTCGGTTTTCAGGATCAGGTTGTTGATGCGGATGAAGCGCTGGCTGGCTTCGGTCATTTCCCGGCGGAGCTGATCGGAAATGGAGATGGGCTTGCCGGTCTGGTCGTAGGTTTTGCCGGTGGAGGCATCGTAGACGGTGTTTCCGGTGATCCAGCTGCCGCTGGAGAAAAGGGCGTAGCCGGGGTAGCTGTCATCAAAGGCATCGTGGCCGATATAGGAATAGGGGCTGTCGATTCCCATCAGGTTCAGCACCGTGGGCAGCAGGTCGGCGGTCATCAGGGTCTTGCTGATCTCCTGGGCTTCCAAACCGGCGCTCCAGAGAAAGCACGGGGTCTTTTCCAGCAGCAGGTTGGTGGTTACTCCGGACAGCTCCAGCAGGGCTTCCTGATTCTTGTAGCCGTAGGTGTAGTGGTCAGTCACGCCGATGATCACGGTGTTTTCCAGCTGCCCCTTCCGCTCCAGTTCCTCCAGCAGCCGGGCGAAGAGATCGTCCACCAGCTTTGCCTTCAGCAGCGCGCAGTTGGTCTCTTCGTTGTCCGTCAGCCCCCGGTATTCCGGGTACTTTTTCAGCCCCCAGTAGCTGAGCACTTCGTTGTACTTGTAGCTTAAATGGGCAGAGCGGGTGATGATGAAGTTCAGCGTGGGCTGCCCCTGGCGGAAGAACAGGTCGTTCAGCCCCGGATTGTCAAACAGCAGCAGATCGTCATACAGCAGATTCGCGGCGTTTTTTTCGTCCACATCTCCCAGATAATCGGCGTAGCAGACATATTCCTCATACCCCATGGCAGGGGAGAAAACCTGGCGGCTGTAGAAGCTGGGATCGTTGTAGTGGAAGGTTTTGGCGGAATAGCCTGCCTGGGTTAGTTGGCTGGCCAGAGACTGGCTGTAGGTGTTGGTCACATAGTCGAAGGCGTATCCACCGGCGCTGGACAGGTAGGAGCCGGTGTTGACGCAGAACTCGCTGTTGAAGGTTCGCACGCCGCCGTACACCGGGGTGTAGAACTGGGTGAAATTCACGCCCACCGCCATCAGGCGGCTGAGGGTGGGGGTGTGTTCCCCAATCATCCAGTCGTCCATGGACTCCATCAGCACCAGCACCACGTTTTTGCCGGACAGGATCCCCGTCATGGCGTTGTCGCCGCCATCGAGCCTGTCGGCAAAGTAGCTGTCGATTTCGGCAAGCCGCTCCTTTTGGGTCTGGGCGTAGCTGGGGGTCAGGGGATAGAGGTGGTTGGTGTAGACATCCTTCACCAGCATCTGATTCAGTCCGCAGACCTGATAGAGCCGGTAGGCGTTGAACATATTGGTATAGGCTGCTTCGGCGGACTGAACACGGCTGTAGTCGGATTTGGCATAGCGGATGTCACTGTCGTGGGCGAAAACCGATTTGGGAAGGTTTGCCGCCGCGGTGATTGCCGCCACGGCAGCCAGCGCAGCAGCGGCAGCGGGAAGGGGCTTCCACTCCCACCGGGGGAATTTCCACAGCAGTACCACCCCCAGAGCAATCAGCCCCAGCACCCACAGCCACCAGCTTATGGGGTAGCTGAACAGGACGGTGAAATAGTCGGAGCCTTCGGAGGCGTAGAGGAAATCCGTCAGCCACATCAGTTCCCCGAATAGAATATAGTAGCCGGTCTGGATCATGGCGTAGATGGCGGACAGGAAATACAGCATGCCGAAGGCCACACGCCCGGCTTTTTGGGGCAGCAGCCGCACCAGTGCGGTGAGCAGCACCGCCCAGATGCCGCCGAAGGCCAGAGGCCACAGCTCCTGAGCGGACTGGCGCAGAAAGCACCAGCCAAAGCCCTCCACCAGGAAAAAGGCAAGGGTCAGCAGCCAAAGGGGGCAACCCCTGGATCGTTTTGTTGTTTCGCGCATGGTATCGTTCTCCTCTTCGAGCCATATGGCTCATATCAAGGGGTATTGTAGCATAAAACCGGGGCGTTGTGTATTAAGATTTCCTTTCGGTACACATTTTTCACAAAAAATTCATTTTCCTCTTGTAAAATTTCCCGAATTGGCGTATACTTAGGATATTATCCCATGACAAAGAGAGGAATCCGCTATGGAACTTATCACCGTTCGGCAGCTGTTCAAGAATACAGCCCAGTATGCCGACCAGACCATCGAGATCGGCGGTTGGGTTCGCAACAAGCGCCCCAGCAAGCAGTTTGGCTTCATCGTCATCAATGACGGTACTTATTTTACCCCGGTTCAGGTGGTTTATAATGATTCTCTTTCCAATTTCCAGGAAATTTCCAAGATCAACGTGGGCGCTGCGCTGATCGTCAAGGGCAAGCTGGTGCTGACCCCGGATGCCAAGCAGCCCTTTGAGATCCAGGCTGAGACCGTCACCGTGGAGGGCGCTTCCACCGGCGATTACCCCCTGCAGCCCAAGAAGCACTCCATGGAGTTCCTGCGCTCCATTCCCCACCTGCGCCCCCGTGCCAATACCTTCCAGGCAGTGTTCCGTGTCCGCTCTTTGGCGGCCATGGCCATCCACCAGTTCTTCCAGGAGCGGGACTTTGTCTATGTCCACACGCCCCTGATCACCGGCTCTGACTGCGAGGGTGCCGGCGAAATGTTCCAGGTCACCACCATGGATCTGAACAACATCCCCCTGACCGAGGACGGCAAGGTGGATTTCAGCAAGGACTTCTTCGGCAAGCCCACCAACCTGACGGTGTCCGGCCAGCTCAACGGCGAGACCTACGCCATGGCCTTCCGCAACATCTACACCTTCGGCCCCACCTTCCGGGCAGAAAACTCCAACACCACCCGCCATGCCGCTGAGTTCTGGATGATCGAGCCGGAGATGGCCTTTGCCGATCTGGATGATCTGCTCCGGGTGGAGGAGGACATGATCAAGTATATCATCACCTACGTTATGGAGCACGCTCCCGAGGAGATGGCATTCTTCAACCAGTTCCTGGACAAGGGTCTGCTGGATCGCCTGAACAACGTGGTGAACAACGAGTTCGGTCGCATCACCTACACCGAGGCGGTGGAGCTGCTGAGCCAGCACAACGACCAGTTTGAGTATCCCGTGTCTTGGGGCTGCGACCTGCAGACCGAGCACGAGCGCTACCTGACGGAGGTGGTTTTCAAGAAGCCTGTCTTCGTCACCGATTACCCCAAGGAGATCAAGGCATTCTACATGAAGCTCAACCCCGACGGCAAGACCGTGGCGGCGGTGGACTGCCTGGTGCCCGGCATCGGCGAGATCACCGGCGGCAGCCAGCGTGAGGACAGCTATGAGCTACTGAAGGCACGCATCGAGGAACTGGGCATGAAGCCGGAGGATTACGACTTCTATCTGGATCTGCGGAAGTACGGCTCCACCCGTCACGCAGGCTTCG
>CAYWZB010000113.1:0-3421 GCA_964462775.1 uncultured Oscillospiraceae bacterium
TGGAAATGCGCTGCTTCTGACCGCCGGAGACGGTGACGCCCCGCTCGCCCAGCACCGTGTCATAGCCCTGCTGGAACTCCTTGATGTTGCCGTGGATATCCGCCAGCTTGGCGGCCTCGGCAATGGCGCTGTGGGACTGGCCGGGGATGCCGAAGGAGATGTTGTTCTCAATGGTGTCGGAGAACAGGAAGTTATCCTGGGGCACATAGGCGCAGGCATTTCGCACGGAGCGGATGGTCAGGCTGTTCACATCCTGACCGTCGATGAAAATCGTGCCGTCGGGCACGTTGTAGGTACGCAGAATCAGATCCACCAGTGTGGTCTTGCCGGAGCCGGTCTTGCCCACCAGACCCACGCTTTCGCCGGCGTGGATGGTGAAGGAGACGTGCTCCAGAGAGGTGTTCTCCCCGTCGGGATAGGCAAAGGACAGATCCTTAAATTCAATGTCGCCCTTCACCCCGGTCAGCTCCCGGACACCCTCCCGGTCTACCACGGTGGCCTCGGCATCCAGCAGCTCGCCCACCCGCTTCAGGGAGGCCTTGCCGCGGGAGGTCATATCGATCAGCTCAGATACCGCCATAATGGGCCAGACCACGGCGTTGAAGTAGCCGATGAACTCCACCAGCTGACCGGCGTTGAACTGACCACGGTACACCAGATAGCCGCCGTAGCCCAAAATAACGCAGATGACGCTTTCCACGAACAGGGTCACCAGAATCCGCAGCAGGACGGAGGCCTTGGTGTGGTCGATGTTGGCCACCTCGTTCTCCTCGTTGAGCTTGCGGAAGGCCATCAGCTCCTTGGCCTCCTTGACGAAGGCCTTAATCACGGCGATGCCGGAATAGCTCTCCTGGGCAAAGTCGGACAGGTTGGAATAGCACTCCTGACGGTAGTCCCACTTCTTGGTCATGTAGCTGCCCAGCACCGTGGCCGCTGCCAGCAGGAACACCATGGGCACCAGACTCAACAGGGTCAGCATGGGATCCATCTTCCACATCTTGACCACCGCCAGAATGCCCAGGAACAGGGCATCGCAGAACATCATAATGCCCCAGCCGTAGCACTCCTGGACGGTGTCCAGATCGTTGGTGAACAGGCTCATCAGGGAGCCGACCTTGTTGACCTGGTAGTATTCCCGGCTGAGCTTGCGGGCGTTGTCAAACATCCGCTCCCGCAGGTCGGCCTCCACCTTGATGGCGGCGCCGAAGAAGCACACACGCCAGGCGAATCGCCCAAAGACCATGCACAAAATAATGACCACCATAGGCATGCAAATGGTGTCCACCAGGAAGGCCATGTCAAAGGCGGTTTTCACACCGTCCACCATGACGTAGCCCTGGTTCATGCCGTTGATGACCATCTGGTACAGCTCAGGGATTTCCAGCTGCAAATAATCCACCGCGACCAGCGCCGCCAGTCCCATCAGCAGCATGTGGGCATAGCGCAGATAATAGCGGTTGATATGCTTTCCGAAAATCATGAATTTCCCTCCTTATTCTTCTAAAAATCAACAGACTTTGTTATTCTACCACGGACAAATGATTTTTGCAACCGGTCACGGCGTATTTTTATAAAAAGCCGGAAAAAGAAAAATTTTCCGTTTTTCGCAACCAACCCCCACTGTTGTCGAGATAGATAAGTGAAGGAGGGAATACCTATGAATAAGAACCGTATTTTTACACTGATCCTGACCGTCCTGATGATTCTTGCTCTGCTCACCGGCTGCGGCGCGTCCGGCAAAGCCAGCGATACCGTCAGCGCTGCCCCCCAGGAGCGTACCGAGGCCGCCGAAAGCTGGGATGAGCCGGCCGCCGGGGGCATTGCCCTGCCGGAAAACCGGAAATGGATCGTCACCATGGAGCTGTACACCGAGACCGAAGATCTGGATGACCTGCTCACCCGGCTGAGCCAGCGCATCGGAGAGCTGGAGGGCTATGTGGAAGGCCAGCGCATCTACAACGGCAGCAGCAGCAGCGCCTCCCGGCGCTACCGCAACGCGGATATGACCATTCGCATCCCGGCGCAGCAGGTGGATGCCTTTACCCAGGCGGTATCCGGCATGGCCAACCTGATTTCCAGCAACCGGACGGTGGAGGATGTGACCCTGAGCTACACCGACACGGAAAGCCACATCGCCGCCCTGGAGACCGAGCAGGAGCGGCTGCTGGAGCTGATGGAAAACGCCAAGACCATGGCGGATCTGCTGGAAATTGAAGCCCGGCTGACGGATGTGCGCTACGAGCTGGAGCGCTATGGCTCCCAGCTGCGGCTGTATGACAATCAGATCGACTACGCCACCATTTACCTGACCGCCGAGGAGGTCACCGAGTATACCCCCGTGGAGCCGACGGTGTGGCAGCGGATCAGCGGCGGCTTTGTCAGCAGCCTGAAGGGGCTGGGCACGGGCGCGGTGGATCTGCTGGTGTTCCTCATTGCAGCTTCCCCCTATCTGCTGGTGTTCGGCTGCATCGGCTGGGGTGTCTTTGCCCTGGTGCGGAAAGGGAAAAAGCGCCGCTCTGCCAAAAAAGTCGGTGAAGGAAAAGATCAGGCTTGACAACCGGCGGCTTCTTCGCTACAATCAAATCAGTTCGCAGAACAAATAAGTCTTCGGGGGGCCGGATGCATCCGGCTGAGAGTGGGATTGGTAGCCCTGACCCGTGAACCTGATACGGTTAGTACCGTCGGAGGGAAAGATGCACATATGGGGTCAAAGTATGATTACAGCCGCATTGCACCTGGACGGGTTTGCAATGCGGCTGTATTTTTATTTGGAGGGATCCTATATGAAAACCAACACAAAACGTCTCACCGAAAGCGCCATGCTTCTGGCGCTGGCCATCGTGCTGGAGCTGGTCAGCAAGGCCTTCATCCCGGAGATGCCCTTCGGCGGTCAGGTCACCCTGGTGTCCATGCTGCCGGTGGTGCTGATTTCCTACCGCTACGGGGTCAAATGGGGCCTGGTCAGCGGCCTGTGCTATGCCCTGATGGAAATGGTGCTGGGGGCAAAAACCGTGGCCGGTGCCTTCCAGCCCGGCACCTTCGGCGATGGGGTGCTGCTGCTCAATGCCCTGCTGATGTGCATCCTGGATTACCTGCTGGCCTTCACCGTGCTGGGTCTGGGCGGCTGCCTGCGTAACCGGATTCACAATGGTAGCGCCGCCCTTGCCTGCGGCACGCTGGTGGCGCTTTCCTGCCGGTATGTCTGCCATATCCTCTCCGGCTACATCCTCTATGGCAGCTGGGCGGAGTGGTTCTTCACCCAGGAAGGCTTCCCGGCCTGGGGCAGCGCCCTGGTCAGCTCCCTCAGCCCCAAGGTGCTGGCGCTGGTCTACTCGGTGGTGTATAACGGTATGTACATGGTGCCGGAGATCCTGCTGACCACCCTGGCCGCCCTGTTCCTCGCCCGGGTACCCGGCATCCT
>CAYWZB010000114.1:0-3374 GCA_964462775.1 uncultured Oscillospiraceae bacterium
TCTCGGGCCAGTTGGGGTCGAAGGCGTTGGAAACGTCAGCGCTGAGGCAGAAGGACTCAGCGAAGCAATCCTCCAGCTTCACGCCCTGAGCGTCACACAGGTTGCCCATGAAGTGCTCGAAGTAGTGGCTCTGCATACCGGAAATGCCCACGGAGCCAATCTCCTCCTTGTCCGCCAGGATGCACACAGCGGTCTTGGCAGGATTCTCAATGGCAAACAGGCCTTCCAGCTCAGCGTAAGCGCAAACCCGGTCATCGTGACCGTAAGCGGAAATCAGGCTGCGGTCGAAGCCCACCTCCCGTGCCTTGCCGGCAGGGACGATGTTCAGCTCGGCGGACAGGAAGTCGGACTCCACCATGCCGTACTTCTCGTTCAGCATCTTCATGATGTGCAGCTTCACCAGATCGCTGCCCTCACCCTCCAGCGGCTCGGTGCCCAGGATCACGTTCAGCTGCTCACCGGCGATGACCTGGGAAGCATTCTTCTGCATCTGATCGCCAGCCAGATGGGGCAGCAGATCGGAGACCATGAAGATGGGATCGTTGTCATCCTCACCGACAGTGACGGTGACGGTGGTGCCGTCCTTGCGGCAGACAACGCCGTGGATGGCCAGGGGGATGGTGGGCCACTGATACTTCTTGATGCCGCCGTAGTAGTGGGTCTTCAGGTAGGCAATCTCAGAATCCTCGTACAGGGGGTTGGGCTTCACGTCCATCCGGGGAGAATCCACATGGGCAGCGCAGATGTTCGCGCCCTTGGCCAGGGATTCCGTGCCGATGACAGCCAGGGCAATGGACTTGTCCCGGTTGTTATAGTAGATCTTATCGCCGGGGTTGGCAGCCATGCCGGGGGTGAAGGGCTTGAAGCCCCGCTTTTCCGCTTCCGCCACAGCCCAGGCAGTGGCTTCCCGCTCGGTCTTGCAGGCATCCATGAAGGCCATATAGCGCTTGGCATAGGCGTTCATTTCGGCGCGGTCAGTTTCGTTGATACGGGTGTACCCGTTCTTGGGAGCCGCCAGCAGGGCTTCCCGGAGTTCTTCGGTGGTCATAGGTAAAGTACCTCCATAAAAAATGTAGGGAATGCTCAATCGTCATTCCCTACAATGATATCATAATGTGACAAAAAAGCAACACATTTTCCGAAAAATGTTTTTGCATCAGCGTCATTTGTCAGCGTATGGGTGCACCGGGAGCGGAACCAGCCGTCGTCATGCTGGGCGGCAATGCGGCTTCTGGCATAGCTTTCCGGGATGCCGTCCCGGAGCATCAGCCGCTTCACCCGCTCCTCCACCGGGGCGGTGACCGCCACCGTCACGTCGCACAGCTCTGCCAGTCCCCCTTCAAACAGGGCAATGGCATCAATGGCCGCCAGCTCCGGCGCGGTTTCCAGCCGGCGCAGCACCTCACGCTTTACCGCGCTGTGGGTGATGGCGTTCAGATCCGCCAGGGCGGCAGGGTCGGAAAATACCAGCTGCCCCAGCTTTTTGCGCTGAAGCACCCCCTGCTCCACCACCCCCGGAAACCGCTTCTCAATGGCTGCCAGCAGCCCCGGGTCGGTTTCCAGCAGGTCATGGTAGATGGCATCGCAGTCCAGCACCAGCCCCCCCGCCCTGGCAATGCATTGCAGCAGGGTGGTCTTGCCGCAGCCGGTGCCGCCGGTAATGCCCAGAATCATTCCTCCGCCTCCGCGTCCACGATGTGGAAGGCCGCCGCCTTTTTCAGCCGGTTCTGCACGGCGTAGGCCACGCCGCCGCCCACGGGGCACCGGGCATAGACCTGATGAATCCGGGCGTCATCCAGCTCCCGCAGGGCAGCGAACAATCCGGCGGAGAGGGTATTCACATCCGCCTCCCGGCCATAGGCCAGCGGATCACAGCCGTCGTACAGGGGCAGCTCCTCCTCGAAGCACAGCACCCGGTCGCCGGGGACAAAATGCCGGCGGATATAGGCCGCAGCCTTCTCCCGGGAGCCGGAAACAATGACCACCGGCTCCTCCGGGGCGTAATGGCGGTACTTCATCCCGGGAGCTTTGACCACCGCGTCCTTGTCGATCTGAGCAGTCACAGCCTTGTCCACCACCAGATCTCCCAAAACCTCCAGCAGCTGCTCCGGGGTGATGCCGCCGGGTCTGAGCAGCCGGGGGCGCTCCTCGGTCAGATCCACGATGGTGCTCTCCACCCCCACCCGGCAGGCACCACCGTCCACCACCGCGGCGATCTTGCCGTCGTGGTCATGGAGAACATGCTGGGCGGTGGTGGTGGAGGGTTTGCCGGAAATGTTGGCGCTGGGTGCGGCAATGGGCACTCCGGCCAGCCGGATGATCTCCCGGGTCACAGCATTGTCCGGGCAGCGAACCGCCACGGTGGACAGCCCACCGGTGGTTTCCTTCGGCACCACATCCCGGGCAGGGAGTACGATGGTCAGCGGTCCCGGCCAGAACTTCTCCGCCAGGTCATAGGCCGCCTGGGGAATGGAGTGGCAGAACTGCTCCATCTGGCTGCCGTCCCAGATGTGCAGGATCAGGGGATTGTCCTGGGGACGACCCTTGGCCTGAAAGATCTTGGCAACCGCCTGCACATTCAGTCCGTCCGCACCCAGGCCGTAAACCGTCTCCGTGGGGATGGCCACCAGCTCGCCCTCCCGGATCAGCTCGGCGGCAATGGCAGGGGTGGACACATCCTGAGACGAAAGCAACATGGTTTTCAAAAATACCCCTCCTTCGGGAAAAAGAAATGACAGTTGACAGTGGACAGTTGACAGTTATCCGAACCATCAATTGTCAATTGTCAACTGTCAACTCTCACCGGGCAGGCGCCGGAAAGCGTCTGCCCGGTGAAAATTTGAATCATTAGGCGTTGGGCTGGTTGGCTGCCTCGATGATCTTGACGAACTTCTCGGGAACCAGGGAAGCGCCGCCGATCAGGCCGCCGTCGATGTCGGGCTGAGCCAGCAGCTCGAAGGCGTTCTTCTCGTTCATGGAACCGCCGTACAGGATGGAGATGGCACGGGCGTTCTTGGAGGAGTACAGCTTACGCACCACGGTACGGATCAGCTCGCAGACTTCCTCAGCCTGCTCGGGGGTAGCGGTCAGGCCGGTGCCGATGGCCCAGATGGGCTCGTAGGCAATGATGACCTTGCGGATCTTGTCCTCGGGCACGCCAGCCAGACCCAGCTTGATCTGCATGGTGATGTGCTCGGCAGTGATGCCAGCTTCCCGCTGAGCCAGGGTCTCGCCGCAGCACAGGATGGGAGTCAGACCTGCTTCCAGAGCGGCCAGAACCTTTGCGTTGACATCGGCATCGGTCTCGCCGTACATCTCACGGCGCTCGGAGTGGCCGATGATGACGTACTTGCAGCCGGCGTCAACCAGCATGT
>CAYWZB010000115.1:0-3338 GCA_964462775.1 uncultured Oscillospiraceae bacterium
CCTTATAAATAATGGCAGGAATTTCCGCCTCGTTGAGGATGTCCAGCTTGCCGTCGCCGATGATGTCGATATCCGCCTGATAAAACTCCCGGAAGCGGCCACGCTGGGCACGCTCGCCCCGGTAGACCTTGCCGATCTGGAACCGGCGGAAGGGGAAGACCAGCTCATTGTAGTGCAGCGCCACATACTTTGCCAGGGGCACCGTCAGGTCAAAGCGCATGGCCAGATCGCTGTCGCCCTTCTGGAAGCGGTAGATCTGCTTCTCCGTCTCGCCGCCGCCCTTGGCCAGCAGAATCTGGGCATCCTCGATCACCGGGGTGTCCAACGGGGCAAAGCCATAGGAAGCGTAGGTGGAGCGCAGCACCTGCGCCATCTTCTCAAACTGGATCTGCTTTGCCGGGAGCAGCTCCATAAAGCCGGACAGCGTCCGGGGCTTGATAATATCCATAGTATCCTCCGAATGATGAACTGATTAGAATCTGGGCTTGGTACGCAGCATTTCCCGCCAATCCAGATCGCCCCGCTGCAGACCCATGATGAGCATTTCCGCAGAGGCCAGGTTGGTGGCGATGGGCACATTGTGCTTGTCGCAATGGCGGATGGTCTCAATCATCTGGGTATCGTCCCAGGGCTCAGTGGTATTGGGGT
Source organism: uncultured Oscillospiraceae bacterium (assembly GCA_964462775.1). Taxonomy (GTDB): domain Bacteria; phylum Bacillota; class Clostridia; order Oscillospirales; family Oscillospiraceae; genus Faecousia. The sequence continues at coordinate 649 of CAYWZB010000115.1, forward strand.
CGGTGAACAGCAGCACCAGATCGATCTCGTTATAAGCAATGCGGGCGTTGATCTGCTGATGACCGCCCTGCTTATGGGACAGCAGCAGGGTAATGGGCAGGCCGGTATTGTCCGCGATCAGGCGGCCGGTGGTGGCAGTGGCGAACAGATTATGCTTCATCAGCACACTCTTGTAAGCGGTGCAGAACTGAACCATCAGTTCTTTTTTCTTGTCGTGAGCCAAAAACGCGATATTCACAGCGATCACTCCTTAATATCTGATTCTCTATTTCCATTGGTTTACTTCAATGCAATGCTCTCGGGGAAGCCCTGAACCCGTCTGGCGATGCGGCGGAAGGCCTTGCCCGCCGGGCACCGGGGTGCCTGCTTCAGCAGGGGCTTGCCAAAGGAGGCTGCCAGGGTCACATTTCCATCCTCCGGCACCACGCCGATCAGAGGCAACCCAGCCGTATCCATCACGTCGTCAATGGTCAGCCGGACGGTTTTCAGCATAGCCTTGTCCACCCGGTTGACGATCAGGCGGATATTGCCCTTGCCCATCTGCTCCAGCAACTGTCCCACCCGGGCAGCATCCCGCACGGCGGCAGGGCCGGCGCCGGTGACCAGCAGGAACCGATCCGCCACGCCTGTCACCAGACGGAAGCCGGCATCCACCCCTGCGGGGGCATCCAGAAAAATATAGTCAAAGGATTTCCGGGCGGTGCGGAGCATTTCCCCGAAGGGCTCCCGGGCAATGTCCTCCACCGGGCGGTTCATGGGAGCCGTCAAAAACGACAGTCCGGGATAGGCCGGATGGCCTGCGGCGCCGCTCAAAGGGTATCCGCCCTCGGACACATCCAGGAACGACAGCGCTCCGCTGTCAGAAAGCCCCAGGGAGATATCCAGGTTCCGCAGTCCCACATCGCAATCGATGCACAGAACCCGCTTCCCCTCGGCGGCCAGCGCCGTGGCGATGCCGGCACAAACCGACGTTTTTCCCGTTCCGCCCTTGCCGGACAGCACTCCAATGACCTCGCCCAAGCCGCCACCGCCTCCATTCCCAATAATTCAGTTCCATTATACAGGAATTTTTACCAAAAAGCAAGAGGAATCTCGGACGATTTCAGAATCTTTTCATCAGAATCAACAAAAAACCGTCTTTTCCCCTTCCCTGCCCCCTTTCCGCATTTTCCGGCAAGGAAATGCTGGACGAAGCGCCGCGGGAATGCTATAATAAAACTGTCCACCAATTCGGAAGCACTGACAAGAGAGGTTCTGCTATGAAAAAAATCAAAAATCTATCCGAGAGCAGCTTCCTGAAGCTGTTTTTCCTCCTGTTCTCCCTGACCTTCCTGGTCGCCGCCGTGTGTATGCCGGATCGGGGCGATATGCTGGCCGGTCTGTGGCGGATCTGCAGCCAGCCGGGGAAGATCTCCACCAACGATTTCGCTCTGGGCGGCTACGCCGGCACCTTCCTGAACATGGGTCTTGTGGGACTGTGCTTTGCGGCACTGTTCTACGGGCTGAAGGCGGATGCCAACAACGTCTCCACCCTGGGCTTCATCCTGACGGTGGGCTTCGGCTCCTGGGGCATCACGGTACTGAACCTGTGGTTCAGCGTGCTGGGCGTATTCCTGTACAGCCTTGTCCGCAAGGAAGCCCCCGGCAAGAATATCAACGCCATGCTCTTTTCCACCGGCATCGCGCCTCTGATCAACGATCTGCTGGTGCGCTATCCCCACGCCGAGGTGGTGGGCTTCCAGCTGCCGGGGCTGATTCTGGCGCTGTTGGTGGGCTGCGCCATCGGCTTCTTCCTGCCCGCCGGTCTGACCCACGCCCCCAACTTCCATAAGGGTTTCGATCTGTATTCCGCCGCCGTGCCGGTGTGCTTCTTCGCTTTCTTCCTCAATGCCCTGCTGTATAAGACCATGGGCATCGATCTGCCCAGCCCCGTGGCCGGAGATCTGACCGTGGCCTCCCGGCTCACCGCCAATGTCTTTTGCTGCATTCTGTTCGGCCTGTTCATTCTGCTTGCGGTGCTGATGGGCTGCCGCTGGAAGGATTACAAGCAGCTGCTGTTTGCCAAAGTGCACGTCGCCAGCGTCTCCGGCAAGCTGGGCACCCCCGTTTTCCTGATGAACGCCGGTGTGTTCGGTCTGTTCATTCTGGCCTACTATAACCTCATCGGTGCCAGCTTCAACGGTGTCACCTTCGGCATCCTGTTCTGTATGCTCTGCACCTGCAACTCCGGCTCCCATCCCGGCAACGTCTGGCCCATCATGGTGGGCTACGCACTGGCTTCCGTGGTGTGCCAGTGGCTGTCCGGTCTGGCAGGCGGCACCTTTGCCCAGGCTCTCAACGCCCAGGCCATCTGCGTCGGTCTGTGCTACGCCAACGGCCTAAGCCCCATTGTCAGCAAGTACGGCAAGCGCTGGGGCGTGGTGGCTGCCGCCATGCACTTCGTACTGGTCACCTCCGTGCCCAATATGCACGGCGGCTACTGCCTGTACAACGGCGGCTTCACCGCTGCCATCATCTGCCTGCTCCTCGTCCCCGAGCTGGAGCGGTTCGTCCAGCCCAAGGAAGCCCGCCGGGCAGTAAAATAAGCCCCATAGAAAAAACAGCAAAACCGACCTGTGGTTCATCCACAGGTCGGTTTGAGCGTGTCAAAAAAGTCCTTGCCTCTCCCTTTGGGAGAGGTGGCACGGCGT
>CAYWZB010000116.1:0-3249 GCA_964462775.1 uncultured Oscillospiraceae bacterium
ATAGATTTCTACCAGATACCAGAATTAATTTTGCGCATAACTCTTGACATTACCGAACTATGCCACTAACTTAATGACATTGGCCTTGCGGCAGACCGTCTTTTTTGCGATTGGTTTTGGTAGACTTGTTCATACTTCTGTGCTACACTGGAAATACTGAAAAGGGGGGAGTGCGTTGGCAAACCTGTTTGACTATCTGACCTGGCGGGGGGATCTGACCTTTGCCCAGGATCCGCCCAATGGGGTGGACGCTTTGATTTTTGCCGCCCTTTCCTATGTGCCCTTCGGGGGCAAGGCGGTGACGGATCCCTGGACGCCGGTGACTTTGCGCCAGGCGGCGGAGGAAACCCTGTCCATGCCCAATCTGCCCCAGATGGCACGGGGAAAGACGGATATTGCCCTGCTGGAAGCGGCGGCAAAGACTACCCGCTTTGGGCTGAACCGGCTGTATCGCTACCGTTCCCAGCTGATCCAGGAGCAGGATACCCAGTTCGCCGCGGTGACCTTCCTGCTGGATGACGGCAGCCTGATGCTCAGCTACCGGGGGACGGACAACACGCTGGTGGGCTGGAAGGAGGACTTTAATATGTCCTTCCAGGAGACGGTGCCGGCGCAGCGGCTGGCGGCGCAGTACCTGAAGGATGTGGCGGCGGAAAACGGCGCGCCCATGCGGATCTGCGGCCATTCCAAGGGCGGCAATCTGGCGGTATTCGCCGCCGCTTCTGCACCGCCGGTGGTGCAAAGGCGGATTCTGGAGGTGTTCAACCACGACGGCCCCGGCTTTTCCCGGCGCCTGCTGGAAAGCGACGGCTACCGTGCGCTGCTGCCCCGGATCCGCACCCTGATCCCCCAGTCCTCGGTGATCGGTATGCTGATGGAGCACGAGGGGGATTACACGGTGATCCGCAGCAAATCGGTGGGAATTTTGCAGCATGATCCCTATTCCTGGGAGGTTCTCGGCGCGTCCTTTGTGCCGGTGGAGGAAATCACGGAAAACTCCCAGTTCCTGGATGCCGCCATTAAGCAGTGGTGCGCCGAAATGACCAACGAGGAGCGGGGGCAGCTGGTGGATGTGCTGTTTGCCCTGCTGGGCACTGGCGGCGTGGAGCGGGCGACGGATATTTTTCATCCCAAAAATCTCCGGGGCTATATCAAGGCGCTGACCGCCAGCGAGGATACCCGGCGGCTGCTGGGCGGCGAGTTTCAGCATTTTCTGGAAGCAGCCCGGGCGGCAAAGCAGCGGCTGGACACGCAGAAGCTGCCGCCGGAGACGAAAGACGAATAAAAAATCCGGGCGTGCTGTTGTTTTTCGGCACGCCCGGACTGTGGTCTCGGGGATTATTTTTCCAGCAGCTTTTCCAGCGCTGCCAGCTTCAGGCTGACGGTGAGCACTTCCATGGCCTTTTCCAGCTCCTCCACCGGGGGCAGGCTGGGGGCAATCCGCAGGTGGTCATCGTTGGGGTTCTTGCGGTAGGGATAGGCGGCACCGGCACCGGTGAGCACCACGCCTGCTTCCTTGCACAGCTGCCAGGTGCGCTGGGCAGTGCCGGGCATGGTGTACAGGCTGACGAAATAGCCGCCCTTGGGATCAATCCAGCGGCCGATGCCGGCAGGCTTGATCTCCTGCTCCAGCCAGCGGGAAACGCAGCGGAACTTGGGCGCCATGATGGCGGCGTGCCCCTTCATGATTTCCAGGGTGTGCGCCTTGTTTTGCAGATAGCGCACATGGCGCAGCTGGTTGACCTTGTCGTAGGAAATCATCTGCACGCCGAATACGCCGGTGAAATAGCGGATGTTGTCCTCGGAAGCGGCCATGCAGCTGGTGCCGCCGCCGGCGAAGGTGATCTTGGAGGTGGAGGCGAACTCATAGACCATGTTGGGTCTGCCCGCCTGGGCGCACAGGGACAGCAGATCCGGGAAGGGAACGTAGTCCCCTTCAAACTCGTGTATGCAGTAAGCATTGTCCCAGATGATGGCAAAGTCCGGGGCGGCGGGCTTCAGATTGGCGAAGCGCCGGATGGTTTCGTCGGAGTAGATGATGCCGTCGGGATTGGAATACTTGGGCACCGTCCAGATCATCTTCACCGCCGGATCCTTCACATATTCCTCCACCAGATCCATGTCCGGGCCGGTGGGGGTCATGGGGATATAAATCAGCTCCGCACCGTAGAACTCACCGATCTGGAAGTGCCGGTCATAGCCGGGGGAGGGGCAGAGGAACTTGATTTTCTCCTCCTTGCACCAGGGTTGGGGGCTGTCCAGCAGACCGTGGGTGTAAGCGCGGGAGACAATGTCGCACATCATATTCAGGGAAGCGGCACCGCCCACGAAGATCTGGGAGGGGGAGCAGTCCAGAATCTCTGCCCAGTAAGCCCGGGCGGAGGGCAGACCTGCCAGCTCGCCGTAGTTGCGGGAGTCGATGGTGCCGTCGAAGCAGTCGTCGGGGGTTTTCAGAATGGTCAGAATGTCGCTGACCATGTCCAGCTGCGCCTTGGAGGGCTTGCCGCGCGCCATGTTCAGATCCAGTCCCTGAGCCTTTACGGTGTTATATTTTGCCAGAACGGCTTGGTATTCCCGTTCCAGTTCATCTTTCGTCATGCAAGAATAAGGGGCCATGTCCATCATCCTTTCGGAAAATTTCAATTTATTCTGGGATTATTATATGATGGATGGACCAAAAATGCAAGTTGATATTGCTGGAAAATTCATTTTTGCTGTAGAAAAAACGCAAATTGGAGAAGTGCACAAAAGGGGGCGCTCATTATGTGCGCTTTTGTTGCAAAATCACGCCTTGCAAAGGCTCCGGCTTTTGCATAGAATGCAGGTATAGACTGCTTTGCGAGGATAACCGGCAGAAAGGATGTGCCTTTATGGGCGAAAATCAGCATTATCCCGATTTTTTTGGTTGTGATGTGTTTAACGAGGCGACGATGCGCCAGCGGCTCCGGGCGGAGGTCTATTCCGGCTGGAAGCACTGCATCGCCACCGGCTCTCAGCTGCCTTTGGATGTGGCGAACGGCATTGCCGAGGCCATGAAGGACTGGGCGGTGGAGAAGGGGGCAACCCACTATACCCACTGGTTCCAGCCCATGACCGGCATCACCGCGGAGAAGCACGATGCCTTCCTGGCTCCCTCCGGGGATGGGCGTGCCATACTGGAATTTTCCGGCAAGGAGCTGGTTCGGGGCGAACCGGATGCCAGCTCCTTCCCCTCCGGCGGCCTGCGGGCCACCTTTGAAGCCCGGGGCT
>CAYWZB010000117.1:0-3239 GCA_964462775.1 uncultured Oscillospiraceae bacterium
ACTTACTTCAGCCTGGCCGCCGCCCCAACCGGAATTTAATTTTTCTACTAACGATGTTGTTGCGATTGCGGCAGTGAATGATTTGGACTTAAACGGAATTATTCTTGATAAGGACAAAAAAGCTTCTTTGAAATATAATCATGATACAAATATGGAACAGTTTATTCTGAAAAAAAGGACTTCTAAGTAAAACTGTCAAATTCCAGTTTGTCGAACCGTAATGGCACACCTCTATCCCCCCGCTGCGTATGCCCCACGGCAACAAAGGAAAACCGACCTATGATTGTGTAACCATAGGTCGGTTTCGCTGTTTTACGCCCCGTCCAAAAAAGTCGGCGGTCTTGGCTCCCCTGCTGGGGGAGCTGGCCGAAATCTTTGATTTCGGTCTGAGAGGGCATCCTCTCCGTCAAGGCTTCCGGTACTGCTTTAGCCTGCCGGTGTCAGTTCGTAAACCCGGGTAAACTGCGCCTTGCGCTCCCGGGTCAGGTGGTGGCTGACCAGGATCAGGGTCAGGGAAGGGTTGTCCAGCAGGCTTTTTTCCACAATGTCCGCGTTCTTCTGATCCAGAGCACTGGTGCCCTCGTCCACCAGCAAAATGGAACGGTTGTGGATCAGGGCGCGGGCAATGGCAATGCGCTGCTTCTGACCGCCGGACAGGCTGCTGCCGTCCTCACCCACCGGAGTATCCAGCCCCAGGGGCATAGCTGCCAGATCGCCGTCCAGTGCGCTGTCCCGAATGGCCTTGTCCAGCTGCGCCTGGGTAAAGTCGCCGCCCAGGGTGATGTTGTCCCGAATGGTGGTGTTGAACAGGGAGACATCCTGCTCGATGTAGCTCATCTGCCCCAGCCGCTGCTCCTGGGTGACTTGCCGGGCATCCTCATCGTCAAAGCGGATGGTGCCCCGGTAATCCGGCAGCCAGCCCAGCAGCAGCTTCAGCACCGTGGACTTGCCGCAGCCGGAAGGCCCGGTGAGGGCGTACTTTCCGCCTCTGCGGAAGGTAAAGTCCGCATTTTCCAGCACCTGCTTTTCGCCGTAGGCAAAGGAAACGCCCTCCAGCGTGATCTCCTGCACCGACTGCTCCGCTTCCACCGGGCGGGAAGGCGTTTCCTCCCCGGCATGGCAGGTGATCTTGTCAAAATAGGGCTTGGACGCCTGCATGGCCAGCCGGTACTGCCCCAGCCCGGCCAGACCGCCGGAAATGGTACTGATCATGTTGGTGCCGCCGCCCAGCACTGCCTGCACCAGAACGCCCCGGATGGCCAGCACACCGATGAGCAGCATCACCGCCAGGGTGCACAGGGTGCTGATGAAATTGATTCCCTCGTTGACCACCGTCTGGGTGTATTTCAGCTTCTGATTGGGTGCTTCCAGATCGTGGCTGGCCTCCCGGTTTTCCCGGATGAACCGATCCGCCCGGCCAAAAGCCAGCAGCACGTCCACGCCCGTCAGCAGATCCTTCAGCTTGGCCGTTCCCTTTGCCTGCTGCCGGGCGCAGTCCTGGCTGAGGGACTCCATCCGCTTCTGCCCCAGCTTGGGCGCGTTGATCACCACCAGCGCCACCAGCAACGATGCCGCCAGCAGTGACCAGTGCAGCGCCGCCAGCACCACCGCACTGAAAATCACCTGCGCCACCAGCCCCACCGTGCTGTAAACCGAATCCCAGGCAAGGGCGGTGATCTGGTTGACATCGTTGGTCAGCCAGGACAGATATTCGCCGCTGTCCTGCCGGTGCAGCTCCTGATGACTCTTGCCCAGCATGGTCGCCACCGCATCCGCCCGGTAGCGGTTGTTCATGGCCATTTTCGCCCGGCTCATCGCCCATCCAACAAAGATGCACACCAGATTGTCCGCCGCGCAGATCGCCAAAAACGATGCCACCATCACGGCAAACAGCCGGGCATTGCGTTCAATGGCGCTTTGCAGCAGGGCGATGATCAGCACGTTCGACCCCACCGACAGAGCGCTGTCCAGCAGCTTCCCCAGCAGCGCCAGGGCATTCCATTTCCATTCTTTTTTCAGATAGTAAATCATGTTTTATCCTCCAGCATTGGCTTTTCCCGTAGATTGAACCAGGAAAAGTTGATCTGTTCCTCCTGCTGCAGGCATCGTGCCAGACAGCACAGCGCCAGAAATCCGCTGCCTGCGGCATCGTTGACACCGTAGACCGTTTCCTGCCCCCGCAAAGTGCCCAGCCGTGCCGAGCAGATCAGACTGGTCTTGCTCAGCGCATCCAGCAGATCGGACATCTCCTCACCGCTGATCCCCGCCTGCTCCGACAGCACATCCACACCGTAATACCCTTCCTCCCGGCGCAGCAGGTACAGCACCGTTTCCAGGCAGCCGGGACGGCTCAGCAGCCGCAGATACGCCCGGAGCTGCTCCGGCTCCGGCAGGTAGGCCTCGTAGCCCTCCTCCGGCCTGTGGCACAGGAAGGAGAAGGAGAAATTTTCACCGGGCACACCGTAATAGAAGCCGCTGTCCGTTTGGTAAATGCTGGTGCCCATGGCATCGGGGAAGCGGCTGATGGGGAAGCAGGAGGCGGGATAGTTCACGACCTCCTTGATCTCCGGGGCGACGGCTGTTGCCACCGTGCTCCACAGCTGCCGATCCATCTGCTGAAAGAATTGGGACAGGGGCAGTTCCTTCGCCCAGATCCTCAGCACTTCCCCAATATCCTGCCGCTGGCCGCCCTCCCGTCCGAACAGAGCGTCAATGGTCACCCCCAGCTTATCGGAAATGGCAGGCAGCAGGGTCACATCCGGGGCACCGCCGCATTCCCAGCGGCTGACCGCCTGGGTGCTCACTCCCACTGCCCTGCCCAGCTCCTCCTGGGTCATGCCCGCAGCCTTGCGGAATTTGGTGATCTGCGCGCCAATCACACTGTTATCCATGGTGTTTCCTCCTCAAGTCAACTTGTGCTTGTATTCTATCACAATCGTCACTTGAATACAATGCACCGGATTTTGTAAAAAATCAACTTGTGCTTGATATTCGACCCAAAATCTGCTCTTTCAAAAAATAATGCAAAAATAGTAAAAATAATGCTTGACTTTTTCGGATCCCGTGCTATAATAAGCGTGTTCGGTTCGAGACGCCGGTATAGCTCAGTTGGTAGAGCAACTGATTTGTAATCAGTAGGTCGGGGGTTCGAGTCCGTCTACCGGCTCCAAGCCGAGTGAAGTTCATATGGGGGAGTTCCCGAGTGGCCAAAGGGGACAGACTGTAAATCTGCTGCGTAT
>CAYWZB010000118.1:0-3218 GCA_964462775.1 uncultured Oscillospiraceae bacterium
TTCTTTTATTATACCAGAAACAAGGGATTTTGGGAAGTTTTTTGACAAGCTGAGGAGCCAGCCTTGCGGCTGGCTCCTGTTCCGATTTGGGCGGATCAGCGCACGATCTTCGTAAAGATAACAATGGGGCCTTCCACGATCTTCTCGACGGTAATCGTGCCATCGGCGTTGATCGTAAAGGGCAGCTCTACCCACTGTCCGTCAACATACTGCATGAACACTACCTCCGTGCAGCCTCTCAGGTCAAAAACCACGGAGCAAGTCTTATCAGTGGACACATAAAGCAGATAACGTGCAGCCATGCCTTCGGGAGCAACTGCCTTCAGAGCCTTCTTAGCCTCGGCCATCTGCTGCTGAACCTCATCGGAAAGCTCAGCAACCTCCTCAGTGGTATAGACTCTCACTTCCTTGGGAGAAGTGGAAACCACCAACGGTCTCAGATCCTCTTTGTCGGCTTCAGGGCTGGCAACCGCAAAAGCCGGAACTGCCAGGCTCATCATCACGACCACTGCCAAAACAAACGCAAATGCTTTCTTCATAATCATTTCCTCCTTTCGGCTTATTTTTCCGTTTCATAAGGCCAGTCCAGAATGCCACCAAATTCCCGGATGTTGGTATAGCCCAACCCCACCAGAGCTTCCGCCGCAATTTTACTGCGCCGTCCGCTGCGGCAATAGACGAGAATCAGCTGGCTCTTGTCCGGCAGTTCCTCCTCCGCCCGGTCTTCAATTTCCGTATGGGGAATCACCATGGCACCGGGGATGTGCCCCTCGTCGTATTCCTCCTGCGCCCGTACATCCAGGATCAGATATCCCTCCTGGCTGTCCATGATTTTCTTGGCTTCTTCCGCTGTAATGTTCAAATATACCGCCTCCTGAGGCTTTTCTTTCTCTTGTCCGCAGGCGGTGAGTAACAGCACCGCCAGGAGGAGCAGAACGTATTTCTTCATTGGATTACTTCCTTTGTTCTTTCCAATTGTTTTCCTTCGCAGATCAAACAAATTTGGACAGTTTGTGGTCGTAGAGCTTTGCCAGACCGCCTTCGCTGGTTTCCCGGAAGCGGTGGCTCAGGTTTTCGCCGGTCTCTTTCATGGCCCGGCACACCATGTCATAGCTGATGTTCCGGGAGCCGGTGAGGAAATAGCTCAGATTGCAGGCGTTCATGGCTCGCATGGCCGCCACGGCGTTGCGCTCAATGCAGGGAATCTGCACCAGACCGCAGACCGGGTCGCAGGTCAGACCCAGGTGGTGCTCCATGGCAACCTCAGCCGCGTATTCCACCTGATCCAACTCCTGACCGTACAGCTCCGCCAGGGCGGCGGCAGCCATGGAGCAGGCGGTGCCGATCTCCGCCTGACAGCCGCACTGGGCACCGGAGATGGAGGCATTGCGCTTGGTGATGTTGCCGATGATGCCGGCGGTGGCCAGACCCCGGCAAATCTGCTGGTCGGTAAAGCCCTTGGTGATCTGGGCATAGCGCAGCGCCGCGGGCAGCACGCCGCAGGCACCGCAGGTAGGGGCGGTGACCACCGTGCCATTGTCGGCGTTTTCCTCCGCCACTGCGTAGGCAAAGGCGGCAATGGTCTGAAACTCCTTCAGCGCCGGGTTGTGGTTGGGGGTTTCGTGCTCATACAGGTACTTGGCCTTACGCTGGACGTTCAGTCCCCCGGGCAGAACCCCGGTCTTGCTCAGTCCCGCGTCAATGGCCTGCTTCATGACCTGCCAGACCTCCATCAGGAAATCCCAGATCTCCGGCCCCTCGTGCAGCTCCACATAGTCGCTGAGCCGGTTCATATAGCGCCACTTGCAGAAATCCGCCACCTCGGCGAAGGAATGCTCCCGATAGATCTCCTCCCCTTCCGCTTCGTTGTGCCCGGGGATGCGGATGTCGCCGCCGCCGATGGATTCTATCCGTACCGTATCCGTCACCTCTCCGGCGGACAGGGCAAAAAAGTCCATGGTATTGGGATGCGCCTGCTCCGGGAGGGCTTCGCCGGAAAAGACGATCTCCGTGGGCACCGGGGAGAGCACCTGGCGCAGCACCCGGTCGGTGCCGTGCCCCACGCCGGTCTTGCTCAGAGAGCCGTACAGCACCACCCGGAAGGCCTCCGCCTGGGGGTGGGTCTGCTTAAAATACTGGGCTGCCCGCTCCGGTCCCATGGTATGGGAGGAGGAGGGGCCTTTGCCGATCTTATAAATTTGACGAATGGATTTCATGGAGCGTCCTCCGTTTCTGTTACTTCTTCACGAGTATACCAAATCTTCCGAAAAATTACAACGCCCCCCAAAGAAAAAATGAAAAAGGGGTGCAAAACGCTTGACAGATGTGGTACAATGTAGAATACATAATTTTGGAAACCTGAGAGGATGACAATATATGGCAAAAGAGAAAAAGGTCGAGCAGATCACCGACATGGAGGTTGATTTTGCACAGTGGTTCACGGATGTCTGCAAGAAGGCACAGCTGATCGACTACTCGTCTATGAAGGGTGTGTTTGTGTACCGTCCCTATGGCTACGCCATCTGGGAGAACATCCAGCACATCATGGATGCGGAGTTTAAGAAGCAGGGCGTGGAGAACGTCTATATGCCCATGCTGATCCCCGAAAGCCTGCTACAGAAGGAGAAGGATCATGTGGAGGGCTTCGCCCCCGAGTGCGCCTGGGTCACCATGGGCGGCGGAGAAAAGCTGGAAGAGCGCTACGCCATCCGCCCCACCTCCGAGACCCTGTTCTGCGAGCATTTCGCCAACGTGCTGCAGTCCCACCGGGATCTGCCCATGAAGTATAACCAGTGGTGCTCCGTTATGCGCTGGGAAAAGACCAGCCGTCCCTTCCTGCGCCATCGTGAGTTCCTGTGGCAAGAGGGTCACACCATCCACGCCACCGCTGAGGAGGCCAAGGAATTTACCGAGACCATGCTCAACGTCTACGCCGACTTCTGCGAGAACGTGCTGGCCATGCCTGTGACCCGGGGTCAAAAGACCGACAAGGAGAAGTTCAACGGTGCCGAAGCCACCTACACCATCGAGTGCATGATGCACGACCGCAAGGCGCTGCAGGCCGGCACCTCCCACTACTTCGGCGACGGCTTCGCCAAGGCCTTCGGCATTGAGTTCACCGACAAGAACAACCAGCGCACCAACCCCCACGAAACCTCCTGGGGCGTTTCCACCCGTCTCATCGGCGGCATCATCATGACCCACGGCGACAACAACGG
>CAYWZB010000119.1:0-3177 GCA_964462775.1 uncultured Oscillospiraceae bacterium
GAAAAAGGTTGATAGTTTCAGATACTCTCGTATCAAAACTATCAACCTTATATGGCAGAGGATGAGGGATTCGAACCCCCGCAAACGGAGTCAGAGTCCGGTGTGCTACCGTTACACAAATCCTCTATTTGGCAACGGTTATATTATATGCAAAAAAGCGCAAAAGTCAAGCCTGATTTTGCCTTTTTTTCCAAAATCTCATCCACTTTTTTCAGGGTATTGGCCACCAGGGCTTCCGGGCGCAGGTACTGGGCGTAGTAGCCCTGGTTGGCCTTTTGCATTTCGTAGCGTGCCTGGGGATCCTGAGCCAGACGCTCCACCGCGTCCAGGCATTCCTGGGCGGTGGTGAAGGACAGGTAATTCTTCCCTTCTGCAAAGTCCCCGGTCACCTGATAGTGCATCCGCTCGTTGACGATGGCCTTGGCTGCCGCCACATATTCGCCGGTTTTCCAGCCGATGCTCTCGTGCAGACCCATGGTGCCGATGCAGATATCGCTTTCGTGGAGCAGGCGCATATAGTGCTTGCGCTCGGTAAGCTTCGCCGGAACGATCAGATCCGGTGCCAGCTGCCGGGCAATGGGCAGGTCATTCAGTCCGCCTAAGAAGCGCTCCCCATACCGGCTTTGCAGGGTACGGATCAGCTGGATCCGGCTGCGGTTGATCTCCTGCCGCTCCCGGTTGGTCTCCTCGTCCAGCTGGGGATCATCCTCCCACAGCCGGGTCAAAAACAGGATCCGGGGGCTGGTGCCCTCCTGGGGTCTGGCCTCACCGGCAAAGACCTCCGGGGTAAAATACGCATCCGGTGCCCGCCCCAGCAGGGGCTTGAGCAGCTGCTTCCACAGCGGCTCATTGGTGGGGCTTCCCGGCAAGGTCACATGGTAGTTAAAGCCCAGAGGGTAGATCTTCCCGGCATCTTCCCCGAAGCAGCTCTCATTGCGCCGGGCATCGAAGCTGCGCTTGAAGTAAAAGTCGCACTCCTGCGCCGCCTGGCACATGGTGAGCGGATTCTGATAGCCGTCCCACACATCGTAGGCAATGCGCTGCCCCCGATACTCGGCAAAGGCAATGGGCATATCGTGATAGGGATCCGCCGCATCCCGGGACTGATCCCGGATCTCCACCTCCCAGCCCTGCCGGCGCAGCAGCAGGAAGCCAGCGGTGATCTGGCACAGGTGGTGGATATGGGACGGAAGGATCAGCGTTACCTTATTCATGGGCTTCCTCCGTTTCCTCCCAGGGGAAGGGCTTTCCCTTCAGAACTTCTTCTTTTAAGTAGCGGAAAGTTTCTGTTTCGCCTTTTTCTGCCAGCATGGTCAGAATATGGTGCAGCTGCCGCCGGGTCTGGGGGTGCATCAGCTCCCGCTCCCGGCTCTTTTCAAAATAGATCAGCGCCGAGTCATCCCGATAGGCACTGCCCTGATAGGTCATGCACGCCGCCCGGCGGTCCATGACCATCTCCACCAGATACCTTCTGGGCATCTCCACACTCTCGTAGCAGCGGGTCTCCTTGCTCATGTCCGTCCAGTATTCGTAGTGATGGCGGTTGCGCCCCTTGTGGTGCATCCAGGCTTCGCTGTAGCCCTTGTCCTCCCGTTCGGCGGCATTGGGGCTGCGGGTACCCTGATAGTACCGGGCACCCTGCCAAAATTCCGTGGGAGAATACTTGGAAAGATCATGGGTCAGCCCCTGGCGGTAAAGCCCCACCCGGAAGCAGCCCCGGCAGACCAGCAGCCGGTGATGGGTTATGGTCTTAAAATGCTGCCACGGTTTCATGGTCGCTCCTTCCGGGGATCACCCCTCCTCCACCACGATCTCGGAAACCGTCAGGCCGGGATTGCGGCGGCAGGTAAAGTCAATGGCCCAATAGCTGCTGAACACCAGCAGGCTCCGTCCCCGGTAGTCCTCCAGCAGCTCCGCGTCAGAGCCGAGATTCAGGTCAGACAGGTCGCCGGGGTATGCGTCGATGAGACGGATCTCCTCATAGGGCAGGGTCTCCATCCGCAGCTCCACGCCGTACTCGGTTTTCATCCGGTACTGGAACACCTCCAGCTGCAGCACGCCGACAACGCCCACGATTACTTCCTCCATACCGGAGTTGGGCAGCTTGAAGATCTGGATGGCACCCTCCTGAGCGATCTGCTCGGTGCCCTTGACGAACTGCTTGCGCTTCATGGAATCCTTGGCAGAAACCCGGCAGAAATGCTCGGGGGCGAAGGTGGGAATGCCGGAATAGCGGAACTTTTTCCCCGGAACGGTGATGGTATCGCCGATGGAGAAAATGCCCGGGTCAAACACGCCGATTACGTCGCCGGCGTAGGCCTCCTCCACGATTTCCCGCTCCGCCGCCATCAGCTGCTGGGGCTGGGACAGGCGCATTTTCTTGTTGCCCTGAACGTGGAAGTATTCGGTGTCACGGCTGAATTTGCCAGAGCAGATCCGCATGAAGGCCAGGCGATCCCGGTGCGCTTTGTTCATGTTGGCCTGAATTTTAAAGACGAAGGCGGAGAAATCGGGATCGAAGGTGTCAATCACGCCGCAGTCGGCGGTACGCGCCAGCGGGGGCGGGGTCAGCTTCAGGAAGTTTTCCAGGAACGGCTCAATGCCGAAGTTGGTCAGAGCGGAGCCGAAGAACACCGGGCTGAGCTGGCCGCAGCGGACGGCCTCCATATCCATCTCCCGACCGGCGGACAGCAGCTCCACATCGTCGATGAGCTGCTGGTGCTTGCTTTCGCTGTCCAGCAGCTGCGCCACCTGGGGATCGTACAGATCCACGGTCAGCTTGTCTGCCTTGGCACGGCCATTGACACCGGAGAAGAACAACAGCTCTGCCTTCTCCCGGTCGTAAACGCCCTGGAAATCCTTGCCGCAGCCGATGGGCCAGTTCATGGCGTAAGTCTCGATGCCCAGCTCCCGCTCCACCTCGTCCAGCAGGTCGAAGGGATCCTTGGTCTCCCGGTCCATCTTGTTGATGAAGGTGAAAATGGGGATGTGACGCATGGCGCAGACCTTGAACAGCTTCCGGGTCTGCGGCTCCACGCCCTTGGCACCGTCAATGACCATCACCGCGGAGTCCGCCGCCATCAGGGTGCGGTAGGTATCCTCGGAGAAGTCCTGGTGGCCGGGGGTATCCAGAATGTTGATGCAGAAGCCGCCATACTGGAACTGCATGACGGAAGA
>CAYWZB010000120.1:0-3036 GCA_964462775.1 uncultured Oscillospiraceae bacterium
GCACTCCCATGCGGTGAAGAACACCGCCGAGGGCATCAATATGTTCGACGGCACCGTCTGGCAGTTCTTCCACGACGGGGACAAGGGTGAGCACCCCGCCTGGGGCACCAAGTGCTTCGACTACGGCAAGACCGGCGTGCTCCACTTCCTGCTGAGTAACCTGAAATTCTGGATGGAGGAATACCACTTCGACGGCTTCCGCTTCGACGGCGTCACCTCCATGCTCTACCATGACCACGGTCTGGGCACGGATTTTACCTCCAACGACAAATATTTCTCCTACAACACCCACACCGAAGCCATCACCTACCTGCAGCTTGCCAATGAGCTGATCCGTCAGGTCAACCCCAACGCCGTCACCATTGCCGAGGATATGTCCGGTATGCCCGGTATGTGCCTGCCTATTTCCGACGGCGGCATCGGCTTTGACTACCGGCTGGGCATGGGTCTGCCGGATATGTGGATCAAGGCGGTCAAGCAGCCGGATCCCTTCTGGGACATCAATGCCATGTGGGGCAGTATGTGCCTGCGCCGCCCGGGAGAAAATACCATCGCCTATGTGGAATCCCATGACCAGGCGCTGGTGGGCGACCAGACCATGATTTTCCGTCTGGCCGGTGCCAATATGTATACCGACATGGACAAGAGCTGCCACAATGTCACCATTGACCGTGCCATCGCCCTGCACAAGATGATCCGGCTGTTCACCCTGGCCGGCGGCGGTGAAGGATACCTCAACTTCATGGGCAACGAATTTGGTCACCCGGAATGGATCGACTTCCCACGGGAGGGCAACGGCTGGAGCTTCCACTACTGCCGCCGCCAGTGGAGTCTGAAGGACAACGGCTACCTGAAATACCAGTGGCTGGATGCCTTTGACCGGGACATGATCCATCTTGCCAAGGAAGCGGATATTTTCGCCCAGCAGATGCCGGATCTGATGCTGATGAAGGCACCGGAGCAGATGATGGCCTTCTACCGCCACGGTCTGCTGTTTGTCTTTAACTTCCACTACCAGAACAGCCTGAACCATGTGCTGATCCCTGTCCATGGCCCCGGCGAATATACAGTGGTGCTGTCCAGCGACGACGAAAAGTACGGTGGCTTCGACAATGTGGCCAAGGCTACCTACGCCACCAAGGTCTTTGACGGCCGACACTACATTGAGCTGTACGTCCCTGCCCGAACCTGCTTCGTGCTGAAGGCAGGCCCCGCCCCGGCGCAGGCAGAACTTCCCTCCCGGCAGCACCAGGCTGCCCCCAAGGTCAGCCGCCCCAGAAAGGCCGCTACCCGTCCCCCCAAGCCCGCCCGGGCATGATAAAAAACGCAAGAGCGTGTTGCTTTCTTCGCAACACGCTCTTGTTTTTCTTAATAATACAGCAAATCGGAATAGGTGGGATACGGCCAGCGCTGTTTTTCCGTCCAGGCTTCCAGAGTATCGGCCTCGGCGCGGAGGGCTTCCATAATGGGCACCACGCTGCCCCGGTAGTACCGGGCGGCTTCCTCGGGATCTTCGGGCACCGCGTTCAGCGCCCCACGGAGGTTCTCCACCTGGGCGTACAGGCCATCGGATGCCTGGGACAGGGTCTTTGCCACCGCCGTCTCCGACTGGGCAGGCAGCCCCAGGGCGGCCTTGGATGCGGCGGTATCGCACAGGCTCCGGGTATACTCCAGCGCTGCGGGCAGAATCTGCCGCACCGCCATATCCAGCATGGTCTTGGCCTCAATGGCCATGGTCTTGTTGTAGGCCTCCAGATGGATAGTATGCCGGGCACGGAACTCCGCTTCTGTAAACACCCCGTGCCGGGTCACCAGATCAATGTTCTTCTGCTGAACATACGCCGGCAGCGCATCCGCGGCGGAGGGGTGATTGCTCAGCCCCCGGCGAGCCGCTTCCTCTGCCCAGTCATCGCTGTAGCCATTGCCGCCGAAGAGGATACGGCTGTGCTCCGTCAGGCTGCTGCAAATCAGCTCCTGCAACGTGCGGTCAAAGTCCTCCGCCCCCTCCAGAATGTCCGCAAACCGGCTCAGCTCCTCCGCCATCATGGTGTTCAGGGCAATGTTGGGGCCGGAAACCGACTGGGACGAGCCCAGCATACGGAACTCAAACTTGTTGCCGGTGAAGGCCAGGGGGCTGGTACGGTTGCGGTCGGTGGTATCCTTGGGAATGGCAGGCAGCACATCCACGCCAATACGCAAAGTACCCTTCTCCGGGTCGGCATAATTGGTGCCCCGGATGATGGAGCGCACCACCGCGTCCAGCTCATCTCCCAAAAATACGGAGACAATGGCAGGAGGCGCTTCCGCCGCGCCCAGACGGTGGTCATTGCCGGCGGTGGCGACGGTGCAGCGAAGGAAATCCTGATATTCGTCCACACCTGCCAGGAAGGCCGCCAAAAACAGCAGGAACCGGGCATTCTGCCGGGGAGTTTTGCCGGGGCTGAACAGGTTCTGCCCCCCATCGGTGGACAGCGACCAGTTGTCGTGCTTACCGGAGCCGTTGACCCCGGCGAAGGGCTTCTCGTGGAGCAGGCACACCAGATTGTGCTTGGCAGCGCACTTTTTCAGGATCTCCATGATCAGCTGGTTGTCATCGCAGGCGGTGTTGGCATCGGTGTACATGGGCGCCAGCTCATGCTGGCAGGGCGCGGCCTCGTTGTGCTTGGTCTTGCTCAGCACACCCAGCCGCCACAGCTGTTCGTCCAGATCCTTCATAAAGCTGGACACCCGGGTGCGGATGGTGCCGAAGTAGTGATCCTCCAGCTCCTGACCCTTGGGGGGCTGGGCACCGAACAGGGTGCGTCCGGTCAGCCGCAGATCCTCCCGCTGGGCATACAGATCCTTGGGCAGCAGGAAATATTCCTGCTCCGCACCCACGCAGGGGATGACCCGCTGGGTCTCGTTGTCCCCGAACAGCCGCAGAATCCGCACCGCCTCCCGGGAGACCGCCTCCATGGAGCGCAGCAGCGGGGTCTTTTTGTCCAGGGACTCCCCGGTGTAGGAGAAGAAGCAGGTGGGGATGTACAGGCTGCCGTC
>CAYWZB010000121.1:0-3029 GCA_964462775.1 uncultured Oscillospiraceae bacterium
GGCTGGTATAGCCGCAGAACCAGCGGTCCCGGTTGCTGGAGGTGGTGCCGGTCTTGCCGGCGATGTTCTGCCCGGCAAAGATGGCCGCGCCGCCGGTGCCGTTGTTGGCGGCATTGTACAGGCAGTAGTTCATATAATCCACTGTCTTATCGCTGAGGATCTTCCGGGTATCCTGGGTGTTGTCCACCACCAGCTTGCCGTTGCTGTCATAGACCTTGGTGTACAGGCGAGCCTCCCGGTAGGTGCCGCCGTTGGGGAAGGTGGCGTAAGCCGCCGCCATTTCCCGGACGGTAGCGCCCTGGGTCAGCGCGCCCAGCGCCAGGGGTGCCTGCCCCACGTCGCTGAGCACCTTGCCGGTGGAAGTGACATAGTTTTCCGTCAGGGAATCTTCACCGAAGTTGTACTTGGCGAAGCTGTAAGCGTATTCATGGCCGATCATATCCAAGGTACCCACCGCAATGGCGTTGACGGAGGACACGATGCCCTGATAGACGGTGCGGGCGTACTGATATTTCCGGTTGTCGTTCTTGGGCCAGGGGCTGCCGTCATCAT
This sequence comes from uncultured Oscillospiraceae bacterium, assembly GCA_964462775.1. Lineage (GTDB taxonomy): Bacteria > Bacillota > Clostridia > Oscillospirales > Oscillospiraceae > Faecousia. The sequence goes on from CAYWZB010000121.1 coordinate 553, forward strand.
AGCGCACAGGCAGATCCTTCACCACCGTCGCCGGGGTGACCTTGCCAGACTCAAAGGCCGGGGCATAGACGGAAATCGGCTTCTGGGAGGAACCGGTCTGCAGCTTGGCCTGGGTGGCCTTGTTGTAGGCCAGGAAGGTGTTCTTCTCCCCCACGCCGCCGGACAGCGCCACCACATCGCCGGTGGTGTTGTCAATAACCACGATGGCGGACTGGAGCTGCTGCTCGCTGCGGGTGGTGGGGATCCGGCTCAGGTCGGTGTAGACCGCATCCACCTGCTTTTGCACATCCATGTCCAGGGTTGTATAAATATGGTAGCCGCCACGCTGAATCTTCAGAAGGTAGAAGTTCTGATCCTCGGTGGTCATTTCGTCCCACACCCGGCCGTCCAGCTGGGCAAGATAGGAAGCAAAATCCACCAGCACCGCATCCACATACCAGGAATAAACGTGCTGGGAGGCGCTGGTGCTCACCGAAACCCGGCTGCCGCAGCTGGGGCAGTAATAGATGCCGTCGCTGCCGTCAAAGCGGCTGCGGGTGCCCTCAAAGCCGCAGTTGTCGCAGCTCGTCCAGCGGTCTTCGTCGGCAATGCCCTCCTTAAAGACCATTTCCTGGTTCACCTCTTCCTCGTATTCTTCGTCGGTCAGATAGCCCTGCTCGTGCATCTGCTCCAGGACGTTCAGCTGACGATAGCGGTTACGGCCGGCACCATCCCGCTCCTCCCCCTTGTAGGTGAACACATTGTCCGAATAGGGGTTGAACAGAGAGGGGTTATTGGTAATGGAGATCAGGCTGGCGCACTCCGCCGGCGTCAGGCTCCGCAGCTCCTTGCCAAAATACTCCGCCGCGGCGCTCTTGACACCGTAGCAGCCACGACCCAGGTAAATCTCATTGAGATAGTACTCCATGATCAGATCCTTGTCGTATTCCCGCTCAAACAGCTGGGCACGGAAGATCTCCATAACCTTTCTCTGAACGGTGACACTGTTCTCATCGGAGATATTCTTAATGAGCTGCTGGGTGATGGTGGAGCCGCCGAACTGACTGTCGCCGCCGAAGAACATATTCAGGCAGGCCTTGACGGTGGTAATCCAGTCCACGCCCTGGTGCTCATAAAAGCGCTTGTCCTCAATGGCCACCGCCGCATCCACAAGGCTCTGGGGAATTTCATCCAGGGTTGCCCACTGGCGGTCGGTGGTGGTGTAGATCTGCTGCAGCAGCTGGATTTTTCCGTTGTTATCTACATAATATATAAAGGAGGTCTGATCCAGATCGTAGTCCTCCATGGACCAGTTGGCCGCGTCCGACAGGATATCGTCCTGCAGATAGTTGCCCAGAATGCCCACGAACACCACGCCGCAGATCAGCACAATCAGCAGCACCGTAGCCGCCGCGCCGATGGCGATCTTCAGCACAGAGCCGGCGGCGCTGAGCAGCATATAGCCCAGCTTAATCAGCCAGTGGGGATCCCACTCCTGCCGGGGCTTACGCATTCTCCTTCTCGGTTTCTTTTCTTCGTTTGCCATAGGGTACCTCCAAAGAAACGGGCAGATGCCCGTACAGTGTCAGATCAGTGGGTAAAGTATACCCATCGTTGTGAATCCATAACATGGTTCGTAACATTATAACACACTTCGCCCCAAAACGAAAGACCTATTTTCCCGGATGAACCACATTTTCCCGGGAATACTGAGGTAGAAAGGATGGATCCTATGAACAAACTGTTACGAGTTCTTCCGGCGCTGCTTCTGTTGCTGGGAAGCTGGGAGGGGCGCGTCGCCCTACTGGACAGCGGCACCGGTCAACCCCTGCGTGTCTACCCTTACCGCCTGTCCTCCCTGCCCCCGGCGGATCAGCAGGCTCTGGCCACCGGGATTCCTGTGCCGAATGAACAGGAATTGGCACGAATGCTGGAAGATTATCTTTCATAAAAAACAAAAACGCTTTCTGTGTAAAATGCCCTCTTGATTTTATCCGCCGCAGGCGGTAGAATAAAGGCACGCAAACACAGGAGGAACAGACTATGACCGATAAGTACGGCTCCGATTTTCTGTCCATCACGGACGAGGACGGCCAGGAATACGAGCTGGAGGTGCTCAGCACTCTGGAATATAACGGCAACTCCTATCTTGCCGTGATCCCCGCGGAGGGAAGCCAGCAGGAGCTGCAGCTGGAGGTCAGCATCCTCAAATCTGTGGAGGAGGACGGAGAGCCGCTGCTGTGCGCCGTGGAGGATGAAGCGGAGCTGCAGGCGGTGTACGATCTTCTCATGGATTCCCTTTATGAGGACGAATCCGAATAATATGTTTTCTTTCCTGCTTGGTTCGTGGCGTGTCTATTTGGACCCACATTTTTGAATCGGGACGTTAGACTTCCATACTGGGTTAGCAGGCCTCCCGCCTACGCTTTGACGATAGGTGGATGTTGGAAGCAGTTAAGGTATGGAGCGGCATCCCACCTGCCATTCGTGCAGGTCAC
>CAYWZB010000122.1:0-2931 GCA_964462775.1 uncultured Oscillospiraceae bacterium
CGGTTCCAGATCCGGGTGAACAACCGGAAGATCCTCAACGGCTTCTATGCCATGCTGGGTCTGTCCGAAAAGTCCGGCGATATCATGCGTACTGTGGACAAGCTGGAGAAGATCGGCGCTGCCAAGGTCAAGCTGCTGCTGACCGAGGACGGCATTTCCGAGGAAAGCGCCGAGGAGATTCTGAAATTCATCGCCATCACCGGCTCCAATGCCCAGGTGCTGGAGGCGCTGGAGGGCTACGCCGGCCGCAACGAGGTCTTTGATTTGGGCCTGAGTGAGCTGAAGGCCGTCACCGAGAATCTGGCTGCCTTCGGTGTGGCGGAGGAGAACTTCGTGGTGGATCTGACCATCGCCCGGGGGTTGGACTACTATACCGGCACGGTCTACGAGACCGCCCTGCTGGACTATCCCGAGCTTGGCTCCGTCTGCTCCGGCGGCCGATACGACAATCTGGCGGGCTATTACATTGACAAGCCCCTGCCCGGCGTGGGCATTTCCATCGGCCTGACCCGACTGTTCTATGTGCTGGACGAGCAGGGTCTGCTGAATCCCCAGCTGCCCAGCGCTCCGGCGGATGTGCTGGTGCTGCCCATGAGCGATATGGCACCTGCCATTTCCCTGGCGGAGCAGCTGCGCGGCACCGGTCTGCGGGTGCAGCTGTACGGCGAGCAGAAGAAGTTCAAGCAGAAGATGGCCTACGCCAACAAGCTGGCAGTGCCCTTCGCGGTGCTCCTGGGCGAGGACGAGATTGCCGAGGGCAAGTGCTCCGTCAAGAACATGGTCACCGGCGAGCAGGTGAAGCTGACCGCCGAAGAAGCCGCCGAGTATATCCGCACCACCCTGGAAACCAACACTGGCAACCTGATTTTGGAGAAGTAAAGAACTTGCGAAAGCGCACCGTATGGCTTACGGTGCGCTTTTTAAGTTTTTCTATCTTTTTGGGAAAATGGTTGCAAAGTGTAACACTTTGCGGTATAATGACAGAAACAACTTTCCGAGGAGGAATTGTACTATGAAGCGTAAGAATTTTCTGGCGGTGCTGGCGCTGGTGATGGTGTTTGCTTTGGCACTGTGCGCCTGCGGCGCGAAGGAAAACGGGGAGAATGTGAATGCGCCTGTCAGCGGCGAGCTGAGCCTGGCGGAGTGGTCTCTCAGCCCGGAGACCTGGTCCAGCCCCAATGGCGCTACCGTCTATCTGGAAGCCACTGCCAATTTTACTGAGAAGGATGCTTCCGCTGAGTTCGTGGTTCGCCAGGGCGATGGGGATGTGGTCAATGCCCCCTGCGCCTGGAACGGCACCGCCCTCACCGCTGAGGCGGAGCTGAACGCTGCCGACGGCTACAGCTATTTCGTGGTTCTGACCGACAAGGACGGTCAGCTGACGGAGATCCCTCTGTCTGAGGCAGACAGCAGCCTGGTCAATCTGGCCTCTGCCCTGACCTCCTACTGCAACGTGCTGGTTTCCGGCTCTGAGATCCAGCAGGAGAAGCTGGTGATCACCGCTGGCTCCGTGGAGATCCAGGTGCCCCGGATCACCGACCAGAACGAGGCCATCACCTGCGGCACTGCCCGGCTGGTGCTGACCCTGGATGGGGAGCAGCTCAGCGCCACTGACATCACCCCGATGGAATCTGAGGTGCCCGGCGGCTATGAGGCGGATCTGAGCGGCATCACCTTCGACATTCCTGCCATGGAGCAGGATGGCCAGCTGACTCTGCGGCTGGAGGCAGAGCTGTCCAACGGTCAGGCACTGGCTGCCGAAGGCGGCTCCTGGACGTATATGGACGGCCAGATCGTCTCCACTGTGGGCTGATTTTTCTCCGCATACCCAAGCGCCCGAACCGGCTCGGTTTCGGGCGCTTTTTGTTGGGAAAACACGGAATTATGTCAACTGCTGCATTTTTCACAAATTTCTGACGGCATCCTTATTTTTTATGTGGATACTATAAAAAAGTTGAAAAAAATGAATTTTTGCCATTGATTTTACGGCTCGTTTGTCATACAATAAGAAACGAGCGGATTCGGAAAACCGATCCGACGCGTTTCGACTGAGGTGAAGGGTATGCTCAATATCGTACTGGTGGAACCTGAGATCCCCCAGAACTGCGGCAACATTGCCCGAACCTGCGCCGCCACAGGCTGCCGGCTGCATCTGATCCGTCCTCTGGGGTTTGATATCTCGGAAAAGGCTGTCCGCCGGGCGGGACTGGATTACTGGCATCTGGTGGAGGTTCTGGACTACGAAAACCTGGAGGATTTCTTCGCGAGAAATCAGGTGGAGGAAATGTGGTGCCTGTCTACCAAGGCGCCCAGGAGCTATGTGGAGGCGACCTTCCACGACGGCTGCTACCTGTTTTTCGGCAAAGAGACCAAGGGTCTGCCGGAGGATTTTCTGGCAGAGCATTATGACGAATGCGTCCGCATTCCCATGAAGCCCGAAGCCCGGAGCCTGAACCTGAGCAATGCGGTGGCGATTACCGTGTATGAAGCGCTGCGGCAAATCGACTTTCCCCATCTGCGGGATTTCGGAAAAATGCGGGAGTAACTGCTCCCGATGATTTATGGAGGAATTACCGTGAACTACAACAAGAAGTCCATTCAAGACATCGAGGTTGCCGGCAAGCGCGTTCTGTGCCGCTGCGACTTCAACGTTCCCACCAAGGACGGCCGGATCACTTCCGACAAGCGTATCGTGGCTGCTCTGCCCACCATCCAGTACCTGGTGGAGCATAAGGCCAAGGTTATCCTGTGCTCCCACATGGGCAAGCCCAAGGGTGAGTGGAAGCCCGAGCTGAGTCTGAAGGTGGTCGCTGCCCGCCTGAGCGAGCTGCTGGGTCAGGAAGTCATCATGGCTGCTGACGTGGCCGGCGAGGACGCCAAGGCCAAGGCTGCTGCTCTGCAGGAAGGCCAGGTCATGCTGCTGGAGAACAC
>CAYWZB010000123.1:0-2922 GCA_964462775.1 uncultured Oscillospiraceae bacterium
GTTTCGCTCCAGCCGTTGATGACGGTCAGAGGGGTACGCAGCTCGTGGGACAGCTGGGAAATAAATTCCGCCTGCATTTTCTCATTCTGGGCAATCTTGCTGGACATTTCGTTGATGGTGTCCGCCAGCTCGCCGATCTCGTCCCGGAAGGGGGTCTTGATCTGCACGCCGTAGCTGCCGGAAGCAATGCGTTTGGCCTTTTCTGTAATGTCCGCCACGGGATCGAGAATGGAGCGGATATAGTAGCTGCTGCTGACCATCACCACTGCCAGCACCACGCTGAGCACGGCGCAGCTGATCAGCCCCATGGACAAAATCTGCATATCCATCTTCCGGGTGGAGGTGACATAGCGCAACACGCCGATGACCTCGCCGCTGGAATAAATCATGGGGCTGGACACCGCCATAATCCGCTCCCCGGTGATGGGATCCTTGCCCACATAGGGGCGGGCTGCCCGGATGGCAATGGCCTCCTGGATCTCCGAAGTGTTGGGGGACTGACCCGCCCAGGGGCCGTAGGAGGATGCCACCAGCAGGCCATCCTTGGTGATGAACTGCAGCTCAATGTGATCCTTGTCCTCAAAGGTCTGGGCGTAGGTAATGCAGGACTGGTAGTAATCCTTGTAGTTCTGATCCACATATCCGGCAAAAAACTCCGCCGTAGACCGGGCACGGTTTTCCATATCCGCTTGCATATTGGAATAGTAATAGGTGGCGAAGGAGGCTGTGACTGCCATCACACACACCAGTCCCAGCGCCAGCACCACGCCAGCCGTATTGATGAGCCAGCGCCTGCGCAGGCTCACCTTTTCATTTTTTGCGAATATCTTCATGGGGATTTATGCGCCCCACTTATAGCCCAGACCCCAAACGGTGGTGATATAGGTGGGGTTGGCGGTATCGTCCTCAATTTTGATCCGCAGACGGCGGATGTTCACGTCCACGATCTTCAGCTCCCCTTCGTAGTCCCGACCCCAGACGGCGGACATGATATCCTCCCGGGAAAGGGCACGGCCGGGGTTCTGCATGAACAGCTTCAAAATGGCATACTCCACCTGAGTCAGGCGGATGCGCTCACCGTTCTTTTCCAGAGTATGGTTCCGGGTATTCATCAGGAAGGGACCCTGGGTCAGCAGCTCGGAGCTGGCGTTGCTGTCACCGCCGATGCGGCGGTACAGCGCGTCAATCCGGGCGGTCAGCTCTGCCGGGGAGAAAGGCTTGGTCACATAGTCATCCGCGCCGGTCATCAGTCCGGTGACCTTATCCATTTCCTGGGTGCGGGCGGTGAGCATGATGATGCCCATCTGCTTGTTGGTTGCACGGATCCGGCGGCAGACCTCAAAGCCGTCCATATCCCCGGGAACCATGATATCCAGAATCGCCACACCGGCATCGGGGTTTGCAGCCAGGGCATCCAGCGCCTCCTGACCGTCCCCCGCCTCGATGACATCATAGCCCGCCCGTTTCAGGTTGATGACCACAAAGCTGCGGATGTTCAATTCATCTTCCATAATCAGAACTTTTTTCATATCTGCACCTCACGTCTCTCCCGTTTTCCAATCCTGCTGGATCAGACGGAAGCAGTTGATAATTTTCTCTTCGGTAATGTCGTAAACTCCGGCGCTATTCTCCAGCTTTCCGGCGTAGACCACGCCCTCCGTCCGGAGAATGGCAAAGCGGCCGTCGGTCACGGCTTCCTCCTCCCGGCGCAGGCCGGTCATGGCAGTCACGGTAAAGAGCCTGTCCGCCTCCCGGTAGGACTCGTCCCAGGCATAGAAGGTATAGGCCGCGCCGTTCTGCTCCACCGTCATCCGGGGTGCCCAGGAATCGGTCAGCTCCAGATACCAGCCGCCCAGGTAGTCGTGGAAGGTGTAGAGCTTGTCCACTTCCCTGCCCTCCCGGTCAATGGCAAACCAGCGGATGAGAAACTGCTGCTGGTTGTCCCCGGCGTCGGAAATTTTCTTGGTGGAGATCAGCTGGGGCAGCTCCATGACGCCGTCGTCATCGATGTCCTCAGCATAGACATAGTAATTACGCAGTGTGCGGATGCTGGTGTCCTTTTCCTCCAGATCGGTGACGTTGACAAAGTCGCCGTCCTTCACCACGAACACATCGGTGCTGATGGCGTTTTCATCGGTCACGATGGAGATAAACACCGCCGGGGAGCCATCCTGCAAGGTGCCCAGCTGCATCCGCTTGACCCGGCTGGCATCCTGGGACATATTGACCTCCACAGAACGCTTCACCTCTCCATGGGGAGCGGTGTAAAGCACCGCGGCGCTCTGCCCGCCGTTGACATCGCCGGGAAGCATCACCAGCAGCTCACCCAGACCATCCTGATCCAGATCACAGGTCAGGAACCGGGAATAGCCCACCAGGAGCATCAGCTCCGAATTGCCCTTGGCAAAGCTGTAAACCGCCAGGCTTCTGGGGATCTGGTCGCTGACCCGGCGGCCAACCACCAGCTCATAGCCGGGCTTGTCGTCCAGCGCCACATATTCCACCCGCTCAAAGGCGGTTCCTGTGCTTTCGATGACCTCAATGAGGCGGCAGGTACCGTCGCTCAATTGGCGGAAGATCAGGATCTGCAGGGGCTTTGCGGAGTTGCCCTGGGCAAAGACCAGGTATTCCTCCACCCCGTCCCCGTCCAGGTCGGCCATCTGCACGGACTGCTGGTGCTCCCCGGACACGGGGGCGCAGTAGGTCAGACCATACATGGCCGAGTCAATGGCGGATTGGAGGTTACTGTAAGCCTCCGAACGCTTGGGGATAGCGTACATCTCGTCCACCGTCCGCATGGCGCAGCCGCTGAGCAGCAGTGCCAGCATCAGCACCGCCACCGTCCAAAATCGCTTCTTCACGGCATCCGCTCCTGTTACTATATATTTGCCCCTTGGTTTATGGCAGCCAGCCATAGGCATG
>CAYWZB010000124.1:0-2920 GCA_964462775.1 uncultured Oscillospiraceae bacterium
GCGCAGGCATCGCAGGCCTTCTTGGTCAGAGCCATACCGTGGTGACCGGTATAGTTCAGGGAGTCGCAGGCGGCAAACACAGACTTGCCGGTGATGTCCGCCACAGTCTGAACGCCCAGACCGCAGGAGACCACCACAATGTGCTCCGTGCCCTCAGGCAGCTCCGCCAGAGCCTTGGCCGTCTGGGTTTTGTTGCACAGGAAATCGATCTTGGCAGTGCTGGTGACCGTCTTTCCCTGTTCAGCGGCGAATTTTACAAACGCTTCGCAATCTGGTTCTTCGGTGGTTTCAAAAGCCTTGAAACACTTGTTGCAGGCAACCACAAACAGGTTATCGACGCCGGACAGGACATCGGCCAGCTCGGATTCGGCCTTCAACGCATACTTGGTATAGTTTTCCAATTGCTCACCTTCCTTACAGTATTCATAAACCTACTGCGGCTATGCTGTATCTCTTTTCAGCTCTGCACGAAGAAAAGGGGTAACCAAACCGCTTAAGTCTACCTTTTGGTGCTACTTGGCATAGCACAATATCAGTATAGCACATGACCCCAGGGTTTTCCAGCCCCAATTTTATTTATTTTGGAGATTCCCGAAGAAAAAGACACAAAGAAAGCGCATCCTCGGGACGGAGAGGATGCGCGGTGAGTGAGGTTATCGGGTGGTTTGACGGATCAGCTTTTCGTGAGTCAGCACCATCAGGCACAGGATCAGCCCCAGATGCGCCGGCAGCAGCGCCGGGGTGACATGATCCGCAATCAGGCCGAACAGGGGCGGCATCAGGCAGTTGCCCACATAAGCGCTGGCCATCTGCACGCCGATGATGGCCTGGGAGCGCTCCTGACCGAAGCGGCCGGGGGTGGCGTGGATGATGCTGGGATAAATGGGCGCGCAGCCCAGTCCCACCAGCAGCAGTCCTCCCAGGCAGAGGGTGTCCCCCAGAGGCAGCACCATGGCGGCAATGCCCACTGCGGCGATACCCTGCCCCAGACGCACCATCTGATTGTCATTGAATTTCAGGGTCAAAAAGCCACTGAAGCCCCGCCCCAGGCTGATGCCGATGTAAAACAGGCTGGCAAAGGTGGCTGCAGTATCCGGGGCGATCCCCCGGTGGAGCACCAGATAGCTGCTGGCCCACAGGCAGGTGGTCTGCTCCAGAGCGCAATAGCAGAAAAAGGTTATCGCCACGGCCTTTACCCCGGGAATGGCAAGGATCTCCTTCAGGCTCAGTGCCGGGGCGCTTTCCGTCTCCCCGCTTTCCCCACCGGTTTTTCCCCACAGGGGCAGGCTCAGCAGGAGCACCGCCGTCAGCACCAGCTGGATCACGCCGATGATGCGGTAGCCCCCGCTCCATCCGGCGGAGCCTGCCAGGGCATAGCCCATGACATAGGGTCCCACAGACGCGCCCACGCCCCACATACAGTGCAGCCAGCTCATATGGCGGCTGGCGTAGTGGACAGCCACATAATTGTTCAGCGCCGCGTCCACGCTTCCGGCACCCAGGCCATAGGGAATCGCCCACAGGCAGAGCATCCATAAGGAGCGGCTTCCGGCAAAGCCCAGCATAGCCACGGCCGTGACCGCCACGCTGAGCGCCGTCACCTTGCCTGTGCCCAGATACCGGGTCAGCCGGTCGCTTTGCAGGCTGGATACCACCGTTCCGGCGGAAATCAGGAAAAACAAAATTCCCGACCAGGACACCGGCACCTCCAGCTGACCATACATGGCAGGCCAGGCAGAGCCCAGCAGAGAATCCGGCAGTCCCAGAGAAATAAAGGACAGATAAATGATTGCCAAAAGAAGATGAACCATGTTGCTTTCCTCCTGCGTTTGTAGTAGAATAATAGCACAGTTTTCCGGGATGTATTAGAAAGAAATCCCTCAATTTATGCAACGATATCACCAAGGAGGTGCCATCATGGCCTTAAGCATCTGTATGCCCACTGCCACAGATCCCCAGCGCCGGGAGCTGCAGGAGCACGGAAGCGCCCTGTTTCCCGTCGCCTGCTATCACGATGACATTCAGGCAATGGCAGTGGACTGGCACTGGCACGAGGAGCTGGAGCTGCTGGTTGTGGAATGCGGCACGGCACGGGTTGCCGTGAACGGGCAGGAGTATCTGCTGCCTGCCGGGTCAGGCGGATTTATCAATGCCGGTGCCCTCCACGGTGTTTGGAATCACGGAACCGGTGCCTGCCGTCTGCGTTCCATTGTGTTCCATCCCAAGCTGGTGGGCGGAAGCCGGGAGAGCATTTTCTGGGCAAACTATCTGACCCCGCTGCTGGCAGATCCGGGCATGGGCTGGGTGCGTCTGTCCCCGGACACAGACTGGGAGGCAGAGGTCATCGCCAGGATCCGGGAATGCTGGGAGGCCTGTGTGGAGGAAGCCGGTGGCTTTGAATTTACCGTCCGGGAGCTGCTTTCCCGGATCGTGCTTCTGCTCAGCCAGAGCTGCGCCGTCTCCCGGCAGACCCTTCCCGAAAAAGCCCGGCGGGACAACCTGCGGGCAAAGACCATGCTCCGCTTTCTGCAAACCCACTGGTCAGAGCCTTTGACGCTGGGGCAGATCGCGCAAAGCGCCGCCGTCAGCAGCAATGAATGTCTGCGGTGCTTTCGGAGCATTCTCGGAATCAGCCCCATCCGGTATCTGAACCAGCTACGCATCCAGCAGGCCGCACAGCTGCTGCTCTCCTCTTCCCGGCGGATCTGCGACATTGCCGCGGAATGCGGCTTTCAGGAAATGAGCTATTTCGCCAAGGTCTTCCGGGAACAAACCGGCTGCACCCCCAGCCAGTACCGCCTGCGGTATCAAGGTGGGAAGGAAACGACATAAAAAAGCTGCGAAACCAAAGTGGTTTCGCAGCTTTGAGCGTGTCAAAAAAGCCCTTGCCTCTCCGCTATGCATTAAGTGGCTGTAAGCT
>CAYWZB010000125.1:0-2879 GCA_964462775.1 uncultured Oscillospiraceae bacterium
GTGATATAATCATTCTTGTCCATAGTGGTTGTATCCTTTCGTGGCGAATGGTGTTAGGACCTTCATTCTACCACAGATACTTCCGCTATGGATTTTTCTGTTCAGGTGTTCAATTTGATTTTATAATTAACCATATAATTTTATAGGGTGATTTTTATGGTTATTATTAGAAATGCTATCCAATGTAAAAAATGCGGGGATATTATTGAGTCCATCTCTGTACATGATTTCAAGACCTGTTCCTGTGGTGCGTGCTCAGTCGATGGTGGGCATTATTATCTCAGGCGTTGTGCAATATCTCTGGATAATTTCATTGACTTGAGTGAGGTTCAAGAAGAAACAGATGAAGCATGATATCAAAGAGCGTAATTGTGAAAAGGGCTTTCTGATGAAAAACTGACTTACTACTTAAGAATTACTTTAAGGCACATCTGGACTATTTTGAATTATATGGTGAAATGAAAATCTCCCACTTTCGCTGCTTTGAAAGTGGGAGATTTTTGCAATATGTAAGGATTGGATATGGGTCAGTATTTTACCTTGCGAATTGTAGGCAACAACCCAAGTCATTGACCCAAACAAGCGATTTTTCCTAGGGGGACAACGCTTTTTTGCGCCTATCTAAATGTGGGCAGTGATCTCCACCACGGCGGTGGGCAGGTTGGCGGTGGCAAGGACGGATTCCAGCTCGGACAGGGGGGTGGTGCTGGTGAATATGTGGGCACGGCTGTCCTCGCCGCAGAGCACCGCCCGCTTGGAGAAGGTGGCAAGACCGGTCAGGGCTGTGGGACGACTGGTGCCGACTACTCCGTCGGCCAGCACCCGGTAGTAAAAGGTGATGTCCACGCAGTAGTGGTGCCGGTCAAAGGCCACGGGCTGCACATCCATGTAGGCATACAGCAGCTGGGCGCTGCGAACCCGGACATTTCCGGCGGTTTCCAGAGTCTGCTGAGAGGTCTGGGTCAGATAGACCCGCAGATCCTCCACGCAGTCCTTATCCCGGCAGGAGTCGGTGATCTTTCTGGTGTGAACGGCCATAGCCTGCTGCAGATCCTGGGGATTGCAGCGAAGGCCCTCCGAACATTGCTCAGACATGGGAATACCTCCTATAGGCATGATTTAAGCGTAGCATGCTTATAGGACAGTTTATGCACAGCCTTCCCGGAAGTGCAGGCGGATCACCAGCTGAAGCGGTACACCGTTTCGCTCTTATAGATCTCGCCGGCGGCGGTGATGGGCTGGGGCCATTCGGGATGGTGCAGGGCATCGGGATAGAACTGAGTCTCCAGAGCAACGCCGGAACGCTTGCCGTAGTGCAGGCCGCCCTTGCCAGTCTCATCCAGGAAATTGCCGGCGTAGACCTGAATACCCGGGCAGGTGGTGGAGACGCTCATCGTCCGGCCGGACTCCGGGTCGGACAGATAGGCGCAGGGCTGGCAGAAAACCTCCCAGTTGTGGTCATAGCCGTCCTGCAGATGCAGCGGCTCGTAATCGGCATTGATATCCCGGCCGATGGCCTTGGGGGTGCGGAAGTCCATGGGGGTGCCTTCCACGCTGCGAAGCTCTCCGGTGGGGATGTTTTCGGCATCGTCGGGATTGAAAAACCGTCCGGGGATGGTCAACAGCTGATCCATGGCCTTGTGGGTCTGCTCCTGCCCCGCCAGGTTGAAATAGCTGTGGTTGGTGAAGTTGAACACCGTGTCCCGGTCGGCCTGGGCACGGTAGCGAATGTGCAGACTCTGATCCGGCTCCAGGGCGTAGGTCACCTGAATATCGGCATTGCCGGGGAAGCCCTGGTCGCCGTGGGGGCTGCGGAGGGAGAAGGTTACGGAGGAGTCATCCAGAGAAACCAGCGTCCAGACCCGGTGGAACAGGTAGTCAGGGCCGGAATGGAGGTTATTAGCCCCCTCGTTGGCCGTCAGGCGGACGGTGGCATCCCCCAGTTGGAACTGGGAGCCGCGCAAACGGTTGGCGTTACGGCCTACGGTGGCGCCGAGACAGGCTCCGTTGGCATTGCGGTAACCGTTGCAGTCGTCATAGCCCAGCACCACGTCCGCCAGCTGTCCCCGGCTGTCCGGCACCAGCAGCCGCACCAGGCTGGCACCGTAATCGGTGACGCAGGCAGTGATGCCGCCACAGGATATGGTGTACAAAGAGCAGGCCTCCCCACTGGGAAGAATGCCGAAATTTTCTGTCATGGATTTGTCCTCCTTGGTTTTTCTTCGTATTTTTTGAAAATCCATCGAAATTATGTAAAGATCGGTTTTCAAGATTATACTATATTCCGCGGCGCATTTCAAACCTTTCTTTTGCGGGCGGCGTGAAAAAGAGAACTTTCCGCCGCTGCCCGGCGGATTTGAGGGAGGGGAGAAAAAGCGGACTTTTCCCTGACAAAAGTTTTGCTACTATATTTGGTGGATTGGACTTGACAAAAACACAATATATTGTATAATAAGCCCTGCACGGAAAAATCAACGAGAAACGAACCCAAGGAGGAAAGACCATGAAGATCATTAAGCGCAACGGCGCGGAAGCCGTTTTTGATATCGAGAAGATCACCATGGCCGTGACCAAGGCCAATGACGAGGTGGACGACAAAGCTCGCCTGACCCCTCTGCAGATCCAGCGGATTTCCGAGAGCGTCCAGATTGCCTGCGAGGAAATGGGACGCAGCCCCGCGGTGGAGGAAATCCAGGATCTGGTGGAGAAGGCCATTATGGCACACGGTGCCTTTGAGGTGGCGAAAGAATACATTACTTACCGCTATACCCGCAGCCTGCTCCGGCAGTCCAACACCACCGACGACCGGATCCTCAGCCTGATCGAGTGCAACAACGAGGAGGTCAAGCAGGAGAACGCCAACAAGAACCCCACCATCA
>CAYWZB010000126.1:0-2804 GCA_964462775.1 uncultured Oscillospiraceae bacterium
GTGCTGGGTGACCTGGCCTGCACCGTGGCCATGAAGAATACCTGCAAGCTGGATAAGTGAGGATCATATGGTTCGATTTTTTGTAACGCCGGAGGAGTTTGCGGGGCAGACCCTGACCCTTTCCGGGGAAAATGCCCAGCACGCCAAGGTGCTTCGCCTGAAAAACGGGGAAGAGGTTGTGGTCTGTGACGGACATGGACAGGAAGCCCTGTGCGCCGTGGCGGATGCCCAGAGCTGGCGCCTGACGGTGCTGGAGCGCCGGGAAGCCCAGTCGGAAGTGGCGGTGGCGGTGAGCGTTTACATGGCCTTCCCCAAGGCGGACAAGCTGGAACACGTGATTCAGAAGGCTACCGAGCTGGGTGCCTATGAAATCGTTGCCTTCCCCTCGGGGCGCTGCGTGTCCCGGCCGGACGAGAAGAGCCTGAAAAAGAAGCTGGAACGCTGGCAGAAGATCGCCGCCTCCGCCGCGGAGCAGTCCGGCCGTGGCCGGATCCCGGCGGTACTGACGCTGGGAAGCTACCGGGAGGCGCTGGAGCGGGCGGCAAAGGCGGACAAAGCCCTGCTGTTTTACGAAAATGAGCGGGCGACCACCCTGAAAATGGCGCTGGAAGGGGACTACCGGACGGTGAGCCTGATGACCGGTCCGGAGGGCGGTCTGGAGGAAAAGGAAGTGGCGCAGGCGCTGGAAGCCGGGCTGCAGGTATGCACCCTGGGCAAGCGGATCCTCCGCTGCGAGACGGCCCCGCTGTGTGCCCTGTCCGCCGTGATGTTTGATTCCGGCGAATTTTAAAAACACAAAATGGGCGTGCTGTGAGAAAGAAGAGTGGCTGTAAAACAGTTTCAGTCCCGGCAGACATGACTGCCGGGACTGTTATTGCATATATGGAAGCCGTATGATACAATGAAGCAGATCGATAAAATCCAGCTTGTTGAACAGTAAGGGCACATTTCTATACACCTGCTG
The DNA here is from genome assembly GCA_964462775.1 of uncultured Oscillospiraceae bacterium. Classification (GTDB taxonomy): domain Bacteria; phylum Bacillota; class Clostridia; order Oscillospirales; family Oscillospiraceae; genus Faecousia. The sequence continues at coordinate 965 of CAYWZB010000126.1, forward strand.
CCTATACCGTGGGATTTGCTGCGTTGCTTCCTTTCCATAAAAAAGCAGACCCCCGCTGCAACAAATAAAACCGACCTATGATTGTGATATGCTCCCCATAGAGCAGACACTCGAAATAACAAAAATTTCGAGACTACACTATGGGGAGCATTTTTATGGGCAAAAAAGATTTTACAGAATCTCCCGAACCTTTTGGGCAACGGCTTTGCCCAGCGCCAGGTGTCCCTCGGGGGTCATGTGCAGACCGTCGATGGGGGAGGCTTCGGCGTACTCCGCTGCGTCCAGCCAGGGAATGCCGTATCCTTCGGCAACCTGCTGGGTGAACAGGGCAAAGCGGCAGGATTCGGGGTATTTGTCCCGGTGGAGGGCTTCCGGCTGCAGCGTGGCAAAATCGGGATGCAGGCGGATGGGGGAAAGCAGCAGAACCCTGGGCGTGTCCGGGAAAATGGGGGAGCTGTCCTTGTAAAAAATACCAGCATTGAGGATTCGGTGGACAAGCTCGGAAAGCCCCCGGGAGTAGCCGAAGGCGTTGGTATGGGGCAGATCGTTGGTGCCCAGCATCACGATCACCAGATCCACAGGACGGGCGGTGAGCAGGGCGTAGGGCAGCCCCTCCCTGCCACTGCGGCAGGGCACATGGGGATCTTCCCAGACGGTGGTGCGGCCGCCCAGACCGTCCTCAATGACGGTATAACCGTCCCCCAGCTCCTGCGCCAGAATTGCCGTCCAGCGGGTATCCTCGTCATAGCGCTGCCCGCTGCCCGGGATGTAGCCCCAGGTGTTGGAATCGCCGTAGCAAAGAATGCGTTTTTTCATGGCAGTCCCTCAAATCTGAGTAAACTCGTAGTTTTCAAATTTCAGCCGGTCGCCCACATCCACCCCGAAGGGCAGCAGAGCGATGGCCACTTCAGATACCACGTCGGTATCGTCGTAGCGGACAAAGGCATAATCGCCGCGAATGTCAATAATGGTGCACAGCATAGCATTCTCCTTATCGGATGAAGTTGGTATAGACGGCTGTTTCCGGCTCCGGCAGACCGTTGGCTTCCTTCTCCCGGGCGATGGCGTTCATCAGGAATACCATGTTTTTGGCAAGGTTTCGCATGGTACGAACGCCCTCGGCATCCAGAGCGGCTTCGCCGGGAGCGCCGCCGTGGATCTGGTTCCAGTAGGTGCTGGAAGCGATGGGCATGGAGGCAATGCTGAAATACTTGTTCAGCACGTCCATGGTGGCGGTACAGCCGCCCCGCCGGGCGCAGACCACGCTGGCACCGACCTTCATGGTTTTGTCCACATGGCCGGTGCTGTAAAACAGCCGATCCAGGAAGGAGATCAAAGTGCCATTGGGGCCGGCGTAGTAAACCGGGGAAGCAACAACAACGCCATCGGCCTGTGCCAGCTTGGGGGCGGTCTCGTTGACCTGATCGTCAAAGACGCATTTGCCGGTTTTGTGGCAGCTGCGGCAGCCGATGCAGCCCCGGATGTCCCTGCTGCCCACCTGGATGATCTCCGTTTCCACACCGGCGGCGGTAAAGACCTCCACCATCTGCTCCAGGGCAAAGGCGGTATTTCCCTTGGAATGCGGGCTTCCGTTGAATAGCAATACTTTCATAATGACGCTCCTTTTTACAAAACCCGCCCTCGGTGACGAGGGCGGGTCAGTTTTATTCAGGCAGGGGAGATTAGTCCTTGTACATCTCCACCAGCTTGTTCAGGTGCTCCCAGCGCTCCTTAGCGGCAGCCTCGTTCTTAGCGAACAGGTCGGTAGCACGCTCGGGGAACTCGCGGGTCAGACGGGAGTAACGAGCCTCGTTCATCAGGAACTCCTGATAGCCGTCCT
>CAYWZB010000127.1:0-2736 GCA_964462775.1 uncultured Oscillospiraceae bacterium
TCCTCCGCCAGGACGGAGCAGTGGAGCTTGTGGGCGGGCAGACCGTCCAGAGCCTCGGCAACGGCCTTGTTGGTCAGATCCATGGCTTCATAGATGGACTTGCCCATGATCATCTCGGTGGCCATGGAAGAGGAGGCAATGGCGCTGCCGCAGCCAAAGGTCTCGAACTTCACGTCCTGGATGATGTCGTTTTCAATTTTCAGATAGATCTTCATGATGTCGCCGCACTTGGCGTTGCCCACTTCACCCACGCCGTTGGCATCTTCAATCACGCCAACATTCCGGGGGTGCATGAAATGATCCATTACTTTTTCGCTGTACAGTGCCATATCGCATTTCTCCTATTTTGAAGCTGTATTGAGATTGTGTAGACTGCCCCGGGATGGGGCGGTGAATCAGAGGATATATTCCCGCTTGCCCTCCTGCAGGTCACGCCATACGGGGGACATATTCCGCAGGTACTGCACCACTTCGGGGACGACCTTCAGAATGTGATCCACTTCTTCGTCGGTGTTGTATTCGCACAGGCTCAGACGCAGGGAGCCGTGGGCGACATCGTGGACACGGCCGATGGCCAGCAGCACATGGCTGGGATCCAGAGAGCCGGAGGTGCAGGCGGAGCCGGAGGAGGCGCACACGCCCTTGGCATCCAGCAGAAGCAGCAGGCTTTCGCCTTCGATGCCCTCGAAGCAGAAGCTGACGTTGCCGGGCAGGCGGTTAACAGGATCGCCGTTGAGGGCGCTGTGGGGAATCTGGCTCAGACCGGCAATGAGACGGTCACGCATGGCGGCGACACGGGGCATATTTTCGTCCATGTGGTCGCAGGAGTCCTTCATGGCGGCGGCCATGCCGCAGATGCCGGCGATGTTTTCCGTACCGGCACGCTTGCCCCGCTCCTGAGCGCCGCCTTCAATGACGTTGACCAGGGGGAAGCCCTTGCGGACGTACAGCGCGCCCACGCCCTTGGGGCCGTGGAACTTGTGGCTGGACAGGCTCAGCATATCAATGTTCTGCTCTTTGACGTTGATGTGCAGATGACCGACGGCCTGGACGGCATCGGTGTGGAAGGGAACGCCGGCTTCCTTGCAGACAGCGCCGATTTCAGCGATGGGCAGGATGGAGCCGATTTCGTTGTTGGCATACATGGTGGTGACCAGGCAGGTGTCGGGGCGGATGGCGTCCTTGACCTGCTGGGCGGTGATGGTGTGCCCCTGGCTGACATCCAGCAGCGTCACCTCAAAGCCTTCCTTCTGGAGCTTGTTCAGGGTGTGCAGCACGGCGTGATGCTCAAAAGCAGTGGAAATGATGTGCTTTTTGCCCTTCTTGGCACCGAACCGGGCAGCGGAAATGATGGCCTGGTTGTCCGCTTCGCTGCCGCCGGAGGTGAAGATGATCTCCCGGGGCTCGCAGCCCAGGCACTGGGCGACGGTCTCGCGGGCAGCATCCAGGGCTTCCTTGGCGGTCTGACCGATGGAGTGCAGGGAAGAGGGGTTGCCGTAGATTTTATTCATATAAGGCAGCATGGCGTCAATGGCCACCTGGCTCATGGCGGTGGTTGCTGCGTTATCGGCATAAACTTGCATTGTGTATTCCTCCAATGTTGAAGTGTAGGGGATTTACCTAGTAACTCCATAGGTAATATAGCACCATCAACCTACTTTGTCAATAGGTAAATAAAAACTGGGAAAAATGACGGAAATTGCCGGGAAAATTTGGTGAATCCGAGAGACAAAATTCCCCACGACCTCCATGGAGTTCCTGAGTTTTCGACTTTTTCAGCGGTTACATTCTTTCGCTTCGGAGATATTAAGAGGGCAGACAAAAAAGAGGAGGGCGAAAAATGAAACGACTGTGGAGCGCCGCTTTGCTGGCGATTTTTCTTTGTACGGCACCGCTGAATGCCCAGGCTGAGGAGCTGCTGATCCCGGTGGGGGAAGTCATCGGGCTGCAGCTGCTGGACGATACGGTGACCGTGGCGGCGTATGATGATGTGTATGGCTGGGCAGCCCGGGAGGCTGGGCTGAAAATCGGGGATCAGCTTTTGAAAATCGATGAAATCCCGGTCACCTGCGCCGAGGATGTGCGTGCGGCATTGGAACGCTGCGGCGGCAGCGCCCGGGTCACAGTGTGCCGTGGCGGCAAGAATCAGACCCTGACTGTCACCCCGGCGGGGACGGGGAAGGATGCCCGGCTGGGCGTTTACCTGCGCCAGGGCATTGCGGGCATCGGCACGGTGACCTTTTACGATCCCGACAGCGGCACCTTCGGCACCCTGGGGCACGGAGTCAGCGACAGCAGGGGAGAACTGCTGCGGATGCGTTCCGGCAGTGCCTACCCGGTGCGGATTCAATCGGTGAAAAAGGGAAAATGCGGCGAACCGGGTCAGCTGAAGGGCACGGCGGAGGGGGCGGACGCCCTGGCAAAGCTGGAGAAAAACACCCCGCAGGGCGTTTTTGGCACCACCAGTCAAGGCTGGAAGGGCGAGCCGCTGCCCGTAGCCGAGCCAGAGGAGATCCACCCCGGCACCGCGGCCATCCGCTGCGCCGTCACGGGACAGGTTCAGGAGTATTCTGTGGAAATTCTGAAAGTTTATTCCAAAGACCGCTCCGACGGCCGAAATCTTCTGCTGAAAATCACAGACCCCACCCTCCTGGAAGCCACCGGAGGAATCGTGCAGGGGATGAGCGGCAGTCCCATTATCCAGGATAGCAAGCTGGTGGGAGCAGTAACCCATGT
>CAYWZB010000128.1:0-2665 GCA_964462775.1 uncultured Oscillospiraceae bacterium
CTACGGCATGAACTACTCCACCTTCATGAACGGCATCAAGAAGGCCGGCATCGAGATGAACCGCAAGAGCCTGTCCGAGATGGCTATCAACGACACCGCCGCTTTCGCAGCTGTCGTGGAGAAGGCCAAGGCCGCTCTGAACTAATTTGGTTCGCTAAATCGAAAACAGAAGCCGCCAGCGCAGTTGCGCTGGCGGCTTTTTCGCCTGTCCAAAGCTTTACTATCCGGTGCCTGTTCCGGGGAATTGTCATGCGACAGCATGACGGGGAGGGCAAAAACACACCCTCTCCGTCATGGCATTCGCCCCTGCCTTCCTTGCTGGGAAAGGCAGGGGCTTTTTTGATTTTATGCGTTGAAAACGTAAGTATCCAGTCGGCTGAAGGCCTCCTCCACCCGGCTTCTGGGTAGCGCCAGATTGATGCGGATGTGGGTCTTTCCGTGGAAGGCACGGCCGTCCTGCCACACAACACCTACATCCCAACCGGCTTGCAGCAGCTCGTCCATGGTCTTGCCCCGGCGGTTCAGCCACTTCTCGCAGTCGATGAACAGCATATAGGTGCCCTGGGGGCGGCTGACGGTAACGCCGTCAAAGTGCCGGTCGATGTAGTCGCAGGCGAAGTCCACGTTGCCGGTGATGGTCTGGCACAGCTCGTCCGCCCACTGGTAGCCCTCGGGCTGATAAGCGCCGATCAGGGCGTGCATGGACAGGACATTCATGGAATTGTAGTGGCACAGGGCGCTTTCCTTGTCGCAGCGGTGGCGCAGCCAGCTGTTGTAAATGATGTGGTAGCTGCCCACCAGACCTGCCAGGTTGAAGGTCTTGGAGGGGGCGTACATGGCGATGGTGCGGTTTCTTGCGTCCTCGCTGACGGACTGGGTGGGGATGTGCTTGTGGCCGGAGAGGATGATGTCGCTCCAGATCTCGTCGGAGATAACGAAAACATCGTGCTTTTTGTAAATCTCCATGGCCTGCTCGATCTCCCACTTTTCCCACACACGGCCGCAGGGGTTGTGGGGGGAGCAGAAAATGGCGGCGTGGATGTTGTTGGCAACAATCTTTTCTTCCATGTCCGCAAAGTCCATCCGCCAGACCCCCTGCTGATCCTGCTGCAGGGGAGAATGGACGATGTGGTAGCCGTTATCCGTCAGGCTGTGCGTAAAGCCCACATAGGTGGGGGAATGGACAAGGACATTGTCACCCTTGGAGCACAGCACATTCAGCGCCGTGATCACGCCGCCGAGGACGCCGTTTTCGTAGCCGATGTGCTCCGGCTTCAGACCGGTGACACCGTTGCGCTGCTCCTGCCAGCGGATGATGGCATCAAAGTATTCCTCCCGGGGGGAGAAGTAGCCGAAGGTGGGCTGCTGCGCCCGGGCGATCATAGCCTGCTGGATGGAGGGGCAGATGGGGAAGTTCATATCCGCAACCCACATGGGGATCACGTCGAAGCCCTCCCGGGGGGCGGGGTAGCCGGAATCAGGGGCACCCACCAGATCCACCGCAATGGCATCTTTGCCCCGGCGGTCCAAAACTGTGGTAAAATCGTAGGTCATAGGTCAGTCTCCTTTTCTATATTGCTGTTATTTGGAAGCGGCTTTGATGGGATGGCGGATGACGGTTTTCCATTTCTCAGGAGCGACCCTCCGGGCATCCGACAGGTAAATCTCATGGTGCAGCCGGGTGGCTGTGAAATCGGTCACATAGCCGTTGGCGGCAAGATATTCCTCCATCCGGGCAACGGAGGCAGGTTCGTCATCAAAAGAACCCAGGTGCATCATCTGGACGCACAGCCCCTCCTCCATGGTGAGAAATGCGGCGCAGGAGCAGTCCAGCTGCTTTTTCCGGCTGGCGGTTTCCTTCGCCCATTCCAGCTCCGCCGGGGTGATGAACTCCGGCAGACGGATGACGGAGATCCAGCGGAAACCGGCTTTGTCGGTATAGTCGATGCCGGAACCGGTTTCCTGCCACCAGAAGCCCTCCAGGGGCGGCACCACATATTCAAAGAAACCCTCGATCCGGTGGTCGGTTTTGTAGCTCATTTTCAGAGTATAGGCCACGGAATACAGCACCCCCATGGCCTGCTGATAGGCACCGCCAACTTCGTTGGGATCCCCCTGCCCCCGGATGGCAATATAATTCGTCCTGGGCACCGTGACAATTTCCGGCCTGTTTTTTGGCATATAAAACTCTTTGTATTCTTTTTTAAAATCGAAAGCCATAACTACCTCCGTGGATGGGATGGTTATCTCCAGTATAGCAGAAGGAACGGGAAAAATCTACCGTAAAACGGAAAAACCGCCCGAACATTGTGCTCGGACGGAAGTGAAACCGGAAATAGAAGGACGGCATTTGCATTTCTATGGATTCGAGTCTTGTCCCTTCGTGGGAACAAAAAAGAACTCCCTATCCAATCGGACAGGGAGTTTGGTGGACGATATAGGACTCGAACCTATGACCTTCCGCACGTCAAATAGGTCGCATTTTGAACATGCGTGGATAAGTGTAGATAAATATGGTTAAAACACAAGTAAAGGACATTTCAAATTTCAGGAAGCGAAACTATTATCCACTTCTGAAAAAACTCGGAATCCCGCAGAAAACTCCCCACGCTTGCCGTCACACTTTTGCAAGCTGGGCTGTAAAGAGTGGGGTATCGCCGGAAAT